>CAYNLY010000006.1:0-46951 GCA_964398225.1 uncultured Zetaproteobacteria bacterium
GCTCGAACTGCGCCTGCGCGCCCGGCGGGGGCGCATCGAGGCCCGGCGGATCCGGCTGCTCAGCCACGGCCGGCGCTATGCGGGCAGCGCCCGACTCGTGGGCGGACGAATCACTGGCGAGCTCGTCAGCCACGACGGCGCGCACCTTGCGCTTGCCGGAACATGGCCGCGGATCCGCTGGCATCTGAAGAACGGAAGCGGCACGCGGTAAGAGGCCGGAAAACCCCTGCCGGAATGAGCTCCGGGCGCCCTTTCCCTGCGCTATTTGCTGCGCAGCGTTTTCAGAAAGGCGATGACATCCCGGCGGTTCTTGGGATCCTGCATTTCGGGCAGCGTGGGCATGACCAGCCCGTAGGGATTGGATTCGACGAGCGCCTTTGCGTCCTCGTCGTTCGCGGCGAACGCCTCAGGGCCTGAAAGCCAGCGGTCGAGCCAGGCCTCGTCGTGGCGCTCGATCACGTCCATCAGGCCGGGCGCGCCGACCGCGCTCGTCTCGTGGCTCGCGTTGTGGCAGTGGCTGCAGATGTTCTCGAAAATCATCTTGCCGTGCGCCGCATCCGGCGCCTCGACCGCGCCGGCCGCAGGCTGTTCCGCGACCTCATCGGCCACGGCCCAGGACAGCGGCCCGAACATCAGGCAGCCGGCCAGAACGATCACCCTCCCCTTCATCAAACCCATGCGCGTGAGAGTAGGATGCAGGCGCACGGCCTGCAAGCCCTCCTCCCTTTGCCAAACCCGAACCAGGAGGTACCGTTCGCATCAGTCCAGAACGAGGGAACGCCATGATCGTATCACCACTGACCGCCGTCTCGCCGCTCGACGGCCGCTACCACCAGGCCACCGCCGGGCTGCGCCCGGTCTTCAGCGAGTTCGGGCTCATCCGCGCACGCGTGCAGGTGGAAGTTGCCTGGCTCATCCGGCTTTCGGACATCGAGGCCGTGCGCGAGGTGCCCCGGCTGAGCAGCGGCGCGCGGGCGTTTCTGGACAACATCGTCGAATCCTTCTCCGAGGCCGATGCCGCAAGGGTCAAGGAGATCGAACGGACGACCAACCATGACGTGAAGGCGGTCGAGTATTTCCTCAAGGAACGCATCCGTGAACACGAAGAACTCGCGCCGGTCGCCGAGTTCGTCCATTTCGCCTGCACATCCGAGGACATCAACAACCTCGCCTACGCGCTGATGCTGAAGAGCGCCCGCGAACGCGTGATCCTGCCCGCGCTGGATGAGGTCATCGATCGCATCCGCGAGGGCGCGCACGCCCATGCCGATGCCGCGATGCTTTCGCGCACGCACGGACAGCCGGCCAGCCCGACGACGATGGGCAAGGAATGGGCGAACACGGCCCACCGCCTGATGCGCGCGCGCGCATGCCTTGCCGGAGTCCCCCTGCTCGGCAAGATCAACGGCGCGGTCGGAAATTTCAACGCGCATTTCGCCGCCTATCCCGAGGTGGACTGGCCGTCCGAGACCCAGGGCTTCGTCGAATCCCTCGGACTTGAATGGAATCCGTACACGACCCAGATCGAACCGCACGACGGCATCGCTGAGCTTCTCGATGCGGCCAGCCGGCTGAACGCGGTGCTCGTGGATTTCTGCCGGGACATCTGGGGCTACATCTCGCTGGGCTATTTCCGGCAGAGGGTGGTCGAAGGCGAGGTCGGATCGTCGACGATGCCGCACAAGGTCAATCCGATCGACTTCGAAAACGCGGAGGGCAACCTCGGCATCGCCACCGCGCTGTTCCGCCATCTTTCGGACAAGCTCCCGATTTCGCGCTGGCAGCGCGATCTCACCGACTCGACCGTGCTGCGCAACCTTGGCGTGGGCTTCGGACACCAGCTGATCGCGCTCAACTCGCTGCTGCGCGGTCTGGGCAAGCTCGAGCTCGACCGCGAGCGCCTGCGCGAAGATCTCGACGATTGCTGGGAAGTGCTCGGCGAGGCGGTTCAGACGGTGATGCGACGCTACGGCCTGCCGAATCCCTACGAGCAGATGAAGGCCCTGACCCGCGGCAAGCGCATCGACCGGGAATCCCTGCACGCCTTCATCGCTTCACTCGATCTTCCCGAGGATGCCAAACAGCGCCTGCTTGAGCTTACACCCGCGGACTACACGGGCGCGGCCGAAACACTCGCGCAATCGGTCTAGCCGGCCCGAGCCCTGTCCCGGAGTGGGCCGGGCAGCGGGAAGTGCACATGCTCCTCGGCCGTCTTGACGGTCTCCACGGCTTCCGCGCCCAGCTCGCGAAGCCGGTCGATCACCCGTTGGACCAGCACTTCCGGCGCCGAGGCGCCGGCGGTCAACCCTACGGCCTCAACCCCGGCAAACCAGCCGGGCTCGATGTCCTCGGGCCCATCGATCAGATGGGCCGGACAGCCCGCGCGTTCGGCGACCTCGCGCAGCCGGTTGGAGTTCGACGAGTTCGGCGAGCCCACGACGAGCACGAGATCGCAGTGGGCCGCCAGCGCCTTGACGGCGGCCTGGCGGTTGCTCGTCGCATAGCAGATGTCCTCCCGTTTCGGCCCCCGAATGTCGGGAAAGCGCCGCTTCAGGGCCGCGATGATGCCCGCCGTGTCATCGACCGAAAGCGTCGTCTGCGTGACGTAGGCCAGGCGCCCGGGATCATGGACCTCAAGCCGATCGACATCCGCTTCGCTCTCGACCAGCAGTACGGCGCCCTCGGGCACCTGCCCCATCGTGCCCTCGACCTCCGGATGCCCCCGATGCCCGATCAGAACGACCTGCCGGCCCTCGCGCCAGTGCCGGACAAGCTCCAGATGCACCTTCGTGACCAGCGGACAGGTCGCGTCGATCACGCGCATGCCCCGCGCCTCGGCGCGGCTCTGCACGTCCCGGCTCACGCCGTGGGCGGAAAAGATCAGCACCGCGCCTTCCGGCGCATCCTCGACCTCGTCGACGAACACCGCGCCCTTCTCGCGGAGCCTGTCGACGACGTGACGGTTGTGCACGATCTCGTGGCGCACGTAGACCGGCGGCCCGAACAGTTCCAGCGCCCGCTCGACGATCTCGATCGCCCGGTCCACGCCCGCGCAGAAGCCCCGGGGCTCGGCCAATAACACCTTCATCGCTGTATTTCTCCTCGACGAACGTTGCCGACACACTAGCATCCGGAGCGATTCCCCACCACGAACAAGGAGTCCGAAATGAGCGCAGCACTGAAGACCGGAGACCCCGCGCCCGACGTCCGCGTTCCGGCCTGGCCCGAGGGCACGCTCGGCCCCGCCGATTTCCGCGGCCGATGGGTCGTGCTCTATTTCTACCCGAGGGACAACACGCCGGGCTGCACCAGTGAATCCATCGCCTTCCGCGATGCGGCCCAAGCCTTTGCCGGACTCAATGCGGTCATCCTCGGCGCAAGCCGCGACTCGCTCACCTCGCACCGGCGCTTTGCCGAGAAGCACGATTTGCCGTTCGTGCTGCTCTCCGATACGGACGAAACGCTGTGCCGGGCCTTCGACGTGATCCGGATGAAGAACATGTACGGCCGCCAGGTGCGTGGCATCGAGCGTTCGACCTTCATCATCGACCCGGAGGGGGTGATCCGCGCCGTCTGGCGCAAGGTCCGGGTCAAGGGCCATGTCGAGGAAGTCCTGGACCGGCTCCGGGCCCTGCAGGAAGCGGATTGATCGCATCCCGGCGCATCCTTCTCGGCATCGGCGGCGGGATTGCGGCCTACCGCGCTGCGGAGCTCGCCCGCGCGCTGACGCGCAAGGGCGCGTGCGTGCGCTGCATTCCGACCGCCGCCGCCTGCCGCTTCGTGACCCCGCTGACCTTCGAGGCGCTCACCGGGGAACCCGCGCGTACGGAACTGTTCGACCTCGAAGCCGAACGCGGCATGGGCCACATCGAGCTTGCCCGCTGGGCGGAGCTGGCCCTCATTGCACCGGCCACGGCCGATCTGATCGCGAAGCTTGCGCACGGCATCGCGGACGATCTGCTCACGACCACGCTGCTTGCCTGCCGCGCGCCCGTCCTGATCGCGCCGGCGATGAACACGGCGATGTGGGAGGCCGAACCCACGCAGCGCAACCTGCGGCTGTTGCGCGCTCGCGGCTGGCGGTGGATGGAGCCGGATACGGGCCTTCTTGCCTGCGGCGAGACCGGGCCCGGCCGGATGGCGGAGCCCGAACGCATCATCCGGGAGGCGGAGCGCATTTTTGCCGGACAGCCGCTTGCCGGGCGCAGCCTGCTGATCACGACCGGCCCCACCTGGGAGTCCTGGGATCCGGTGCGCATCCTGACCAGCCGCGCCAGCGGCACGCTGGGCGCTTTGATCGCGGACCGGGCGGCACTGCTCGGCGCAACCGTTCACTGCGTGGCCGGCCCGGGCACGCCGCCGACTCCGCCCGATGTGCACCGCCACGACATCGAATCGGCGGAACAGATGCTGGATGCCTGCCTGCGGCTTACCGATGGCATGCGCTTCGATGCGATGATCGCGTCCGCCGCCGTGGCCGACTACCGGCCGGCGGAGCCCGGCAAGGAAAAGCTCAAGCGCGGCGGAGCCCCCGCCCGGCTTGAGCTTACGGAAAACCCCGACATCGTGGCCACGATCGCCGGACTTGAGTCCCACAGGCGCCCGAGGCTTGTCCTCGGCTTTGCCGCCGAAAGCGCCGACCACCTGGAGAAGGCGCGGGCGAAGCTTGCCGCCAAGCACCTGGATGCGATCGTGGCCAACGATGTCTCGAACATGGGCCGGGACATCCCGGAGCGTCCGGGGCCAGCGGCCTGGTGGGTCACTTCCTCTCGGGCCGAGCCTCTGGAAGCCGCCGACAAGGCGGCGCTGGCCCGGGCAATCCTCGACCAGCTGGCGACGGCGCTGAGCGAGATGCAGCAAGGAGCAGACCGATGAACGACGAACCATTGATTCTCGTGCGCATCCTTCCCCACGGCGAAGGGCTGGATCTGCCGCATTACGCCACAGCCCAGGCCGCGGGCTGCGATCTTCGCGCGGCGATCGACGAAGACCTCGTGCTCCGGCCCGGCGAACGGATGCTGGTGCCCACCGGCATCGCGATCGCGCTGCCCGAAGGCTTTGAGGCCCAGGTCCGCCCCCGTTCGGGGCTTGCGCTCAAGCACGGCATCACCGTGCTCAACAGCCCCGGCACGATCGACGCGGATTACCGCGGGGAGGTCGGCGTGATCCTGATCAACCACTCGGACACGCCGTTTCCGATCCGGCGCGGCGAGCGCATCGCGCAGATGGTCGTCGCCCCGGTGTCCCGGGCCAGGTTCCAGACCGTCGACACGCTGCCCGAAACCGAGCGCGGAAGCGGCGGCTTCGGCAGCTCGGGGAGGCAGTAGGCGATGCACGATTTCCTGGCCTCGCGACGCCTGCGCATGCTGTGGACGGCGCTTGCCCATCTGGCCGCAAGCCGGGAGCCGGTGCCCGGCAAGGAGCTGGCCCGCCGGCTCGACTGTTCGGGCCGGTATCTCGAGTCCGACCTGCAATCGCTGGCTCAGGCGGGCGTGCTTGAATCCCGGCGCGGCAGCCGGGGCGGATACCTGCTCGCGGTCAATCCGCAGCGGGTGACGCTGGCACAAGTGCTCGACATCGTGGCTCCCCCGCAGAACCCGCGCACCGAGAATGCGTGTGCGCTGATGCGCGAGGTGGTCGTGCCTCAGCTGGACGCGATCGCCGAACGCCTGACGAAAACCCTCGACGAGCTGACGCTTGCGGACACGCTGGAGGAAGCCCGCGCCAGGGGGCTTCTTCCCCACACAACACCCCCCGCAGACTTCATCATTTGACCCCCGATCCGGCGGCCGGCCTTCTGATCGAAGCGCTGCGTTCGCTGCAGCGGCAAAGGCCGGTCGCGCAGCTCGCGCTCTGGAATGCTCGCCCCCACCCGAAACTTGCGGAACTGGCCGCCGAAGCGGAGCTTGCCTGCTTCCAGCCCTTCCGCCCGGATGCGCTTGAGCTCGAGGCCATGGGGTGCGCCGTTCATCCCGTTCCCGCCTCCGCCGACCGCATCGGCTGGCTCGGGGAAAAGGGGCGGGCGAAGAACCGCGCCCGGATCGCCCAGGCCCTCGACATGCTCGGCGCCGGAACGGAATACCGGCTGATCGCCTGCGCCGCGAACCGCGAAGGAGCCCGCAGCATCGAATCGGACCTGAATAGCCTCGGCCTGGATCTGGAAATCAAAAACCGCGCCCGGTGCCGCTGCATGACCGTGACCGGCGGCATTCCGGAGTGCAGACTGCTCGGCCAATGGCGGAATCTGGGGCGGCCGGCGCGCGCCGAAGCCTTCGAGTCGCTCGTCGGCGCACCATTCTTCACCCGCGCCGGCGTCTTCAGCTGGGAAGCGCCCGACCCCGGAAGCCGGCTTTTGCTCGACACCCTGCCGCGCGGCATTCAGGGACGGGTGATGGATCTGTGCGCGGGCTCCGGTCTGCTCGCAGCGGGCCTGGTGCGCAAGGAATGGCAAATCCAGGAGCTTCACCTCGTCGAGGCCGACGCCGAGGCCCTTGAATGCGCGCAAACCAACCTGCGTGCGCGCGGCATCAAAGCCGCCGCCCACTGGCTCGACGCCGCACGCGAACCGCTCCCGCAGGGAATGGATGCGATCGTCTGCAATCCGCCGTTCCACGCCGGCCACCGCCCGAGCATCGAGCTCGGCCGGCAGATCGTGGCCCGGGCGCTGGACGCGCTCGCGCCGGGTGGCGTGCTGTGGTTCGTGGCCAACCGACACCTGCCCTACGAGCAGACGCTGCGGCGCCATGCCCGGAAGTGGCGAAGCATCCGCGAGGAGCGCGGCTACAAGGTCATCGAGGCTACCCGCTGAATCCCGCCTGGACTCAGGAGGGACTCAGTCGCGCTCGCCCTCGTCCTCCCAGTCGCGATCCTCATCCCATTCATGATCGTGATGCTTGCGGTGGTGCCGGTGGCGGTATTCGTCGTCGTGGTGCCGGTGGCCCCGCCGATGCATGCGCGGCCCGATCATCCGGTCCAGCCGCTCCAGATTGCGCCGGGCGGGCAGATAGCCGGGATCAAGCTCGAGCGCGCGCAGAAAGTGCATTCTCGCTTCACGCAGATCGCCGCGGCCGCCGCGGATCATCAGCGCCACGCCGAGATCGTTGTGCGCGGCCGGATTGTCCGGGCAGTAGCTGAGTCCCTCGCGCATCAGCGCGATCTTCCGGTCCAGACTGCGCACCTGCCTTGCCCGCGCGAAATACCGCACGCCGCCCGGGCAGGCACGGCGATGATACCTGGGCGGAGACGCGGTCACGCCGCTTTCGCCCTCTCCGGCGAGCACCGCGCCGGCAAGCCCTCCGATGACACCGCCGATGATCGCGCCTTCCGCCGTCCGGTTGCTCTCGGAACCGATGACGGCGCCGGCGGTCGCCCCGACGATTGCGCCCGTGGTCGCCGCGCGCTCCTGGTGCGGCGTGGCACAGCCGGCTGCAAGAAAAGCGACGCCAAGCATGCCGACAACAAGACTCATCCGTTTCATCACACACCTCCGTGCCCATCGGATTCGGCCTCATCATCCCGGATGCAGCACCGGCTGAAAAGGCTCAAAAAACGCGCCCCTAAGTGCACGGATTCCGTTCAGCGGAGTCCGAACAGGGCCTTCAACCGGGCCTTGAGGCTGGATTCAAGCCCAAGCTCCTTGGGCGCGACTTCGTACAGCGTGCTTACCCCGACCCCCTTGAGCAGCACATTGCGCGGCCTGCCGATCAGGATGTCGCCGGAATAGTCCCGGATCTTCGTATGGATCAGCCCGTAGACGATCTCGTCGATCAGGATCTGATTGCGCCGGGCCATCGTCTGGATGCGCGCGCCCTTGTCCATCGCATGCCCGATGTAGTCCTGGGCCTCGCCGGGAATTTCCTTCACGTAGCCGCAGGTGATCCCGATCCGGTAATTCAGCGAGCCCACGAGCTTTTTCAGCTTCTTGCGGCCCGCATGGATCGAGCGCTTGATCAGAAGCGCGGCGAGCACGGCGTCGATCGCATGCTCGAACACGACCATCACGCCATCGCCGAGCCTCTTGACCACCTGCCCTCCGTAGCGGGCGACGGCATGTTCGCAGATGTCGCAGAACAGCCGGTTGCGCATGTAGCCCTTGGTATGCCCCATGGCCCGCTTGTATTCGGTCGAGTTCTCCAGGTCGGTGAACATGATGCACTTGTAGTGATCCTGGGTGGTCGCGATCATCCGCGCGACTTCCTCGATGATCACATCGAGATCGAGCGGTTCTGTATTCACATGCCGCGCCGGGCGCGACCAGGCCAGCTGCGGCAGCACGGAAAGATCGCCCGAGGCCAGAAGCTCCAGGGTGGAATCGTCCTTCAGCGCCTGTTCGATCCGGCGCGTCGTCTCTTCGAGGCGGTCCGCCTCGTTCCGGTTTCGGGGGCCGGCCCGCCTGGACAGGGACTTCTCGATCTTTTTCGCCTCGGCCTGAGGACCCGCCTTGTCGGTCATCCGCACCTCCAGGATCAGAGCCCATTGTAGCCGGTCGAACCGGATTTCGCACCCCGGAATACGACAAAAGGCCGGCAACATGCCGGCCTTTGCGTCGAAGGAGGAAGGAAAATGGTCGGGGTGAGAGGATTCGAACCTCCGGCCTTACCGTCCCGAACGGCACGCGCTACCAGGCTGCGCCACACCCCGATCTGCTTCGAAGCGCGCCAGGCAAAAGCGCGCCTCCTGAAGCGGTCGCGGATGATAAATCGGAGCGCTCCGCGCTTCAAGGGGGCGGCGGCTTCAGTAGGGGCGCCGGGCCGAGAAATCGGCCAGTTCCCCGAGCAGCCCGTGCACTTCAGTGTCCACACCCGCGGGAAGACGGCTTTTCGCGCGCTCGGCGTAGTCGGCCGCGCGCCGCATCGCATGCTCATCCCCGCCCAGCGCGCAGACCCGCTCGCGGATCCATTCGCGTTCTCCGGCCTCGTAGACGCCGTCCCGCTCGGCGATCGCAGCCACCCGGGCGGCCAGCTCCGGATCCTTCCGCATCGCATGGATCAGGGGCAGCGTGATCTTGCCTTCCTCGAGATCGTGGCCCACCGGCTTGCCGGCTTCGGCCGCATCCGCGCGATAGTCGAGCGCATCGTCCATCAGCTGGAAGGCCACGCCCAGACACATGCCGTAGTCCGCCATCGCCGCCACCTCGTCCTCCGATGCCCCCGCCACGTGCGCGCCCACTTCTGCCGCGGCCCGGAACAGCACCGCAGTCTTGCGCTCGATGACCTCGAGGCATTCGCGCTCGTCCATTTCGAGGTGGAAGGTGCGGGAAAGCTGCAGCACCTCTCCTTCGGCCAGCGCGTTGGTGACGTCGGCCATCAGCTTGAGCATCCGGGAATCGCCGTCGGCGACCATCATCTGGAACGCGCGCGAGAACAGGTAATCCCCGACGAGCACGCTGGCCTGGTTGCCCCAGACGCCGTTCGCCGACGGCGCTCCGCGGCGCTCGCCGGCCGAATCCACGACGTCGTCGTGCAAGAGCGAGGCCGTGTGGATGAACTCGACGACGACGGCCATCGGAATCTCGCGTCCGCCCGCCCGGCCGAACAGCCGCGCGGAGAGCAAGCACAGCAGCGGACGCAGGCGCTTGCCCCCGGCGCCCACGATGTAGTGCCCGATGGCCGGAATCATCACGATGTCCGACTCCAGGTTCGCATGAATGCAGGCATTCACGCGTTCCATGTCCTCGCGGCAGAGCTCGTGGGCGCGGGCAAGCGGTGAGGTGCGTTCGTTCACAGTCGCAGCATCGTAGGCCGGAGCCCGACGCCGTCAAGCCGCGCCGCTCAACAGCGGGGCTCCGAGCGGTTAGGATGCGGACATGGAAGTCGTGCTCGCATCGCGTTCGCCGCGCCGCCGGATGCTGCTGCTCGCCGCGGGGCTCGCGGTCGAGGTGCGGCCGTCGGATGCACCCGAGGAGGCCCGCCCCGGAGAGAGCGCCCACCAGCAGGTGGCCCGGCTGGCCATGGAGAAGGCGGCCTGGATCCGGGAAGCCGAGCGGCCGGTGATCGCCGCCGACACGCTCGTCTGCCTTGACGACGAGGTGCTGGGCAAGCCCGCGAACCTGGACGATGCCCGCGCGATGCTCAAGCGCCTGGCCGGGCGCTGGCATGAGGTGCATACCGGCGTCTGCGTGCGCCTGGGCGGCGCGCTTGATGCCCGGGTGGTGACCACGCATGTGCACTTCCGGCCCCTGTCCGAACGGGAGATCGACACCTATCTGGCCCACAACGAGGTGCTGGACAAGGCGGGCGCCTACGCGGTGCAGGCCGGCGCGAGCAGCTTCATCGACGAAATCCGCGGTCCGCTGGACAACGTGATCGGTCTTCCCGTCCCGACCACGCTCGAGCTCCTGGCCGCGGTGACGGGAGCGCGGCCTTGAGCGTCGAGCTGCTCGTCAACGTCGCCCCGTTCGAGACCCGCATCGCGCGCATCGAGAACGGCCAGCCCGAGGAAGTCTACATCGAGCGGGCGCGGGAGCGGGGCCTGAAGGGAAACATCTACAAGGGCCGGGTGCAGCGGGTGCTGCCCGGCATCCAGGCCGCATTCGTCGATATCGGTCTGGATCGGGCCGGATTTCTCTATGTGGGCGACATCGCCGGCATCCACAGCCCGGACGAGCCGGAGCCGCTCGGCGACGACGATTCCGGGGTCGATCCCGACGCCACGCTCGAAAACCTTGAGGCACCAAAACCCGCCCGGCGCTTTCCGCCGATCGACAGCGTGCTGAAGGAGGGCCAGGAACTGCTCGTGCAGGTCTCGCGCGAGCCGATCGCATCCAAGGGGCCGAGGCTGACGACCCAGATTGGACTGGCCGGCCGCTATCTCGTCTACATGCCGAACCTGGATCATGTCGGCATCGCCCGCCGGATCGAGGACGAATCGGAGCGGGCGCGCCTTTCCGCGATCGGCGAATCCCTGCGGCCCGAGCGGGGCGGCCTGATCGTGCGCACGGTCGCCGAAGGCCGCAGCGAGGACGAGCTCGCCAAGGATCTCGCGTTTCTGCTCCGTCTTTGGAGCGACATCGAAAAGCGGGCGAAAAACGCGGCCCCCGGTTCGATGCTTCACCGGGAACCGAACCTGTACCTGCGGGTGATGCGGGATTACGTCGACGACGAGGTCGAAAAGATCCACGTCGATTCCCGCGAGGCCTACGAAAGCATGAAGAAGTTCGCGCGGCGCTTCATGCCGGAGGTCGCAAAAAGACTCTTCTACTATCCCGGCACGCGGCCCATCTTCGACGTCTACGGCGTGGAAGAAGCGATCGAGTCCGCACTCCGCCGCCGGGTGCCGCTGAAGTCCGGCGGGCACATCGTGATCGACCAGACCGAGGCTCTGATCGCGATCGACGTGAACTCCGGCTCGTTCGTAGGCTCCGCGAGCCTCGAGGAGACGGGCTTCAAGACGAACCTCGAGGCGGTGCACGAAATCGTCCACCAGCTGCGCCTGCGGAACCTCGGCGGCATCATCGTCATCGACTTCATCGACATGCAGGATCCCGAAAACCGCCAGCGCCTGATCGAAGTGCTGGACGAGGCGCTCGCCCGCGACAAGGCCAAGACCCAGATCGTGCACATGTCCGAGCTGGGGCTGGTCGAGATCACGCGCAAGCGGACCCGGGACTCGCTCGGGCGGATCCTGACCCGGGAATGCGAATGCTGCGGCGGAAGCGGCTACCGCAAGAGCGCGCATACCGTGCTCTACCAGCTGTTCCGCGAGCTGGTCGCTGAGGCGCGGGCCTACCCCTGCCAGTCGCTGAAGGTCGTGGCGCACCCCGAGATCATCGACCTGATGCTGGGTGAGGAAAACGAGAACGTCGCCCGCCTGGAGTCGTTCCTGGGCAAAAACATCGAGCTTGCCGGCAACGAGGCGTTTGCGCCCGATCATTACGAGGTGATCGTCCAATAGCCCGCCCGCTGCATCTGTACGTCCATCTGCCCTTCTGCGCGCACAAATGCCATTACTGCGACTTCAACTCGCATGTGCGCGCCGATCCCCCTTGGCCGGCCTATTCGGAGGCGCTCGAAACCGAGCTTCTGCGCTGGCTGAACGACGAAGCATGCGAAGGGCGCAGGATCGAAAGCGTGTTCTTCGGCGGCGGCACGCCATCGCTTGCGCCGCCGGTGCTGATCAAGCGGATCCTCGAGCTTCTCGCCAAGGCAGGCCGGATCGCGCCCGATGCCGAGATCACGCTCGAGGCCAATCCGAACAGCGCCGAGGCCGCCCGCTTTGCCGAGCTCCGCGCGCTGGGCGTGAACCGCCTGTCGATCGGCGTGCAGAGCCTGGACGATGCCGAGCTGAACCTGCTCGACCGGATTCACCGCGCAGACGAATCGCTTGCGGCCATTGAAGCGGCCGAAAGGGCGGGCTTCGATGAGCTCAACATCGACCTGATCTACGGGCTTCCCGGGCAGCGGATCGAGGAATGGCTTGCGCGCCTGGAACGGGCCGCGGAACTTCCGGTCACGCATCTGTCCTGCTACATGCTGACGATCGAGCCGGGAACGAAGCTTGCCTCGATCCACCGCCGGACGCCGCTTGCGCTGCCCGACGAACATGCCGCCGCGGCCATGCTCGCGGCCACCCGCGCTCACCTTGCCGGCCTCGGCTTTCCGGCCTACGAAATCTCCAACCATGCGCGGCCGGGACACGAATGCCGCCACAACGACGCCTACTGGCGCTACCGCGACTACATCGGCATCGGCGCGGGTGCTGCCGGCAAGCTGGACCGGCCGGACGGTGGCGCGTTCCGATGGACGAACCGCCGCCGTCCCGAGTCCTACATCCGGCAGGTGCGGGAAGAGGGACGGGCCGTGGCCGAAACGGAAATCCTCGATGCCTGGACCGCGGCCCGTGAGGCCGCCTGGCTCGGGCTCAGACGCAGCGAAGGGCTTGTCCACGGCGATTACCAGCGGCGTTTCGGCCGGCCGGCTTGGGAGCGCCTTCTTGACGCGCTTGCACCGTGGATCGACACGGGACACGCCGTGCACGACGCACGAGGCCTGCGGCTGAGCGAGCGGGGCGTGCTTCTGGCCGACGAAATCGCCGCCGGCATCCTGAGCCTGACCGCGCCGGATGCGGCCCGC
This sequence comes from uncultured Zetaproteobacteria bacterium, assembly GCA_964398225.1. Lineage (GTDB taxonomy): Bacteria > Pseudomonadota > Zetaproteobacteria > Mariprofundales > Mariprofundaceae > CAYNLY01. The sequence goes on from CAYNLY010000006.1 coordinate 13,071, forward strand.
GCCGCCGGATGATTCTTGCTGGTTCAGGGAAACCCGCGCGAACGATGGCTCAGTCCGGACGATTCCCGAGCGCCTCGCGCACCGCCGCGCGCAGCTCACGCATCCGGAACGGCTTGGAGACGAAGGCATCGGGGCCGCCACCTTCCCAGTCGCGTTCGAGCGCCCGATCGCCGTAGCCGGTGGTCAGGATCACCGGCAGCCGGGGCCAGCGCTTCCGGATGCGCGCAAGCACCTCCTCGCCGCCCATGCCGGGCATCGTCAGATCGAGCAGCACGAGCGCGACCCGCCCCTCCCGGCGCTCGAGCACGTCGAGCGCAAACTCGCCGCTTTCCGCGGTCAAGGGAGAAAAGCCCATGCGTTCGAGCATCTTGCAGGCCACGCAGCGCAGGGCCTGCTCGTCGTCCACGATCAGCGCCGGCCCCTGTCCGAGCGGAGCTTCCTCGTCCGTCTCGTCCTGCCGCGGGCCGATGGAAACCGGCTCCGCTCCTTCGGCGACCGGAAGATAGACCCGCATCGTCGTGCCCCGGCCCATCGTTGAGCGGACCTCGATGCCGCCTCCGTGCGCGCGGAGGATGCCGAGAATCGCGCTCATGCCCAGACCTCGGCCGGTGAACTTCGTCGTGAAAAACGGCTCGAACATCCGCTCCCGCACCTCGGGCGGAATCCCGCAGCCGGTATCCCGGACCTCGAGCATCACGTAAGCGCCGGGCTTCATCTCGTCGCCGCCCTCGCAGGCGGTCAGATCGTCCTCGCCAAGCTCCACGACCGCGCCGCGCAGCCGGATCTCGCCGCCCGCCTCGCCGATCGCCTCAGCGGCATTGGTCACGAGATTGAGGATCACCTGTTCAATCTGGGCGCGATCGGCATGAACCGGCGGCAGCGAATCCGGAACCTCCTCGACGATTTCGATCGCCTTCGGAACCGAGACGCGGATCAGCCGGTCCATCCCGCGCACAAGCTCGCCGATCGGGACAAGGCCGACCTGAAAGCGCCCCTTGCCCGCGTAGGCCAGCATCTGCCGGCACAGGTCGGCCGCGCTCGAACAGCCGCGCTCGATGTTGTCCAGACATTCGCGTGCCGGCTCCGAAAGCTCGGGGGCCTCCAGCCGAAGAAGTTCCGCATTGCCCTGGATCGCGGCCAGAAGATTGTTGAAATCGTGTGCGATGCCCCCCGCCAGCACCCCGAGGGATTCCAGCCTTTGCACCCGCTCCATCCGCTCGCGCACCCGCTGGCGCTCGGCCTCGGCCTCCTTCTTCCCGGTGAGGTCCCGGATCAGGCCGAGAAAGAAGCGCCGCCCCCTGCCCCGGATCTCGCGGACCTGGATTTCGATCGGAAACCTGCTTCCATCCGCGCGCATCGCGGTCTGTTCGCGCACCTTTCCCAGCACCCTGGCCTCACCGGTGGCCAGGTAACGGCGAATATATTCGTCGTGCCGGGCCGCCTCTTCGGGCGGCATCAGCAGGCCGACATTCCGCCCGAGCACCTCGGCGGCCGTTCGCCCGAACATCCGCTCGGCCGCCGGATTGAACATCCGGATGGCGCCTTCGGCATCGATCACGACGAGCGCCTCGGGGATATGGTCGGTGATCGAGGCGAGCCACTGCTCGCGCTCGGCCAGCGCCTGCCGCTGCCGGGTCAACGGCAGAAAGACGAGCCCGTAGATGGCGGGCGCGATGACCAGCGAAAGCATGCCCGCATCCAGCAGCGCATCCCAGGGCTTCAGCTCGCGCCCCATCGCGCCGAGTGCGAGCATCACCAGCGCCTCGGCGCAGAAAACCACGGCAAGGATCAGGAGAAACAGCTGGGAGGGACGGCGGCTCATACCGTCACTATAGCCGAAACGGGCTGCGCCCGCTGAATCGAAGGCTCAGGGCGGACTCAGGCTCCGGTGCGCTCCCGCTCCGGCAGCAGGCCGTCCACGAACGCCTCGGGGTCGAACTCCATCAGATCGTCGAGCGTTTCCCCGACCCCGACATAGCGGATCGGAAGCCCGAAACGATGGGCAAGCTGCAGCACGATGCCGCCCTTGGCCGTGCCGTCAAGCTTGGTGACAATGAGTCCGGTCGTGCCCGCGGCCTCGCGGAAACGCTCGACCTGCACGACCGCATTCTGCCCGGTGCCGCCGTCCACGACCTGCCAGACCTCGTGCGGCGCCCCATCCAGCGCCTTGCCGATCACGCGCCGGACCTTCGCAAGCTCGTCCATCAGCCCGCGATCGGTCTGCACCCTGCCCGCGGTGTCGATGATGACGGCATCGTAGCCGCGCGCCCGGGCGCGTTCGACCGCGTCAAAAGCCACGGCCGCCGGATCGGCGCCCGGCTGCTGGCGCACCAGGTCGGCGCCGGCGCGTTCGGCCCAGACGGCCAGCTGGTCGATCGCCGCCGCGCGGAACGTGTCGGCCGCGCCGATCAGCACCCGGTGGCCCTTGCGCGCATAGCGCATCGCGAGCTTTCCGATCGTCGTCGTCTTGCCGGTGCCGTTCACGCCGATCATCAGCAGCACGAACGGGCCCGATTCGGGCCGGGCCACCGGCTGAGGCTCGGGGAACACGCGGATCATCGCCTCGCGCAGACCGGCGATCGGGTCCGTGCGCGCCTTCCGGACCTCATTGACGAGTCGCGCGGCCAGCTCCGCGCCGCAGTCGGCCATGACCAGCGCATCCTCGAGATCCATCCATCCCTGCTCGTCCAGCGCCTCGGCGCGGCTCGGCAGCAGCCGGCCCAGGCCATCGCGGCTGCGCGCAAGCCCCCGCTTGAGCCGGCCAAGAATCGAGCTCATCGCTGCGCTTCTCCTGCCGGAGGCATGCCCGCAAGCAGGTTCACGATGCGGCCGACCACCGGCCGGTAGTCGCCCCCGCCGGCCGCCTCAAGCATCCGGCTTGCCTGACCGAGCATCTCCTGCCCGTGGTTGACGAGCACGGTGTCGATGTCGCCGCCCTGCTCGGACTGGCCGATCAGCACCAGCATGCTTCCCTTGGCCGCCATGCCGAGCACGTGCGCAAGCCCCGGAAGGTCCGCGCCATCCCGCAGCTCCTTCCTTTCGGCAAGATCCATCAACTTGCGGGTTTCCTCGGCCAGGCGATGCACGGCAAGCATCAGCGGATCGGATTCGAGTCCCCGGCGGTGCAGCTCGGCCATCTCGCGTCCGGTCATCGCGCGCGCAAGCAGGGAACGCGCCGCCTCAAGCAGCATCCGGCTCTGTTTGCGCGCGTTCCGATCCGGCATGCGGGCAAGCTCCAGAGCCTCGGCCGTCATTTCAACGACATGATCGACGAGAATGTGGATGTGCCGCATCTCGCCGGCCAGATCCTCGGCCGGCGCAGGCGCCGGCGGCCGGGGTGCGGGCGCCTGCTGGCAGGAAGCGGCCAGCACGAGCAGGGCAAGGCATGCGGCCGCCCGCACCGGCGGGACAGAAGGCGAATCCATGAGCCCAAGCCTACTTCGGCTCTTCCTCCGAGACCATGCCCCCGCGCGGGTCGCGGACGATGGCCCGCGCCTCGATGGTGCCCCCGTCCCCGGTTTCGAGGACGATGGATACGCGCCCGCCGGGCTCAAGGGGACGCACGAGCCTCATCAGCATCAGGTGCAACCCGCCGGGCTTAAGGCTCAGTCGCTTTCCGGGCGCAAGCTCCAGGGGACCGGCTGGTTCCATCCGCATCCGCCCGTCCGCCCGCACCGTGCGATGGAACATCGCCCGCCGCGCCACCGGGCTGTGCGCGGCCACGATCCGGACCATGCGCCCGCTGCGATTGACGATCGTCATGTAGGCCGCAGTCGCGCTCGATCCCGGCGGCATCAGACGCACCCAGGCATGCTCGACTTCGATTCCGGGCTCTCCCGCCCAGGCGTTCGCCAGACCAGCCGCGGCGAAAAGCGCCGCGATCCACAACCGTCGTTTCATCGTCGTTCTCCTTTTCCTTACAGCCAGCGGCGGATTTCGTCCGCCAGCAACTCGGGGCGCGTGCGTTCGTCAAACAGGCCGACCACGCGCCCGTGCCGGTTGAGCAGATAGATGAAGGTGGAATGCTCGACCGGATAGTCCTCGCCTCCGGGATGTTCGGGCACGACGAAATCGGCCCGGAACGCGCCGGCAAGCCGGGCAAGCGTTGCCGCATCGGCGGTCGCGCCAGTGATCCGGGAATCGAAGAAGCGGACGTACCCGGCCAGATGCGCCGGCGTGTCCCTGCGCGGATCGACGCTGACGAACAGCGCGGCCACGCGCTCGCCTTCCTCCGGCGTCAACCGCTTCATCGCCGCCGCGATCACCCCGAGCGCCATCGGGCAGACGTCGGGGCAATGCGTATAGCCGAAATAGACCAGCAGCACCCTGCCGCGAAAATCGGCAAGGCGCACCGGCCCGTGGGCCGAGTCCAGCGGGACAGAAGCGAGCCCGCGCACGCCCGGAAAGAGCTCGGCCACGCCGGCCCGCTGGGAAAAGACCAGCGCCGCGGCGATCACCCCGGCGCCCATCGCAAGCACCACCAGAGCCGTACGAAACCGCTGCATCATCGGCCACCTCCGAAGCGTTCGTGCCTCCATCCTGCCCGCGGGGCCCGGAGGGGCAAGCGCCCCTCCGGAGCAGCGGTCAGAAGCGGAACGCGCCGCGCAGGAAGTACCACCGGTCCGTCACCTGCTGGATGCCATTTACGCGCTGATACACCGGCAGCCGGAACTCTCCGCTCAGAATGAAGCCGGGCGCAACCACCCACTGGAAGCCCGGCGCGACGAACCACTCGGCAAGCCCCGTGTTCGCCGTGTTGTCGAGCATCGAGCCGGCCGGATCCTGATAGGCCACACGCCCCGTGACCGGATCCAGCGTGCCGTCGCTGGAATCCGGGCGGGTGAAGATGCCGTTCAGATCGAGTTTCAGATTGAACGTGCTTGTGGCCCGCCAGCGCAGCGAGGCGGAGAGATCGAGCCGGTCGCCGGCCCGGTAGCCCAGCCGGTTGCGCCCGTTGATCTGCACGATCGCCGACGGCACCAGCAGCCAGGCCGCTCCCCCGTCCGCGTGGCTGCCGAAGGCGAGGGTGCCGTTGGCCAGCAGCAGCGCATCCCAGCTTCCGGTGCCGGGCTGCATCATGTGATGCACGAGGCTCCCCTTGCGGGTGCGCACCCGATCCTTCCCGGTGGGCGCCTTGATCCCGATGCCGAGCGTCAGCCGCCTGCGCGTGCGAATCGGCGCATCCTTCCAGACATCGCGCAAGTAGGTGAGCGAGACATCGCCCAGGCCCTTCACCGTGTCCATCGTCATCGGCGAAAGCCTCGTGCCGCCCATCATCTTCATGCCCATCAGCATGTCCATGTCGTTGATCACGTAGGGCACGGAGACAAGCAGCGCATCGTCCTCGTTCCAGCGCCAGACGCCGTTCAGCGTCCATTTCTGCATGATCATCCGGGTTGGCACATGATACATCGCCATCATCGGACGCCCGGCAAGGCCCTGCTCGACGGCCGCGGCGGGCGAAACCTTTGTCGTGCCCCGCCGGATCGTCTTCATGTCCATGCGGTCGTACTGAATGCTGAGGCTGAAGCCCTCGGCCGCGCCAACACCCTCGGCGGCCGCGCCGATGCAGCAGCTCAGGCCGCACTCGGCTGCGCGGACGATTGCCGCGCTCGTCGTCATCAGCAGGCATGCGCCCGCGATCGCAAGAAGCTTGCGTTTCATCATCGAACACCTCCGATTTTTTGTTTCGTGAAAACAGGCCTGAAGCAGGCGAACGACGGGCATGCGCGCGCAAGCCCGCGCCAAGCGGGGCGCGTGCGGACGCCGTTCGCCGTTTCAGCGTTTCGGAGGCGGTGCGGGAAGCTTCAGAAAACGGAGCGAAACAAGCTTGCGCGCGGCAGGCTCCGCGGGCTCAAGCCCGACAGGCGGCGCGAGTCTCGCGCCCGCGGGGGCATGCGGCGCAAGCAGCGGCGGCAGGGAATCGATGTTCCTGTGGCAGCCGCAGCCGCACTCGATCGTGCAGTGCGTTCCGGCATCCGGACCTGCGGTCGCCTTCGCCGCGCCCGGCGCGGCATGATGCATGCCGGGCATGGCGTCCTGCATCGCGCAGGCGGCGGCCTCGGGCACGAGCGGCACGCTCGCAACCAGCGGAAGCAGGAAGGCAAGCCCAAGTGCGATTCCCTTGCGCATGCGCCGAGTCTGGCCCGCGACCGGCGCGCGTGCAAGACTGCGGGGAACCGGGCGACCAAGAGATACGCTTGCACACCGGAGGTGACGATGAGGACCGCCCGCATGCTTTTGCCCGCCCTGATCCTTTTGCTCGGTCTGGCTCCGGCATCGGTGGCCTGCGCCGCCGAGTTCCGCTGGCTGGACGATGCGGGCGCGCTGCACCGGCTTTCAGAATGGAGAGGGCAGCCGGTGATCGTTCATTTCTGGGCTTCGTGGTGCGCGCCCTGCCGCGCCGAGATGCCCGAGCTTGCCGCCTGGCTCGATGCGCACCCGGAGGCTCGGCTGCTCGCCGTCTCGCTCGATGCCGACGAGGATGCGGCCAAGAGCTTCCTGAAGGAGCACGGGATTGCGCTTGCGCCTCGGTTCACCGACGCGGGCGAGGCCACGGCGATGGGCGTGCGCGGGCTTCCGGCCACGCTGCTCGTCGACGCAACCGGCCGCATCGTCGCCCGCTTTTCGGGCCCCCAGAACTGGCGGGACGGAGACTTCACCGCCCGGCTGCTCGCGGCTTTTGCCCCTTCACAACGGAAGGCCGGGCATCCATGATTGCCGGCGGCCCTTCCGGGGCCGGAGGTATCGCGATGAAACGCCTGATTGCGCTGAGCCTTGCCTGCCTGTTTGCCGCCTGCGCGAATGCGGCCGACGAGCGGCAAGTGCCGGACAAGGTCGCCCAGGCCATCCGCGCGCACATTCCCGATCTTCCGATCGAGGAGATCCGCCCCACGCCGATGCCCGGCGTCTACGAACTGCGCGCGGGCCAGGCGCTGTACTATTCCGATGCCGAGGGCCGATATCTGATCGCCGGCGGGCACCTGTTCGAAACGGCCACGCACCGGGACCTGACCCGAGAGCGGCTCGAGGAGATCAACCGCGTGGACTGGAGCGCGCTGCCGCTGGATCTCGCGATCGCCTCCGGCGACCCGAAGGCGAAGCTGAAGCTCGCCGTGTTCACCGACCCCGACTGCCCCTACTGCCGCAGGCTTGAGCGGCTGCTGAAGCAGGCGAAGGGCGTGCGCGTCTACACCTTCCTGTATCCGCTCACCCAGCTGCATCCCGAGGCGCGGCGCAAGGCCGAGGCGATCTGGTGCAGCAAGAACCGGCACGAAACGCTCGTGCGCACGATGATCGACGATGTCGATCCCGGGCGCGGAAGCTGCCCCACCCCGATCGACCGGATCCAGGCGCTCGGGCGCAGCCTGAACGTGAACGGCACGCCGACGCTGATCGCCGGCGACGGCCGCCGGATGAGCGGCGCGCCGCGCACGCTCGATGCGCTGATGCGCTGGCTCGAACGCCGCTGAAGGGAGAAGGATCGAATGCGCGAACATCGGGCGAACGACGAACTGCGGCCGGTGCACATCGACACCGGCTTCAACCGCTACGCCGAGGGCTCGGCGCTGATCTCGTTCGGGCACACGCGCGTGCTGTGCACGGCCAGCGTCGAGGACAGCCAGCCGCCGTTTCTGCGCGGCACCGAACAGGGCTGGATCACCGCCGAATACGGGATGCTTCCCCGCGCCACCCACACCCGGGGCGCGCGCGAGGCCGCTAAAGGCAAGCAGGGCGGGCGCACGGTCGAGATCCAGCGGCTGATCGGGCGCAGCCTGCGCGCGGTGGCCGATCTGGAACGCTTGGGGCCGCGCACGATCCATCTGGACTGCGACGTGCTTCAGGCCGACGGCGGCACGCGCACGGCCGCGATCACCGGCGCCTGGGTGGCCCTCAGGATCGCGGCGAACCGTCTGCTTGAGCAGGGCGTGCTGGAGGAAGACCCGATCCTCGGCCAGGTCGCGGCGGTCAGCTGCGGCATCGTGGATGGACAGCCGCTGCTCGATCTCGAATACAGCGAGGATTCCGTCGCCGGGATGGACGCGAACTTCGTGATGACGCCGGACGGCGGCATCATCGAGCTTCAGGCCACCGCCGAGGACCGGCCCGTGGGCTGGGAGGCGGTGCTCGCGCTCAAGGAACTGGCGGAAAAGGGCATCGCCGAGCTGGCCAGGCTTCAGCTTCAGGCGGTGCGGGAGGCGGAGACCCGCGAATGAAACTGGTCGTCGCCAGCGGCAATCCCGGCAAGCGGCGCGAGATCGCATCCATCCTGGAGGGGCTCGGCTTCGAACTCGTGGACGGGGAACCGGCCGTCGAGGTGAATGAGGACGCCGACACGTTTGCCGGCAACGCCCGCAAGAAGGCACTCGCGGCCGCGCGCTCATGCGGCTGCGCCGCGATCGCCGACGACTCGGGGCTGTGCGTGGACGCGCTCGGCGACGCCCCGGGTGTGCGCTCGGCGCGCTTTGCCGGCGAAGGCGCAAGCGATGCCGAGAACAACGCCCGCCTGCTCGCCGAACTCGAAGGCGGCACGAACCGGCGCGCGCGTTTCGTCTGCGCGGTTTGCCTGGCCTATCCCGACGGGCGCGTGCTCGAGGCTTCCGGCGAGGTGGAGGGGCAAATCCTCGAAGCGCCGCGCGGCGAGGAAGGCTTCGGCTACGATCCGCTGTTCTACTGCCCCGAGCTCGGCAAGACCTTCGCCGAAGCAAGCCCCGAGGAAAAGGCGCGCGTCTCGCACCGGGGCCGGGCGCTGAGAAGGCTCGCCGAGCTGATCGCCTCCGGGATCGAACCCTCACGCCCGTGAGCTTCGATCCCGGCTGCCGCGCCTGCCCCCGGCTGGCCGCGTTCCTCGACGAGGTGCGCGCCTCCCACCCGGACTACCACTGCGCGCCGGTGCCGGCCTTCGGCGATGCCCGCCCGCGGCTGCTGATCGTCGGGCTTGCCCCCGGCATGCACGGCGCGAACCGCACCGGCCGGCCGTTCACCGGCGACTTCGCCGGCGATCTGCTGTATGCGACGCTGATGCGCATGGGGCTCGCCCGCGGCGCGTACGACCCGGACAGAAGCGACGACCTCGAACTCGTCGGCGTGCGCATCACGAACGCGGTCAAGTGCCTGCCGCCCGGCAACCGGCCGACGACGGCGGAAGTCCGCCGCTGCAACGCCTTCCTGGCCGCCGAGATCGCGGCGCTGCCCGACAGCGCCCGGCTGCTCGCGCTCGGACGCATCGCCCACGACGCGGTGCTGCGCGCGCTCGGGCTTACGCTTGCCGCGTTTCCGTTCGCGCACGGGGCGCGGCACCGGCTGCCGGATGGAAGGCTTCTCGTCGATTCCTATCACTGCTCGCGCTACAACACCCAGACCGGGCGCCTGACGCCCTCGATGTTCGAGCAGGCGCTCGCCCGCGCCCTGGCCTGAGGCCTCAGATGTCCACGCGCGAGGCCTTGAACCGCTTCATCGTCGCGTAGATCTTGCTCGCATAGCGCTTCGAGCGGTCGCCCAGCGATCCGTTGTAGGCGGCGAGCGCCCGGTCGAGGCTCTTGTAGCGGTCGAGGTAGTAGCGAAGGATCGCGCAGCCGTAGCGGATGTTCGTCTCGACATCGAGCAGGTTGTCCTCGGGGCTTCCGAGCCGCTCCTTCCAGAACGGCATCACCTGCATCAGCCCGATCGCGCCCACGTTGCTGACCGCGAAATGATCGAACTGCGACTCGACCGCGATGACCGCGAGCACCAGCTCGGGCGACAGATCGAAGCGGACGCTGTAGGTGTAGACCCAGCGGGCGATCGTCTCGGCCTCCTCGTCGGAGGCCACCCATGGCCGGATCGTTCCGGTCAGATCCCGCACCCAGACCTCGCGCTCGAAATCCGGCGCTTCCCGCCCGGCCTCGGGCTCGCGCTTCAGCATCCGCTTGAGCTTCTGCGTGTCCTCGGCCGACAAATCCAGCACGCCTGCGGCCTGCTCCACCATCCGCTGCGTCGCGGTGTCGCTGAGCATGCGCTGGCGGTCCTCCTCGGTCGTGGACAGCCAGAACGGAACCGTGGCGGCAAAGCCGGCGACGAGCACGAGCGCCAGCACCGCCTTCGGCGGCAGGCCGCCGAGGCGGCGCCTAAGCCCCGGTGCGTGCAGCGGCATCCCCGCGCGCCTCGGCGATCAGCTCGCCCGCCATGCCGGCGATGAACTCCGCGGCCTCTTCAAGCGCCACCTCGACGCGCTCGCCGCGCCTCGGGCCGCATTCGACGACCCCGCGCTTGAGCCCGCGCGCGCCGACCACGACCTGATACGGAAGCCCGATCAGCTCGGCATCCTTGAACTTCACGCCCGGACGCTCGCCGCGATCGTCCCAGAGCACGTCCAGCCCCAGTTCCGCAAGCTCCGCATACAGCCGCCCGCTGGCCGCAAGCACCTCCTCGTCCGAGCCCATCGAGATCAGCGCGAGGTCGAACGGCGCCAGATGCGCGGGCCAGGCGATGCCGCCCTCGTCGTGGCACTGTTCGACGATCGCGGCCATCAGCCGCGAGACGCCGATGCCGTAGCATCCCATCGTCGCAAACACCCGCCGGCCGGCCTCGTCCTGGAACGTCACCTCCATCGGCTCGGTGTAGCGTCGGCCGAGCGCGAACACATGCCCCACCTCGATCCCGCGCGAAATCCTGAGCGGCTTGCGGCAGCGCGGGCAGGCGTCGTCCTCGCGCACCTCGCGCAGATCGGCGAACACCGCGCCGGCGAGATCGCGTTCGACATCCAGCCCGATCAGGTGCGCATCCGGCCGGTTCGCACCGGCCACGAGCCCCTTCGCGCCCGCAAGCGATTCGTCGACGAACACCGGACAGGAAAGCCCGACGGGCCCCACGAAGCCCACGACCCCGCCGGCGGCCTCGATCGCCTCGGGATCGGCAAGCTCCACCGCATCGGCGCCGAGCGCGTGCACGAGCTTGACCTCCTGCAACTGATCGTCGCCGCGCACGCAGGCCGCGACCACCCGCCCGTCGTGGTCGCCGCCCCGCACGCGATAGACGAGCGTCTTGACGAGCAGCGCGGGCGCCACACCGAGGAACGCCGCCACCTCGTCGGCCGCGCTCACGCCGGGCGTCGCCTTCTCGGAAAGCGCCGAGGCCTCGCCCGAAGGCGCGTCGCGGTAGCCCACGGCCTTCTCCACGTTGGCCGCGTAGTCGCAGGCCGAACAGTGCGCGATCCGGTCCTCGCCGGAGGCCGCGAGCACATGGAACTCGTGCGAATCGTGCCCGCCGATCGCGCCCGTGTCGGCCTCGACGGCGCGGAACTCAAGCCCCAGCCGGGTGAAGATCCGGTGGTAGGCGGCGAACATGTTCTGATATTCGCGCGCCAGATCCTCGTCGGTGGCGTGGAACGAATAGCCGTCCTTCATGATGAACTCGCGCCCGCGCATCAGCCCGAAGCGGGGCCGGATCTCGTCGCGGAACTTGGACTGGATCTGATACAGGTTCAGCGGCAGCTGCCGGTAGGAGCGCAGCTCCCTGCGGACGAGATCGCAGATCACTTCCTCGTGCGTCGGGCCCAGGCAGGAGGGATGGTCGTGCCGGTCGGTGAAGCGGAGCAGTTCCGGCCCGTACTTCTCCCAGCGGCCCGAGGCCTGCCAGAGCTCGGCCGGCTGCACCATCGGCATCAGGAGCTCGACCGCGCCGGCCGCCTCCATCTCCTCGCGGATGATGCGCTCGATCTTGCCGAGCACGCGCAGACCCAGCGGCAGAAAGTCGTAGACGCCGGAAGTGACCCGGCGGATGTAGCCTGCGCGCATCAGAAGCCGGTGCGAGACCACCTCGGCATCGGCCGGATCCTCGCGCAGCGTGGGGGCGAAATATCGGGAAAAACGCATGCCGCGCATGCTAGCAGCGGCCGGCCGCCGTTGCACCGCGCGGGGGCTCCGTTAGCATCCCCTATCATGCCTGAGACCACGCTGTCGGCCTACGAACGCCTGCGCAGCCGCGCCTATTTCATCCTCGAGGAGCGCGAATCGCGGCTTTCGGCGCTCGTCAACGGCGCGATCATGCTCCTGATCCTCGCCAACGTCGCGGCGATCGTGCTCGAATCCGTGCCCTCGATCGAGGCGCGCTACGACGCCTTCTTCGAGGGCTTCGAGCGCTTTTCGGTGGTTGTGTTCACGATCGAGTATCTGGCCCGCCTCTGGGCCTGCGTCGAGGACGGCCGCTACTTCCACCCCGTGCGCGGCCGGCTGCGCTACATGGTTTCGTTCATGGCGCTCGTCGATCTTCTGGCCATCCTGCCGTTCTACCTGCAGTTTCTGTTCGACATCGACACCCGCTTCCTGCGCGTGCTGCGCCTGCTGCGGATCTTCAAGCTCACGCGCCATTTCCAGGCGCTGGAGATTCTCATCCAGGTGCTGCGCCAGGAGGCCGCGGCGCTGGGCAGCGCGCTGTTCGTGCTGATCGTGCTCGTCGTGCTGGCCGCGGGCGGCATCTACGTGGTCGAGCACGACGTTCAGCCCGAGGCCTTCGGCTCGATTCCGCGCGCGATCTGGTGGGCGATCGTGACGCTGACGACGGTCGGCTACGGCGACGTGGTGCCGGCAAGCGACGCCGGCCGGATGTTTGCGACCCTGATCGTGATGCTGGGCGTGGGCATGGCCGCGCTGCCCGCCGGCATCATCGCCAGCGGCTTTTCCCGCGAGATGCAGCGCCGGCGCGAGATCTTCCAGACCAGCGTGCGCGAGGCGCTGGAAGACGGCGTGATCACCCCGGACGAACAGGAAAAACTCGAGCGCATCCGCCGGGAGCTGGGCCTGAACATCGAGGACGCCCAGTCGGTCACCCGCTCCGAGTTCTCGCTGCTGATGGAGCTGGAAGGCAGCCGCTGCCCGCACTGCGGCAAGCCGCTGATCGCCGGCAGCCAAGACGAGGACGAGCGCGGCTAGCCGGCGCCGAGCGCGTCGAGAAGCCGGCGGTGGATGCCGTCGAAGCCGCCGTTGGACAGAACGAGCACGACGTCGCCGGCCTCCGCCTCGGCGGCGATCCGATCAACGATCGCCGCGGCATCCGGCAGCACCTCGGCATGCGGCCCAATCGCCCGGCACACGGCTGCGACATCGAGCAGCTGATCCGGCGGCAGGCCGCGCGCAGCCGGCGGCACGAACACGACGCGGTCGGCCGCCTCGAAACAGGCCGGAAGCCGCGCCTCGTGCACGCGCCGGCGCATCGTGTTGCTGCGCGGCTCGACGACGACCCAGAGCCGGCCTTCGTCCATCATCGCCTTCGCGGCCCGGACCACGCCGGCGATCGCGGTCGGATGATGGGCGAAGTCGTCGATCACGGTCACGCCGCGGCTGCGGCCCACCACCGTCATCCGCCGGCGCACGCCGGAAAACTCCGGCAGCCAACCGAGGAGCCGCTCCGGATCGAGCCCGAGGCCGGCGAGTGCCGCGACCACCGCACAGGCGTTGGCGGCGTGGTGCGCGCCCACCATGCCCCACGCCACCGTGCCCAGCTTCCGCCCCCCGCGATAGAGCGTGAAGCTCCGGCCATCCTCGCGCTCCGGCGCCCACTGCCATTCAGCCTCCGCGCCTCCGAGTCGGGCAAAGCGCACCACTTCGCCGTACGCGCCCCGCGCCAGCACCTCGGCGAGGTTCGGATCGTCGGCGTTGACGATCACCCGGCCGGTGCGCGGCACGAGCCGGAGCAGATGGTGAAACTGCCGCTGGATGTCGGCGAGGCTTTCGAAGATGTCGGCGTGGTCGAACTCGAGGTTATTCAGAATCAGCGTCCGCGGCCGGTAGTGCAAAAACTTGCTGCGCTTGTCGAAGAACGCGGTGTCGTATTCGTCGCCCTCGAGCACGAAGCATTCGCCCCGGCCCAGGCGCGCGCCGATGCCGAAGTCCTCGGGAATCCCGCCGATCAGAAAGCCGGGCTTGCGCCCCGCCCGCTCGAGCAGGAAGGCGGCGAGGCTCGCCGTCGTCGTCTTGCCGTGCGTGCCGGCCACGACCAGCGGATGCCTTCCGGGCAGCACCTGCTCGCCGACGAACTGCGCGCCCGACACATAGGGAAGCCCCGCATCGAGCACGGCCTCGAGCTCCGGATTGCCGCGCGAAAGCGCGTTGCCGATGGCCACGAGATCCGGCGCCGGATCGAGGTTGGCGGGATCGAACGGCCGCACCGGGATCCCAAGGCGCGCAAGAAGCTCGCTCATCGGCGGATAGACGCCCTCGTCCGAGCCGGTCACCTCCCAGCCCAGCTCGCGGGCGAGCACGGCGACCGCGGCCATCGCCGTGCCGCAGATCCCGAGCACATGCAGCCGCTTCACCGCCGGCATGGCGCCTCCGCCCGAAGCCCCGTCCGCGCCTGGAAACCGGGCGCGACATCCGCGGGATGTTGCGGCATGATGCGCCCATGCACGCGCGCATGCTGCCGCATCTGACGGTCGAAACCGGCGATCGCCCCGACGCCGCCGTGATCTGGCTGCACGGACTCGGCGCGGACGGCCACGACTTCGAGCCGATCGTGCCGGAACTCGGGCTCGAGGGGCTTGCCGTGCGCTTCGTCTTTCCGCATGCGCCCGCGATGCCGGTGACGCTGAACGGCGGCTACATCATGCCGGCCTGGTACGACATCCGCGTCACCGACCTCGGCGTGGAGCAGGACGAGGCGGGCATCCGCCAGTCCGAGGCCGACATCCGCCTTTTGATCGAGCAGGAACGGATGCGCGGCATCGCCGCCGAGCGGATTCTGATCGCCGGATTCTCGCAGGGCGCGGCGATGGCGCTCACGGTCGGGCTTGCCTACCCCGAAACGCTGGGGGGCATCGTCGCGCTGTCCGGCTATCTGCCGCTGCCGGAGCGGATGGAGGCGCGGCTTGACGGGCGCGGTAGCCCAGTTCCGGTCTTCATGGCCCACGGGGAGGAAGACACGGTCGTGCCGATCCAGCTGGGCCGGAAGGCGAAGGCCTGGCTTATAGCCCACGGCTTTCCGGTCGAATGGCATGTCTATCCGATCGCCCATTCGGTCTGCAGCGAGGAAGTGCGGGACATCGGCGCGTTCATTCAGGCCCGCTTGTCCAGACCCTCGAACGCCTCGGCCTCGACATAGACGCAGCCGGGATAGACCGGCCCGAGATCGACGATCTGCCATTCGCCGCCGCGCAGGCCAAGCTCGACATCGAAGACGTCGCCCTCACGCGCAAGCGCCAGCAGCGGCTTAGGAAGCCGCACCGGCCCCGGCTCCTCGCCGGATGCGGCCGCAGCGTTGTCGAAGCGGAACCAGATGCCCTCGTCGGTCAGCCGGGAGACGCGCCCGTGCCCCTCGACGAAGCGCGAAAACCGCCGGCCGCGATGCCCGGGCGCGCCGCCGATGCCTGCGCGGACGAAATGAAACAGCGCCTGCGCGAGCCTTGCCGCGCGCACGGCCTCGGGCGCGACCTGATCGAGCACGGCGCGGAAGGCCAGCGCATCGGCCTGGCTCCACCAGCCGCGGCGGACGTTGTGCGCAAACCAGGCGCGGAGCACCCGGCTCCAGGTCCGGATCGTTGCGGCATCGCCGGTTTCGCGCAGCGCGAACCAGCCCAGAAAGTCGCGGATGTGCTCGGGATCGAGCCGCGCGAGCGGCAGATTGCCCAGATCGCTGACCGGCTCGAGATCGCCTTCGAGCAGCCGGACCATCTGCTCCTCGAGTTCCCGTTCCCATTCCTCGCCGAGCTCCTCCTCGACCGGCTCGTGCTCGCCGAACAGATCGGAAAAATGGGCAAGGTAGCCCGCCAGCGCCTCAAGGCACGCGGACGCATCCTGCGCCCGCCGGCCGCTGCCGACATGCTTGACGAAATCGTCCATCGTTTCCTGCAGGGGAATGTCGCGATGCATGGATCCGCCTCTCCTTGCGGGGCGAAGGCGGCCCGGACTTGCTCCCCGGGCCGGGTGCCGGAAGAATGTCGCGCCCGCGTCTGGCGCCATGCTAGCCGCGCAGACCCCGCTTGTGTATCGTGCAAGGAGAACACGGATGCAGATCAACGCCACCGCGATTCGTGCCGGCAACATTCTCGAGGTCGACGGCCAGCTCTGGCGCGTGCTGAAGGTGCAGCATGTGACGCCGGGCAAGGGCGTGGCCTGCATGCAGGTCGAGATGCGCAACGTCGAGACCGGCACCAAGACCAACAAGCGCTTCAACTCGACCGAGCGCGTCGAGCGGGTGACGCTGAGCCAGCGCGAGATGCAGTTCCTCTACGAGGACGGCGACCAGTACCATTTCATGGACCTCGAAACCTTCGACCAGATCACGCTGCCGCGCGAGATGGTCGAGCACGCGCTGCCCTATCTGCTGCCGGAGATGCAGGTGACGATCGAGTTCCACGGCGAGCGCCCGCTCAACGTGCGCCTGCCGCAGACGGTCGTGCTCGAGGTCGTCGAATGCGACGCGGTCGTCAAGGGCCAGACCGCGACCGGCTCCTACAAGCCGGGCAAGCTGGAAACGGGCGCGCCGATCATGGTGCCGCCGTATCTCGAGCCGGGCACGAAGGTGCGCGTGAACACCGAAACGGGCGAGTTCGTCGAGCGCGTCTGATTCCCTCGACTCCCTGCTGTCCCCGGCCGCCATCGGCCGCTAGGCTGAGGCCCGCGATGAAACGCCGGATTTCCCTCATGCTGCTTGCGGGCCTTATGAGCGCGGGCGCGCCGCTTGCACAGGCCTCCGACGACGAGCTTGCGCGCATCGTCCGCGAGGTGCTCGTCCGCCAGCCGGATCTGAAGCTGAGTGCGCTGGCCGCGGACAGCGCCGAGGCCGGCGTGGAAGCGATCGAGGGCATGCTCGATCCGCGGTGGAACGCGCGGGTTGGCATCTCGGACGAAAAAGCCCCCACGGTCAGCGCCTTCCAGCCCAGCACGACCCGGTCCGCAACGCTCGGCGCGGGTCTTCGCAAGAAGTTCGCGTCCGGAGGCGAGCTTTCGGCAAGCCTCAGCTATTCGCGCACCGATCTCGTCTACCAGTCCGCGTTCGCAAGCCAGCTTGCGCTGTTCAATCCGGCCTATCGCGGCCAGATCGACCTGAGCTACCGCCATCCCCTGCTTCGGGGCGCCGACAACCCGGACTACCGGCTGGGCCGGCAGGCGGCCGAGGCCCGGGCCGGCGCGGCAAGGCTCGGAAGACAACTAAGCGCACGCGCGCTCGCGCTGGCCGCGATGAACGCCTACTTCCAGCTGGCCGCGGACACCCTTCAGCTCGAGCTTGCGCGCGAGGGCGTGGCGCGCGCCAAGAGGCTTGTCGCCTATCAGAAAACGCGGGAACGCTTCGGACTGATCGAGGAAGCCGACCGTCTCCAGGCCGAGGCGCTGCTCGCCGCCCGCAAAAGCGACCTCGCCGATGCCGAAGCCAGGCTTGCCGCCGACCGCGCGAACCTGAACCGGCTGATGCTGCGCCCGGCCGATGCGCCGCTCCGCATCCGCCCGCCGAAGCCCGCAGGCGCCCCCCTTCCCGATGCCGACCGGCTGGTGCGGATCGCGCTGGAGCGTCGGCCGGAGTCCCGGCAGCTTGCGCTTGAGCTCAAAGCGGCCGAAGCGGAGCTTGAGGCGGCCCGGGCAACCGATCGGATGCAGCTCGATCTGGTGCTGGAAGCCGGCACCCGCGCGCTCGACACCTCCGCCGCGCCCGCCTTCGGCAAAAGCCTTTCGCCGAAGGATCGCTTTCTCGGCATCGCGGTCGAGATGAGCGACAGCATCGGCGGCCGTGCCGAGCGGGCGGCGATCCGGCAGGCGCTGATCGCGCGCGAGCGGCTCATCGAACAGCGCCGGAAACTCGAGGAAGACATCCGCACCGAGATCGAAACCGCGCTCACCAGGCTTGCGAGCGGCCGGCCTGCCCTTGCCCGCGCTCGCGCGCGCGCCCGCGCCGAGGCCCGGAAGTTCGAGGCCGAGATGCGCCGCTACCGCGAGGGCCGATCGAGCACCGCGACCGTGATCCAGTTCGAGGGCGAACTCGCCGCGGCGCGGATGCAGGCGCGGATGCAGGCGCTGAGCCTTGCGCTGGCCGAGCGCCAGCTTGCCTGGGCGAGCGGCCGGCTTCTGGATGAGCTCGGAATCGAGGTGCCGCGCTGATGCGCTCGGTGATCGCGTTCTTCGTCCGCCGGGGGCTGATCGTCAACCTGCTTTCGCTGATGCTGCTGCTTGGCGGCGTCTTCGCCGCGCTCAGCATCCAGCGCGAGGCGTTTCCCAGCGTGAACTTCGACCTCGTCGTGATCGGCGCGGGCTACCCGGGCGCGGCCCCGCGCGAAATCGAGCGGCTTCTCGTGAACCCGATCGAGCGCGAGCTCAAGAGCGTGGACGGCATCAACGTGATCCGCTCAACGAGCTTTCCCGGCACGATGCAGATCACGGTCGAAATCGACCCGGACTATGAGGACCGCGCGCGCCTGGTTTCGGACATCCAGCAGGCGATCAACCGCGCCGATCTGCCGGCCGATCTGCCGGCCGATCCCTGGCTGACCGAGGTCAAGTCGGAGCAGGCCCCGGTCGTGACGTTCTCGATTTTCGGCGAGTTCAGCGATCTCGAGCTCAAGCACCTTTCCGACGCGATCGAGGACGACGTGCTGGCGATTCCCGGCGTGGCCAAGGTGCTCGTTCAGGGCGACCGCAAGGAGGAAATCCGCATCGTGCCCGATCCGGAGCGGATGCGCCGGCACCGCGTCTCGATCCAGGACATCGTCCAGCTCGTCCAGGGCTGGAACGTCAACGCGCCCGGAGGCAAGCTCAAGGAGCCGAAGGGCCAGAGCATCATCCGCATCACCGGCGAGTTCCGCTCGGCCGAGGACGCGGCCAATCTTGTGCTGCGCGCGAACGAGCGGGGCGATGCGCTCCGGCTGAAGGACGTGGCCGAGGTGACGGCGGCGCTCGAGCGGCCCTCGCGCATCGTCCGCGCCCAGGGGGAGCCTGCGGTGAACATGATCGTGCTCAAGCGGGGCGATGCCGACATCATCGAGCTCGTCGACCGCGTCCGCGCCTACCTGAAGACGGTGCCGGAAAAATACGGCGAGGGCGTTCACGTCCGCATCTACAACGATTTCTCGACGATCACCCGGCTCAGGCTCGGAGTGCTTACGAGCAACGGCGCGATCGGCCTGGTGCTCGTGATGCTCACGCTGCTCCTGTTTCTGCGCCCCGCGGTCGCGTTCACGACGGCCTGGGGGCTTCCCATCATCTTCTTTTCCGGGCTTCTCGTGCTCTACCTGGGCGGGGTCACGCTGAACCTGCTGACGATGTTCGGCTTCATCATCGTGCTCGGCCTGATGGTGGACGATGCGATCATCATCGGCGAGAACGCGACCTGGCACATGGAACAGGGCAAAAGCCCCGAACAGGCCGCGATCGACGGCACCGTCGAGCTGCTCGGACCGGTCACGGCCACCGTGCTGACCACGATCGTGGCCTTCCTGCCGCTGATGTTCATGGACGGCATCATCGGCAAGTTCATGTTCTCGATTCCGGTCGTCGTCGTCGTTCTGCTGCTGTTTTCGTGGATCGAGGCGATCTTCATCCTGCCGAACCACATCCGGGATGTGGCCAACCCCGACAAGCATCCGAAGGAACGCGCGCTGTTCGTCTGGCTGACCCGGCTTTACGAGCGGGGGCTTGAGCGCGCCCTGCGCTGGCGCTGGCTGACGCTGCTGTTCACGCTGCTTGCGCTGATCGGCTCCTTCGTGCTCGCAGCCCAGATGAAGTTCCAGCTCTTTCCGCCCGGCGCCGAATCCACGTTCTACATGCGCGTGGCCATGCCGCCGGGCACGACGCTCGAGGAGATGGACCGGACGCTGATCCGCCTGGACCGCGAGGTGCGCAAGCGGATCGATCCGGCGATTCTCGAGACGACGACGATGATCGCCGGCGAAAACAGCGCCGACCAGCGCGAGGCGCTGAAGCAGCTCGGCGACCGCTTCGGCTTCGTGCGCGTGATCCTGACGCCGTTCACCGAGCGCACGGTTTCGGCCTACGAGGTGCTGGACCGGATCGAGCGCGAGATCCCGCCGCTGTTTCCGGATCTCGATCTGAGCTTCGCGATGCAGAAGCCGGGTCCGCCGGTGGGCCGGGCGCTGCACGTCGAGCTGTCCGGCGCCGACGAGGCGGTGCTTGCGCGCGTCGCCCGCCGGCTGGTCCGGTTCCTCGAAGGCGTTGAAGGCGCCTACGCGATCGAATCCGACTTGGAGCCCGGGGATCCCGAGCTGCATCTGGTGCTGGACCGCAGGCTCGCCGCCTGGGCGGGCGTGGATCTTGCAACCGCCAGCCGGCACATACGCGCCGCCTTCGACGGGCTTCGGGTCTCGACGATCAAGCGCGGGCGCGAGGAGGTGGACGTGACGATCCGCTTCCCCGAAGACGCGCAGCGCGACCGCGAAACCCTGCTCAAGCTCGAGGTTCCGAACCGGATGGGCGGTCTCGTGCCGCTCGGCCGGATCGCCCATTTCGAGGAGCATCCGGGCACGACGAGCATCCGGCACAAGGACGGAAGGCGGGTGATCAACGTCTCGGCCGAGGTGGATCCGAAGCGGCTGACCTCGAAGGAGCTGAACGCGCTCGTACGAAGCCGCGCCGCCGAATGGCTCGGCGAGGACGCGGGCAAAGTGCAGTACCATCTGGGCGGCGAACAGGAGCGCAGCGAGGAGTCCGTGCGGGGGCTGGTGGCGAGCTTCGTGTTCGCGCTGCTCGGGATCTTCGTGATCCTGGCCATGCAGTTCAACCGCATCGGCTATCCGGTGCTCGTGATGCTCGCGATTCCGTTCGGCGCGATCGGCATCATCGTCGGCTTCTTCCTGCATCACGAGCCGCTGTCGTTCATGGCGATGATGGGTTTCGTCGCGCTCTCGGGCGTCGTCGTCAACGCCTCGCTGGTGATGGCCGTGTTCATCCAGCGCAGGCTCAACGAGGGCGCGCCGTGGATGGAGGCGATTCTGGAAGCGGGCAAGCGCCGGCTGCGGGCCGTGCTGCTGACCGCGATCACGACCGTCGTCGGCCTGCTGCCGACCGCCTACGGATGGGGCGGCTTCGATCCGTTCGTCGCGCCGATGGCGCTGGCGCTTTCCTGGGGCCTGATGTTCTCGACGCTGATCACGCTGTTCTCGGTGCCGGCGGCCCTCGGTGCCGCGCTGGACATCCGGCGGGCGCTCGGACGCCTGATTCCGGGCCGGCGGCCGTCCTAAACATCTTTTAATGACGGATTCACGGCGAAATCATCGCCGGCCCCTACAGTTCACCCTGTCTGACGCACCCTCCTCCCTCCCCTCCCTCCCAGAGCGCGTCAGACACCCATCGAAAAGGGGCCTGCGAATCCGCAGGCCCCTTTCAGGTTTTCGGGGATGGCTCGATCAGTGCCCGTGCCCGTGCTCCTCGGCCAGCTCGCGCGCAAACGCCTCGCGGTTGGCCGCGATCAGCGCCAGCAGCACGCCCGAATAGACGAACGTGGACAGAAGAATCACCCCGATCACGACCGCCTGGAACATCTCCAGATGGGGAAAGTCGCGCGGAATCATCGTCAGCATCACGACCGAAAGGCCGCCCTTGATGCCGGCAAAGGTCAGCACGCCCCACCAGCGGAGGTTGACGTCGGTCATCTTCGTCGTCTGATTGGTGATGAAGGCGAACTTGGCCATCATCAGCGCCCGGATGACGGTCGTGGCCGCGAACATCGCGAGAATCTCGGTCCGGTACTTCCAGAGCAGATCGAAATCGATGATCTCGGCCATCGCAACGAACAGCACCGTGTTCGCCACCAGCGCCAGCAGTTGGATGTCCTCCTTCGTCCGGACATGGCGCTCCCGCTCCTGGGTCGTGACCCTGAGTCTTGCCAGCGCCGCCCCCAGCGCCCGCCGGGGCGCGCCGCGGGCGGCCTCGGCCACGACCGTGCGCTCGTCCCGGACCAGCTGCTCATCCTCGGCCTCGATGCGCCGGGTCATCACGTGGTGCACGGTGATCGTTGCGAAAATGCACGAAAGGATGCCGGAAAGATGCATGTGCGAATGGGCGCCGAAGAGATTGAGCAGCGCGTAGAAATGCTCGGCCAGCTCGAACGCCGCATAACCGGTCATCAGCAGCACCATCATCTCGGCGATGCGGTTCTCGGTCGTTTTCAGAAGCATAAGCCCCACAAGCCCCACGAGCACGCCCCAGAGTGCTGAGCCCAGCACGACGACTAGGCTTGTGCGGACCACATAGCCGGCCGTGATCTCGCCGCCGCCGAGCGCGTAAAGCCCGATGAACACGAACACGATCAGCGCGGTCGCGTCGTTGAACAGGCTTTCGCCCTCGGCGAGGATCTTCAGCCGGTGCGGCAGTTCGAACTTGCCGAAGATGCTGACCACGCTCACCGGATCGGTCGCCAGCACCATCGCAAACAGCACGATCACCGCGGCCACCGAAAGATCGTAGTCGCCGAACACCCAGTCGCTGACAAAGATCGCAAGCAGCACCGACAGCGCGACCGCGACGACCGCCAGGTAGAACAGGCTCAGCCCGTGCTCCCGAAGATCCGCAAGCTTCAGCTCGAGCGAATCGGAGATCAGCAGCACCGGAAGCAGAAACACGACCAGGTGCGCGAAATGCTCCGGATCGCCGGTGATGAACGGAACCTCGCGGAACAGGTAGTGCACGACGAAGGACAGCGCGATCAGCCCGAGAGGCGAGGGAATCGAGAACTTGTCCTCGAGCTGCAGCGCCAGATACAGCACCGCCGTCACCGCAAGCAGGGTCATGATCATCGCGCCTTCCTCCTTCGGCTCCTGGTCCGGAACCGGCCGAATGCCGGCCGCATCCCGACTAGCAAGAAGGCGGCCAGATGCTCAGGCCGTCGTCACCACCTGAACGAGAAACACCGCATACAACACGAGATGCGCGAGCATGATCCTGGGGGTAAGCCCGCGCATGGCCGACCATGCCAGCCATCCGGCGCCGGCAAGCGCGAGCACTGCCGGCACGAACGCATGCGCATCCTCGATGTGCCAGGGCATCAGCAGCATGCCGATGGCCGGAATCACCGTGCCCTGGAACACCATCGCGCCGGTGATGTTGCCGAAGGCCAGCGTGTCCCGGCCGCGGCGGATCCAGAGGATCGAGTTCACCTTCTCCGGAAGCTCGGTGGCCACCGGCACGATCAGAAGCGAGATCACGAGCGCCGACACCCCCATCATCGCGCTCAGATCCTCGGCCCCGTGCACGAACAGGCGCGCCCCCCAGATCAGCAGCACAAGCCCCACCACCAGCTGGGCCGCGGCAACCAGCCCGTGCTCGGGCAGGCGCAGCAGACGATGCGCGTACAGCGGCTGGTCGGCCTCGGTCGCATGGCCGTCCTCGACCAGCGACTGGCTCGCGCGGATCGTCGCCATCAGGTAGAGGAAATACCCGGCCACAAGCAGGATCGCCACCGCAAGGCGCGTGCCGGTGTAGGCCGCCGGCAGCAGCGCCGCGGCAAAGGCGAGACCGAAGCCGGAAACGAAGGCGAGAAGATCGCGCCTAAGCCCGGTCGGCTCCGGCGCGCAGGGCTTCGTCCAGCCGCGCGCAAGCCCCGCGAACACGGCCATCAGCCCCAGGCTCAGCGTGCCGAGCATGAACGGCGCGCCGAGAATCGCGCCCAGGCCGACCTCGTGGTTCACCGCCTCGTTCGCGCCTCCGGCCACGATCGCGACGATCGGCACGATCGTTTCCGGCATCGCGGTGCCGACCGCCGCGAAGATCGAGCCGGTCACCCCCTCGCTGACGCCGAGCCGCTCGCCCAGAAACTCCAGCGCGTTCGTGAACACCTGCGCGGCCGCGAACACGATCAGCAGCGCCGCTAGCAGGATCAGCAGGGATTCAAGCATGTCCTCCTCCGCCGGGCGCAAGCGGACTGCGGGCCATCCGGCCCGCGCAGGCTCCGCGCCGGCCGATGGTCCGGTTTAGACCCGGCGGCCGGTGATGTAGGCCATGAGCCCGGCCGTTTCCTCGTTCATGTGCCGGATGACCTGGGTGGTGTAGCTGAGAATGTAGGTGAACAGCGCGAACACCAGATCCTGATTGGTCTGCATCAGCCGGGCATAGCCATCCCGGGTCATCTTGTAGACGACGCAGTCCTCGTTGGCCCGGACGGTGGCGCTCGCCGATCCCCCGGTCAGAAACGTCAGCTCACCGAACAGCGCGCCCTCGCGCACGGTCGCCAGCCGCTGATCCTGGCCGCCCATGTTGCGGTAGATGTCGGCCGAACCGGATCGAAGCAGGTAGAGCGTGCCGCCGACTTCGCCCTCCTTCATGATCACGTCGCCCTTGTGAAAGGTGACCTCCTCGACCACGCCGGCGAGCTTCTTCTTTTCCTCATCGGTCAGCTTGCGGCGCAACACGTTGTCTTCGAGCCAGGCTACGTCAATGCTCACGATCCCCTCCTGTCCGGGGCCTTGCAGCCCCCGTGTGACAGGCTTATGCAAGCCGAATCGCGCCCCATTTGCAAGTCGCCGCTGCCGCTGGCCAGCCGGGCCGGTTCCTGCTGCAATTCGCCCATGCCGCACTCCGCCCCTGAAGCGCCGGACCTCTCCGCCAAGTGGCGCCAGCACCTGACGCTTGAGCTTCCGGATCCCCGCCCGGGATGCATCTGGGTCCATGCCTGTTCGGTCGGCGAAGTCGGATCGGTCGCGCCGCTGATCCGCAGGCTGGTTGCGATGGGGCACGACGTGCACCTGAGCGTGGTCACGGCCACGGGCCATGCCCATGCCCGGAGGCTTCTCGGGGACCGGGTGAGCCTGTCCTTTCTTCCCTGGGATCTTCCGGGCGCGTTCCGGCGCTTCGTGGACCGGCTTCAGCCCCGGCTGCTGTTGCTGGTCGAAACCGAGTTCTGGCCCGGGATGCTCGGGGCTTGCGGCCGGCGCGGCATTCCCGTGATCGGCATCAACACCCGCATCTCCGACCGCTCGTACCCCCGCTATCGCGCCACGCGCCTTTTCTGGCGCCGCGTGCTCCGGCCGGTCGTCCGCTTTCTGTGCCAGTCCGAACTCGACGCCGAGCGGCTTGCCAGCCTCGGGGTTCCCAGGGAGCGCATCCGCGTGTCCGGCAATCTGAAGCTGGCCGTGCGCGCCCCCCAGGCCGATGCCGAGGCGATCCGTCGCCGACTCGACCCCGGCGGGACGCGTCCGATCCTGCTGCTTGCGAGCACCCACGAACCCGAGGAGCGGCTGCTCCTCAAGCATCTGGATGCCTGGCGGCGCATCCGCCCCGATCTGCTGCCCGTGTTCGTGCCGAGGCATCCGGAGCGCTTCGATGCGGTGGACGAACTTCTGCGCGAGCATGGACTCCACGTGCTGCGCTGGAGCGCGGGCGAGGCGCATGCCGCGGATGCGGTGCTCGTGGATGCGATGGGCGTGCTGCCCAAGCTCTATCTCGTGGCCGATCTCGTCGTGATCGGCGGCAGCCTCGCCGACATCGGCGGCCACAATCCGCTCGAGGCCGCGGTGTGCGGGCGCGGAGTGGTGACCGGCCCGCATGTGCAGAACTTTCGCGCGATCATGAAGGAACTCGCGCAGGCGGGCGGCGCGATCGTCGCCGCCTCGGCCGAGGAGACGGGCGCGGCCATCGCCCGGCTGCTTGAGCACCCCGACGAGCTGAAGGCCCTCCATGCCGCGGCCTTCGCCTTCATGCAGCGGCGCGGCGACGTGCTCGAACGGGTGCTTGATGAGCTCGGGCCCTGGCTTGCCGCGCCCGAAGGCGGCGGATCATAATGGGTTCCTCGATTCGCGGGCGGCTTGCGCGGAGGATCGAGGATCTCTGGTGGCGGGAAACCCCGCCCGGATGGCTCCGTCCGCTGGAAGCGATCTATGCCCGGATCAACCGCGCCAACCTTGATCGCCGGGCGCAGCGGACGGTCGCCGTGGATCGCCCGGTGATCTCGGTCGGCAACCTCACCGCGGGAGGCAGCGGCAAGACGCCGTTCGTCGCCTGGCTTGCCCGCGAACTGAAGCGCGCGGGCTTCAGCCCCGTCATCCTCTGCCGGGGCGACGGCGGGCGCCTGGAGCATCCTGAGCGGGTGACGGCGGAAACGCCGCCGGATCGCGCCGGGGACGAGGCGGTGATGCTGGCCGTGGAGACCGGCCTTCCGGTCGTGGCCGGCCGCGACCGGATCGAAGGCGCGCGCCTGGCCTCCAGGCTTGGCGACGTCATCGTGCTCGACGATGGCTTTCAGTACCGGCAGCTCGATCGCTGTCTGGACATCGTGCTCGTGCCAAACGAAGGCGTCGGCAACGGTCATCTGATCCCGGCCGGGCCCTTGCGCGAGCCGCTTAAGTCCCTGACCCGGGCCGACTTCGTCGTACGCACCGGCACGGGGGACGCAAGGCCCGAACCTCTGGGCGGCGGGATCCGGCGCGAATGGACCTGGAACGCAATCCCGGAGGGCATCGCGGGCTGGGACCGGACGCCGGATGCCTGCATCGCCGTCTGCGGCATCGCCCGGCCGGAGCGATTCAAGCGAACGCTGGAAACGCTCGGGATTCATCCCCAGGCGATGCATTGCTTTCCCGACCATCACCGCTACACCGCCCGCGATGTCACGCGCCTGACCGGCCCTGGGCTTGCCGTCGTCACCACCTTCAAGGACGCGGTCAAGCTGCAAAGGCTCTGGCCCGATGCGCCCCCGCTCGGCTGGGTTCGCCTGAAGCCCGAGCCGGAACCGGGGCTGATCGAGGCCATTCTCGCCCAGCTGGACAAGCAGGGGCCGGCCACTAGCCTTGCCTGACCATTCTCACGAGCCGCTGCGGCCAAGCAGCAACGAGGTACGCCGATGTTGGACAAGGAACTGCTGGAAATCCTCGCCTGCCCGAAATGCAAGGCGCCCGTCCGGTACAACGAGGACAAGACCGGCCTCGTCTGCGATGCCTGCCGCCTCGAGTATCCGATCCGGGACGACATTCCGGTGATGCTGATCGACGAGGCGCGGCCGCTCGACTGAGCGCCGCGATGGCCGAAAGGCTTGTCCGATGGGTGCTTCGTCTGGCCGGCATGCTTCCGGTTCGCGCCATGGGTGCGCTCGGCGCCGGACTCGGCCGGCTCGCCTTCCTGCTTGATGGCCGCCACCGCCGGATTGCGATGAACAACCTTGCGCGCGTCTATCCCGATCGCCCGGCCCGATGGCGCCGGCGCATCGCGCGCGAGGCCTTCGCCGAACTCGGACGCACGGGTTTCGAGCTTCCGGCGGTCTACTTCCGCGGCCGGGATCGGCTGATGCGGCGGATCGAGGTTGTCGGCGATGCCCCCGTGCGTGAGGCGATGCGTTCCGGCCGCGGCGTGATTCTCGCCGCATCCCATCACTCGAACTGGGAACTTGGCGCGCTTGCCTTTTCGATGGACGGGCTGCTTCCCTGCCACATCATCTACCGCCCGCTGAATCAGCGCGCACTGGATACCGTCCTTCTCGCCGCCAGGGAACGGTTCGGAACCCAATACCACGCCCGGGACAAGGGCCTTCGGTGGCTGCCGCGCGCGCTCAAAAGCGGCGGGGCGGTGGCGGTGATGGTGGACCAGCATCTGGGGGGCGGAATCCCGGTTCCGTTTCTCGGGCATCCGGCGCTGACCACGCCGCTCCCGTCGATCGTGGCCCGGCGCACGGGCGCGCCCGTGTTCGGCGTGATGCTGCACCGCATCGGGCGCTCCTTTCGCTTTCGCCTCGAGTTCTGGCCGATTGAACTGCCGGAGACCGACGACGATCATCAGCGAATGAAGGCCGTCAACGACAGTTTCGCCCCGCGCATCCATGCGCGGCCCGAACTCTGGCTCTGGCTGCACCGCCGGTGGCTGTGGCTGGAGGAACGGGAAGCGGAGCGCGCCCATGCCTAGTCCGGTTTCCCCGCAGCGCTGGCATCGCGCCCAGGCAAGAATTCTCGAATCCTGGCAAGGCCGGAATCTCGAGGCCGAACGGGCGCGCACCAAGGCGCGCTATCTGCCGGTGCTTCAGCCGATTGCCGAAAAGCTTCCGGAAGAGCCCGCGGTGCTCGAGCTCGGAAGCGGCCCCGTCTGCCTGTCCGCCGAGCTGCCCCACGGGCGGCTGATCCTTCAGGATCCGCTGATCGAGGACTACCGACGCATGTTTCCCGGCGCCCTGCCCGGGGATGCCGAAACCACCCCTCGCCCAGCCGAGGATCTCCCCCTGCCGGATAACTCGGTCGATCTCGTGCTCAGCATTCATT
Source organism: uncultured Zetaproteobacteria bacterium (assembly GCA_964398225.1). GTDB lineage: Bacteria > Pseudomonadota > Zetaproteobacteria > Mariprofundales > Mariprofundaceae > CAYNLY01. The sequence goes on from CAYNLY010000006.1 coordinate 41,218, forward strand.
CGCTGCCGGATACGCTCAACCCCGAGCTTGCGCTCCATGAGGCCACGCGCGTGCTTCGGCCCGACGGGGTCATGGCGGTCGTGATCCGGACGCATCCGCCTCTCGAAGCGCGCCTGCACTACTTGCTGGAGCGCGCGCTGCCCCGACTGTGCCACGGGATGCACCCCTACTTCTATGCCGAACAAGGCATCCGGCGCACGCTTTCCCGCCACCTGGACCTCGAATCGGAAACGCAGCTGGGAATCCTGCCGGGCTGGATTCCCGGAATGCGCCGCGAGGAATGGCTGTTCGTCGGAAGCCCACGAAAGCGGAAGGGCCGTTGAGCCGTCCGGACGCCCTGATCGTCGCCCCGAACTGGATCGGCGATGTCGTGATGGCGCAGCCGGCGATGCGGGCGATCGCGCTCTGGCATCGTGAAAGGAACGAGCGGGTGGCCGTCACCGGCCGGCCGTGGCTGGCCGATCTGCTGCCCTACCTTGATCTGCCCGCGTCGTTTACCAGCAAGCCCGTGCCGGCCGGTGTCGGCTACCTGTTTCCGAACAGTTTCGGGTCGGCCTGGCGGGCCCGTGCGGCCGGATGCCGCCGGATCATCGGCTACCGCGGCGGCGGCCGGCGGCTGCTGCTCAGCCGGGCGCTGCCCCGGCGGCTCGATCCCGCCACCGAACACCACCGGGACTACTTTCTGGACCTTCCGGCCCAGCTCGGCATTCCGATCCCTGCCCGCGAGGTGCGGCTGACCGCGCCCCGCGATGCACGGGAGCGGGACCGCAAGCTGCTGAAAGCGCACGGCCTTGATCCGGAGCGCATCATCGTCGTTGCTCCGGGCGCGCAATACGGCGGAGCCAAGCGCTATCCGCCCGAGCGCTGGGCGTCCGTGGTCGCGGGGCTTGCCGAAGACGGCTGGCAGCCGGTCGCGCTCGGAACCCGGGCCGAGCGGGAAATCGCCGAGGTTGTGCTCCATGGGGTACACGCGCCCCGGTGGAACGCCGCCGGCGAAACGAGCCTGGCCGATGCGCTGGCCCTGATTGCGGCATCGAGGCTTACGCTGTGCAACGATTCGGGCTTCATGCACGTCGCCGCGGGGCTCGGGATTCCGACCGTCGTGCCATTCGGCGCGACCGATCCCGCGCGCACCTCGCCCAGCGGCCCCCGGGTGAGCCTGTTCTATCGCCCGGCCCCCTGCAGCCCGTGCCTTGCGCGCGAATGCCGCGTGCCTGGCCAGCCGTGCATGGCCAACATTCCACCCGCGTTGCTTCTGACCGCGGCGCGTTCCTTGCTGGCCGGATGAGGGTGCTCGTCGTCAAGCTGTCGGCCTTCGGCGATCTGGTGCATGCGCTGCCGGCGCTGGAAGACCTGCTGGCGCGCCGAGAGGTCCGCGAGGTGCACTGGCTCGTCGATGCCCGGTACGCGTTCGCAACCGAGCTGTTTCCGCCCGAAGTTCACGTGCATCCGCTTGCGCTCAAGACCACGCCGTGGCGCAAGTGGCCTGGGCTAGCGCGCAGGCAACTTCCGTCCCCCTTCGATGCGGTGCTCGATTTGCAGGGGCTGATCAAGTCCGCGGTGCTCGCGCGCCTTGCAGGCGCCCCCGTCTACGGTTTCGATGCGCGCCTGATGCCCGAACGCCCGGCCCGATGGCTGGAGCGATGCGTGCGCTTTCACCCCGAGGAACGGCACGTCGTCCAGCAGTACCGGCGCATCGCCGCAGGCCCTTGGACGGATGCCGGCTCCGTGCCCGAGGCGCCGCTTGCCTACCGTCCGCCGCGCATCCGACCCGAGGTGCGCGAACGCCTGTGCCATCCGGAAGCGCTGGAAAACCTGGGGCTTGAGCCGGGCGGCTATGCGGTGCTTCATGTCGGTGGCGGATGGCAGACGAAGCAGCTTCCGGAGGCCACCTGGCGCGCCGTCGTGCACGGTCTGATCGAGCGCGGTGTGCGCCCCGTGCTCTCGTGGGGATCGGAGGAGGAGCGCCTGCGCGCGCACAGGCTTGCGGAAAACGGCGCATTGGCGTTGCCTCGGCGGCTGCCGATGTCAGACTTGTGCCCGCTGCTCGCCGGGGCCCGGGCGGTGATCGGCGCCGACACCGGCGTGGTGCACCTGGCCGCGGCCCTGGGGGCTTCGACGATCAGCTTCTGGGGGCCGTCCGCCTCCTGGCGCAGCGGCCCCCGGAATGTTCCGGAGCAGGAGACAGAAGGAGTCCGACACTGGCACATCGAATCCCATCCGCCCTGCGGGCCCTGTTTTCGGCGCCGCTGCGGGCATTTCATCTGCATGGACCGAATCCGGGCGGAGGACATCCTGGACAAGGTGGACCGGTGCTGATCCACCCTCTGCCGCTGCTGCTTGCGCTGATCCTTGGCTCCGGTGCCGCGCATGCCGCTTCAATCGCCGCCGAGCAGGGCTGCATGCCCTTCGTCGGGGAACGGATGCTGTTCGACGTAGGCTGGGAGTTCATCAATGCGGGCACGGCGACGATGGACGTGACCGGCACGCCAGAGGCCTGGAAGATCGACAGCCTCGCCCGAACCAACCGCTTCTTCGATCTGTTCAAGAAGGTGCGCGACACGATCCATGCCGAAGGCGTCTGCGCGGACGGCCGGATGCAGAGCACGCTGTTTGCGATCGAGCAGCACGAACGCCGCTATCATGCAAAAAAGCGGGCGGAATTCGACTGGCGGCACGGCAGGGTCCGATACACCAAGGACGGCAAGACCGAGGATTTCGAGGTGCCGGCCGGCTATCTGCATGTGCTCGATGCCTTCTTTGCCACGCGCGCCCGGAACCTGAAGCCGGGCGATGTGCTGAAGTTTCCGGTGTTCGATTCACGGAAGAAGTATGAGGTCATCGTGCACGTGCAGCCGAAGCTCAAGCGCAAGGTCCATCTGCCCTGGGGCGGGTTTGCCGACTGCCTGGTGCTGGAGCCGAGGCTGAAGACCGAGGGCATCTTCTCAAGTGTCGGCACGATCCGGATCTGGGTCACGAACGACCGCTGGCACATCCCGGTGCGCATGACCGCGGCCATCAAGATCGGCCACATCGTGGCCACGCTTCGGGAGTACCGGCGCCTATGAGAATCCTGGGCATCAACGGCGATACCGCGCGCAAGCCCTCGCGCGGATCGCATGATTCCGGCGCCGCCCTTCTCGACGGCGCGCACGTGCTGGGCGCCTGCAATGAGGAGCGGTTTTCGCGCATTAAGCAGGATTCGTCCTATCCCAGCCGGTGCATCGATTATTTACTGGGCTTGGACGGGGAAAAACCGGAGCATGTTGCTCTTCCCTGGCTGTCAGCGAAGGAACAGGCTCCGATGCTGGACCGGGTGTTCGCGCATCTGGCCGAAGCGGGACGAACCGATGCCGGCCTGCGCGGGTTTTACTGGAAGCAACAGTGGCCTCGGTTTGCCCGCAGACTCCGGCGCCGGGATCGGGCACTGCCCCCTGCTCTTGCCGGCACGCCCAAGAGCATCCACGAACATCACCGCTGCCATGCCGCCAGCGCCTATTATTGCGCTCCGTTCGCCGACGAGCGCGTGCTCGTCGTGACCCTGGACGGACAGGGGGACTTTGCCTCGGGCTCGGTCTGGATCGGCGAAGGAGGGAAACTCGCCCTTGTGACCGATTTCGATGCCCTGAATTCAATCGGGCACATCTATTCGGCGTTCACGGCTCATCTCGGCTTCACGCCAAACCGGCACGAGGGGAAAATCGTCGGACTTGCCGCCTACGGCAATCCCGCATGCCTGCGCGACCGGCTCCTGGATCATACGCGTCTGGGCGACTGGGATCGCCTCTTCGATGCCGAACTCATCTGGCTGGTGCTCCGCCCGGGCTCGGACCGGGGGCGCCGTATCCTCGAAAAGCTGACCGCAGGCCTGTCCCGGGAAGACATTGCCGCCGGGCTTCAGGACTGGACCGAGCAGGTTGCCACCTATCTCATCCGTGACTACCTGGAACGGACGGGTTGCCGGTTTCTGGCGCTCGCGGGCGGCGTGTTTGCCAATGTGAAGCTCAATCAGCGCATCCTCGAGCTTGACGGCGTCGAGAACGTGTACATCCATCCGAACATGGGCGATGGAGGTCTGGCGATTGGAGCGGCGCTCGATGCCCTTGCGACGCACGAAGGCGGTATTGCGCCCCGTTTGCTCAAATCCGTCTATCTCGGGCCGGATGTATCCGCCAGTGATGCGGAGTCAGCGCTTGCCCGGGCGGACCTGGACTATGAGAAACCCGACAATCTTCCCGAACGCGTGGCCGAACTGCTTGCCGAGGGCAAGGTCGTCGCCCGTGCAGCCGGGTGCATGGAATACGGACCCAGGGCGCTGGGCAACCGTTCGATTCTCGCGGCATGCGGGGACCCAACGATCAATCAGTGGCTCAACGACCGCCTGAACCGGACGGAGTTCATGCCCTTTGCTCCGATCATCATGGAAGAACATGCCGCCGACTACTTTCCGGCCTGGAGGCCGGAGCATGTAGCCGCCCGGTTCATGACCATCACCTACGATGCCTCGGAGCTGGCGAAGAAAAACATTCCGGCCGCAATCCATGTGGACGGCACCGCCCGCCCGCAGGTGCTTCGTAGGCAGGACAACCCCGAGGTTTATGCGATCCTCGAAGCCTATTACAGGAAAACCGGCATCCCGGCTCTGATCAACACGAGCTTCAACATGCACGAGGAACCGATCGTCTGCTCCGCCAACGACGCGGTCCGGGCCTATCGGCTCGGTCATCTCGATGCCCTGATTCTCGCCGACTGCCTGACCGTGTCGGAGTCCGGCCGATGAGGGTGCTCGATCTCGGCTGCGGGCCCAGCAAGCTGCCCGGCGCCATCGGCCTCGATATTCACCCGGGATCCCAGGCGGATGTGCTGGCCGATTTCGAGCAGGGATTTCTGCCCTTTGCCGACGAGAGCTTCGATCACATCGAATGCAGTCATGTCATTGAACATGTCCGCAATCCGGTCCGGCTGATGGAGGAATGCTGGCGCGTGCTGAAGCTTGGCGGCACGCTCCGGATCAAGACCCCGCATTACACGCACTGGACGAGCTGGGGAGATCCCACGCATTATCATCACTTTTCGTCGGCCGCGCTGCTGCACTTCGCCGAGCCTTCCAGCACCGTTTTCTATCGCTGCCGGTATTCCATCGTCGATTTGACGCTCCGCTGCACGGCCCTGCCCGCGCGCATCCTGCAGGCCGTTTTCGGCCCCTACCGGCATGAGCGTTATCTCGCGAAGTTCTTCCCGATCCGCGAAATCATCGCGGAGTTTCGAAAGGAGCCGCTTGCGTGAAGCTTCCCGACTGGTATCTGAGGCTTGAGGAATGGTGCTTTGCGCACCGGATCTGGGCGACCGCTCCGGTGGTGCTGCTGCTGTTTGCTGCCGCCCGGCCGAGCCTTGCGAGCATCGTAATCGGCGGCTGCATCGTGCTGCTGGGCGAGGCGGGCCGCATCTGGGCCTCCGGGCATATCGACAAGAACGCAAGGCTCGCCACGGCCGGCCCCTACCGGTTCACGCGCAATCCGCTGTATTTCTTCAATGCCGTCATCTTTGCCGGATTCTGCGTTATGGCCGCCAACCCCTGGGCTGCGACGCTGGGCGCGCTGGCCTTTACGGTCATCTACCGCCCGTGCCTGAGAAACGAGGCCGCCTACATGCGCCAGCTGTTCGGCGCCGAATACGAGGCATGGGCCGCGAAAGTTCCGCTCTTCTGGCCGAGGCCCACCGGCTGGCAGGGCCA
>CAYNLY010000007.1:0-44602 GCA_964398225.1 uncultured Zetaproteobacteria bacterium
CGCCGTTGCAGTCGAGGATGTCGACATGCTCGAGCGTTTCGAATTCGTGCTTCTGAAGATAGGCGCAGAACACGTTGGTCACGCCCGGATCGAAGCCGCTGCCCAGCAGCGCCATGATCCCGGCTTGCCGGTAGCGGTCGTCGTAGGCCCACTGCCACTTGTACTCGAACTTGGCCTCATCCTTCGGCTCGTAGTTGGCCGTGTCGAGATAGTGGACTCCGGTTTCCAGGCAGGCGTCCATGATCGGCAGGTCCTGGTAGGGGAGCGCGACGTTGATGACCATGAACGGCTCGAATTCGCGGATCAGCGCGACCAGCTCCGGCACGCGGTCGGCGTCCACCCGCGCGGTGCGGATCTCCCGGCCGGTTTTCTCCTTCACGTCGGCGGCGATCGCGTCGCACTTCGACTTCGTGCGGCTTGCCAGCATGATCTCGGAAAACACCTCGGGATGCTGCGCGCACTTGTGGGTGACGACCCGGCCCACGCCGCCGGCGCCGATGATCAGAACCTTCTTGCCCATGCCGTACCTCACATGAAAGTCTGGCCGCAGCCTGCGGGAAGGGCGGATTGTAGAGCCGGAAGTTCCCGGCGAGAACAAAAAAGATGAGCCGCCTTCGCCTTCGGTTTACACTGGCGCCATGTTCGATCTGACCGACGTGCGGCTGTCCGAGCCGCATGCGATCCGCGTCATCGGCGCGCCGTTCGACGGCACGGTGTCGTTCCGTCCGGGCGCGCGCTTTGGGCCTGCGGCCATCCGCGAGGCCAGCAACGGCGTGGAAACCTACTCCCCGCTGCTGGATGCCGATCTGGAATCGGTGCGCTACGCCGATGCCGGCGATCTCGACCTGCCGATGGGCGATGCGGGCGCCGCGCTGTCGATCATCCGCGAGGCGGTTGAGGATGCGCTGAACGACGAGGCGATCCCGTTCGTGCTCGGCGGCGAGCATCTGGTCAGTCTGCCCGCGATTGAGGCGGTCGCGGAAAGGTATCCAGATCTTGCGGTCGTGCAGCTGGATGCCCATGCCGACCAGCGCGACGACTATCTGGGCGTGAAACTTTCGCATGCCTGCGTGATGCGCAGGGTGGCCGAACGCGTCGGGTTCGGGCGCATCCGCCAGATCGGGATCCGTTCCGGCACGCGCGAGGAATACCGGCTGATGCGCGAGAGCGGCACGCTGACCACGTTCAGACCCGAGGATCTGGAGGCGCTGCGCGAATGGATCGGCAATCGTCCGCTGTATCTGACCGTCGATCTGGACGTGTTCGACCCGGCCTGCTTTCCCGGCACCGGCACGCCGGAGCCCGGCGGCATCGACTGGTGGACGTTCCAGCGCTTCATCCAGGCGATCCGCGGCTGCGACATCGTCGGGCTTGATGCGGTGGAGCTCGCCCCGCAGCTTGATCCCACGGGCTGCTCGTCGGTGCTCGCGGCCAAGGCCGTGCGCGAGATGCTTTTGGTGGCTGCCGGCTGAGAAGAGAAAGGCCTGCCGGGAGGGGGGAACGGCAGGCCTTGCGGGGGCTAGGGAGGTTGCTTCTTTCTGCCGCGTTGTCCCTGAGCAGCCGGCTGACCGACCCGACCCTCGTTCTCGAGGTGGGCGCCTTGCCCGGGCTTCAGGTATCCCGTCCTGCGGGACGCACACCACCCGGCGACTCGGCTCCCCTGGTCCGGCGTATCGGTCCGGTTGGACAGCGCGGCTGCCCGGGAACAACGCGTGCACTTTTGCGTGAGCAAAGGGCGTGCCAAACGGCGGCTGGCGCCTGCTTCGGGCGCGGCTAGCCTTGCCGCATGCGGAACGATTCCTGGCATCTGGGCGTGGCGCTCGTGCATCATCCGGTCAGGAACCGGCTGGGCGAAACCTCGACGACGGCGGTGACTTCGCTCGACGTCCACGACTTTGCGCGCAGCTGCGCGTTCTTCGGGGCCTCTCCGGTGTACATCGTGCATCCGGCGGAGGGCATGCAGCGTCTGCTTGCCGACATCCTCAGTCATTATCTTGACGGGCCAGGCGGGTGGCGCAATCCGCCGAGGCGCGAGGCGATGCGCGCCGTGCGGCCCGTGCGCCGGCTTGAGGATGCGATGGAGGATGCGGACTGGAAGCTGTGGTACACCTCGGCGACGCCACCGGAAACCGCAACCGTGAGCCCTGGCGAACTGCGTCGGATGCCCGGCCGGCATCTGCTCGTGTTCGGCACCGGCTGGGGCCTGGATGCCGCGCGCCTGCCGGCGCCTTCCGGGTGGTTGTCACCCATCGAAGGCGGCGGTAAGGTTCGCCACCTTTCCGTGAGGGCCGCGCTGGCGATCTATCTCGACCGGGTGCTGGGCCTTCCGGACTGCACGGATTTGGAGGCATGAGTCATGCGCGCACTGGATGATGTGACCAGGGATCAGCTGAGGAGCGACATCCCCGAGTTCCGCGAGGGCGACACCGTCCGCGTGAACGTCCGGGTGGTCGACTACAAGGAAACGAAGAAGGGGCTGGAGCGCCGCGAGCGCCTGCAGGCGTTCGAGGGCGTGGTGATCGCACGCCACAACAACGGCATTTCCAGTACCTTCACGGTCCGCAAGATTTCGAACGGCGTGGGCGTGGAGCGGGTGTTCCCGCTGCATTCGCCGATGCTTGAGAGCATCAAGGTGGTGCGCCGCGGCCGCGTGCGCCGGGCCAAGCTCTACTACCTGCGCAACCTGCGCGGCAAGGCGGCGCGCATCCGCGAGCGCCGGCAGGTCTGAGCAACCCCCGGTATCCGGAGTTCGAAGCGGAGGCCTCCCGGGCCTCCGCTTCTGCGTTTGGGGGTGACGGGCCGCGCGGCCTTCGCCATAATGCGGCCCCATTCCATCCCGGCCCGGGCCGGGTTTTCCGGGAGCAGCAATGACCGATCGCCATGCCTTTTTCAACGCACCGCTTGCCGACGAAGCGGTTGCCGACGCCATCGCCGCGGAGCTCGGACGCCAGCGGCATACGCTGGAGCTGATCGCGAGCGAGAACATCGTCTCGCGCGCGGTGCTCGAGGCCCAGGGCTCGGTGCTGACCAACAAGTACGCCGAGGGTTATCCCGGCCGCCGCTACTACGGCGGCTGCGAGCATGTGGACAAGGTCGAGCGGCTGGCCCAGGAGCGCGCCTGCCGCCTGTTCGGCGTCAAGCACGCGAACGTTCAGCCGCATTCGGGATCGCAGGCGAACATGGCGGTGTACATGGCGCTGCTTCAGCCCGGCGACACGATCATGGGCATGGATCTGGCCCACGGCGGGCATCTGACCCACGGCAGCCCCGTCAACTTTTCCGGCCGGCTGTACAACGTCGTCGCCTACGGCGTCCGGGAATCGGACGAGCTGATCGACTACGACGCGATGCAGCGCATGGCCGAGGAGCACCGGCCGAAACTCATCGTCGGCGGTGCCTCCGCCTACGAACGGCCGATCGATTTCGCCCGGATGCGCGCGATCGCCGATTCGGTCGGCGCGATCCTGATGGTGGACATGGCCCATTATGCGGGACTGATCGCGGCCGGCGTCTACCCGAGCCCGGTGGGTCATGCGCATGTGATCACGACGACCACCCACAAGACGCTGCGCGGCCCCCGCGGCGGCATGATCCTCACCGACGACGACGAGCTGGCCAAGAAGATCAACTCCCGCATCTTCCCCGGCATCCAGGGCGGCCCACTGATGCATGTGATCGCGGCCAAGGCGGTCGCGTTCGGCGAGGCGCTGGGCGAGGACTTCCGCGCCGATCAGCGCCAGTGCGTGGCCAATGCGCGCGCGCTTGCCGAAACCCTGGCTCGCGGAGGGCTCCGGATCGTGTCCGGCGGCACGGACTGCCACATGTTCCGGGTCGATCTTCGCCCTCAGGGCATCACCGGCAAGCTTGCCGAGGAGGCGCTGGAGCGCGCCGGCATCACGGTCAACAAGAACACGATCCCGTTCGACCCCGAAAGCCCGTTCGTGACGAGCGGCATCCGGATCGGCGCGTCGGTGATCACCTCGCGCGGGATGAAGGAGCCGGAGGCGCGGCTGATCGGCGAGCTGATCCTGCGCGTGCTGGCCGACCCCGAGGACGAAGGCGTGGCCGAGGCGGTTCGCGACGAGGTCCACAAGCTCACGAACCGCTTTCCGATCTACGAGGACTGATTGCGCTGCCCGTTCTGCAAGGGGGATGACACCCGGGTCGTCGATTCGCGCGTCGTCGAGCAGGGCGATGCGGTCCGGCGCCGCCGCGAGTGCGAAGCCTGCGGCAAGCGCTTTTCGACCTATGAGCGGGCCGAACTGCGGCTGCCGCTGGTCGTGAAGAAGGATGGCGGGCGCGAGTCGTTCGACGTCGGCAAGGTCAAGCGGGGCATGCAGAAGGCGCTCGAAAAAAGGCCGGTTGCGGCCGAGCAGCTGGATGCCGCGGTCAACCGCGTGCTGGGCCGGGTGCGCGAGCTTGGTGAGCCGGAGATTCCCTCGCAGACGCTGGGGGCGTTCGTGATGGACGAGCTGCGCCGCCTGGACGGCGTCGCCTATGTCCGGTTTGCGTCCGTGTATCGCGATTTCAAGGATGTCGACGACTTTCTCGCGGCCGTGCGCGCCGCGATGGGGCGTCAGGATCAGGAGGAACGCTAGATGACCTGCAAGATCGCCGTGTTGCCGGGGGACGGCATTGGACCCGAGATTGTGCGCGAGGCGCTGAAGGTGCTCGACGTGCTGAACCGGGAGTACGGGCTGGGCGCCGAATGGGAGCTGGGCGCGATCGGGGGCGCGGGCTACGACGAATACGGCGATCCGTACCCCGAGGAGACCAGGAGCCTGGCCCGGCAGGCCGATGCCGTCCTGCTTGGCGCGGTCGGCGGTCCGAAATGGGAAGGGCTCGACAAGCCGCTGCGGCCCGAGGCGGGGCTGCTTGCGATCCGCGAGGATCTCGGACTGTTCGCGAACTACCGGCCGGCGAGGGTCTATCCGCAGCTCGTGCATGCTTCGACGCTGAAGCCCGAGGTGGTCGAGGGCGTGGACCTGCTCGTGGTGCGCGAGCTTGTTTCGGGCATCTATTTCGGCAAGCCGCGGGGGCATGCGGAGGTGGACGGCGAGCGCTACGCGTTCAACACGATGGGATACCGCGAGCACGAGATCGAGCGCATTGCGCGCAAGGCGTTCGAGGCCGCGCGCCTGCGCCGCGGCAAGGTGGTGAGCGTGGACAAGGCCAATGTGCTCGAGGTCTCCGAGCTCTGGCGCGAGGTGGTTGGCCGCGTGCACGAGGACTATCCGGATGTCGAGCTTGCGCACATGTACGTCGACAACGCGGCGATGCAGCTGATCCGGTGGCCGGCCCAGTTCGACGTGATCGTCACCGGCAATCTGTTCGGAGACATCCTTTCGGACGAGGCCTCGATGCTGACCGGATCGATCGGGATGCTGCCGTCCGCCTCGATCGGCGAGCGGCATGCGATGTATGAGCCGATCCACGGATCCGCCCCGGACATCGCGGGACGGAACGAGGCCAATCCGCTCGCAACGATTCTTTCGGTTGCGATGATGCTGCGCTATTCGCTGGGGCATCCGGAGCTTGCCGACCGGGTCGAGCAGGCCGTGGAGCGGGCGCTCGAGGCGGGCCTGCGCACGCGGGATCTGGCCATGAAGGGCGAAAGCCATGTATCCTGTTCCGGCATGGGCGATGCCGTGGCCGAGGCGCTGCGGGCGCAGGCCGGGGCGAAGCAAGGAGCGTGAGATGGAACCCCTGATTCCCGCAAAGGCGGATGGATATCGCGTGGCGGTTGTGGGCGCGACCGGAGCGGTCGGGCGCACGATGCTGGAAATCCTCGAGGAACGGAACTTTCCGGTGGCCGAGCTCGTGCCGCTTGCCTCGAGCAGAAGCGCGGGCAGCCGCGTCGAGTTTCAGGGCGAGGAGATCGTCGTCCGGGATCTCGCGGGCTTCGATCCCGCGGGGCTCGATCTCGCCCTGTTTTCCGCCGGCGGCGGCACATCCCGCGAGCACGCGCCGCGTTTTGCCGAGGCCGGCTGCTACGTGATTGACAACTCCAGCGCCTGGCGCATGGAGCCCGAGATCCCGCTCATCGTGCCTGAGGTCAACCCGCATGCGCTGGAGCTTGCGCGCGGGCATCGCATCATCGCCAACCCGAACTGCTCGACGATCCAGATGGTCGTCGCGCTCAAGCCGTTGCACGATGCGGTTCCGATCCGGCGCGTGGTGGTTTCGACCTACCAGGCGGTCTCCGGCGCCGGCGGGCGGGCGATGGAGGAGCTTGCGAACCAGACCGCGCAGCTGCTCAACGGGCGCGACCCGGAGATCGAGGTGTTTCCGGCCCGGATCGCGTTCAACGTCATTCCGCACATCGATGTCTTCCTTGAGGACGGCTACACGAAGGAAGAGCGGAAGATGATGGACGAGACGAAGAAGATCATGGAGGCGGAGATCGCGGTGACGGCGACGACGGTGCGCGTGCCGGTGTTCTACGGACACTCCGAATCGGTGAACGTGACCTTCGAGGCGCCGATGAGCGCCGATCGCGCGCGCGAATTGCTGGCCGAGGCGCCGGGCGTCTGCGTGGTCGACGATCCGGCCAGCGAGGATTACCCGATGCCGAGCGAGGCCGCGGGCACCGATCCGGTCTGGGTCGGGCGCATCCGCGAGGACCATTCCTTCCCTAATTCCTTGCATTTATGGATTGTTGCTGATAATGTACGTAAAGGTGCGGCGCTAAATGCCGTCCAGATTGCGGAAATGCTGATCCAGCAGTCCTAGATTCCGGCCGGATCCGGGGCTGCCGAGGGAGGGAAGCATGAAGTTCGAAGCAGCTAGCGGGCCACGTGGAAACACGCCAAGTTCCCGTCGCGCAACGAGAATTTCCTGGCTTTCGATGCTTGTCGGCCTCGTGGTCTGGTGCGCGGGCGCACCTCAGGCTCAGGCCGTCGCGCTCGGAAAGATCGAGGTCACGAGTCATCTGGGCGAACCGTTTTTCGGGGTCGTTCCGCTTCGCCTTGCGCCCGGCGAGGCCGTGCAGAACGTGTTCGTCGAGATCGCGAGCCCCGAGGATTACCGGATTCTCGAGATCTATCGCGATCCGGTCGTGAACACGATCCGCGTCGATGTCGAAAACGACACCAAGGGCCCCCGCGTCGAGCTTTCCTCCCGTCTTCCGATCGATGCCCCGTTCTTCAACCTGGTGCTCAAGGTGCGGCACAAGCGGGTGACGCATTTCAAGAAGTTCCCGGTGTTCCTGGACCTTCCCAAGGCGCTGAGGCCCGAGCCTTCGGCGCTGCCTCAGCCGGTGGTCCGGCCGGTCGCCGAGGCCCAGGAGGCCGGGCAGGCCGCGCCCGTGTCCATGGCTCCCGCTGCGGCTGCCGCGCCGGCCAAAACCGAGGCGGCGCCTGCTCCGGCGTTCAAGCCGTTCGACGGATGGGCCCGGATCGGTCGCTACGGCCCGATGGTCTATGGCGATACGATCACGACCGTCGCGCAGCGCCTCAGAATCGACGATCGCTACACGCTGCAGCAGGTGATGGTCGCGCTGTTCCTGAAAAACCGCGCGAAGTTCGGTGAGGACAACATCAACATCATCAAGGCCGGAACCTACCTGGATGTGCCGACGGCCGCCGAGGTCGAGAAGGTGACGCCGGCCTATGCGCGCCAGCTGATTGCCGAGCACGAGAAGCGCTGGGCCGAACTCAAGCGCCAGCCGCGCTATGCGGCGCTTGCCGAAGCGCAGCGCACCCGTTATTCCAAGCGCGTCCGCATTGGTCGTAGGGCCGAGGGTCGGGCGGCCGCACCGGTTTCCGGCGCCAAGGCGGCCGCGCCTTCCGCAGCTTCCGAGCGGCCGCTTCCGGCCAAGGAGCAAGCTCCGTCGGAAGTTGGCGCTGCCGGCGGCGGCGCGACGGTTTCCGGCGAGGGCGGCGGCAAGGCCGACCGGGAAACCCGGGCCCTGATCGAGCAGCTGAAGGCGAAGAACGCCGAGCTTTCCGAGAAACTTGCCGAGAGCGAGAAGCGCATCGCCCAGCTGGAGGCGAAAAGCTCGGATGCCGCCTTGGCTGCGCAGGAAGCGCGCATCAAGAAGCTTCAGCTGCGGCTTGCGCGCCTGCAGGCCGAGCTCGACAAGGCGCGGGCGCAGGCGGCTGCGGGCGCGGAATCCGGATTCGACTGGCTGACCGCAGTACTTGGCGGACTTGTCGTCATCCTTCTGGGTGTGGTCGGCATCCTCATCGCACGGCTGAGGTCACAGCCCAAGCACCCGGCCGACTTCACCGCGCCTGCCCCCGCGCCCGAGGCTCCGGCTGAGGCGGCAGCGGCGGCCGCGGCGCCGGCAGTGGCGGAGGAGGAAGAGGTCGAGGAGATCGAGGTTGAGGAAGCCGACGTTTCCGACCTGGAAAAGACACGCACGATCAAGACAACGGCCGAGGAGGCCCCTGAGTTCACGGACTCGATTCCCGATCTGACCGACGAGGATACGGGCTCGATGGAGCCGTTCGTCGAGGAGGAAGAGGAAGAGCCGGATCCGAACGTCGACTATCTGGCCGAGGCGGATGTCTACATGCGCTACGGCATGGAAGACGAGGCGCTGCATCAGGTGAATCTTGCGATGAAGCTGAACCCTGAGAAGGCCGACGTGCACATCAAGAAGGCGCAGATCCTGAAGGCCAAGGGCGACGAAGAGGCGTTCCAGGCCGCGGTTGCCGAAGCCGAAGAGAGGCTTGCCGGATCCGAGCTTGAGTCCTTCAAGTCGGCGGTGGCCGAGCTCAGCGCCGAAGGGCGGGAGATCGACAGCGGTGAGCTGGAAGACACGCTGCCCCCGACGACCGCGGAGGCGATGATCGGCGAGGAGCTGGAGGCTTCCGGCGAGACTCTCGATCTCGGGGAAGAGGACACGATCGTTCACGATACGGAAGCCGAACTCGAGGACGAGCTTTCGGCCGCCATCATCGACACGAGCGGCGGCGGCGAGGATACGGTCAGCCTTGATGAGGCGCTCGCCGAGTTGGAAGGCGGTGAGGAGCCCGCGGCGGCTTCGGAGACCGAAGCTTCCGGTGAAGAAGCCGGCGGGGAAATGCTCGACCTCGATTTTGATCTCGGCGAAACCGGAGGCGAGAAACCTGAAGAGGAGGAGGCCGAACAGGAAGCCGAGTCCGAGGAGAAGCCTGAACAGGAGCCCGCCCCCGGTGAGGAAGCCGGGGTATCCGAGCCCGAAGCTTCTCTGGAGGATACGGCCGGGCTTGATTTCGATCTGAGCGACATCGAACTGCCCGAGGGCGAAGCGGAAGAGGCTCCCGCGAAGCAGCCCGAAATTGCGACCGCGGATCTGGACAAGACGGTCGCGATGGACTGGTCGCGGGACACGTCAAACCTCGACGAACTGGAAACGGAGCCGCCGAAGCAGGCTTCGGATCTGGACCTTGGCGAGCTCGATCTGTCCGGAACTGCAGAGGCGGGCGAATCCGCCGCAGAAGAAACCCAGGAGTTCACGGACTCCCTGAGGCTGGATGCCGGAGACCTTGGCGGAGAGGTCGAGGCCAAGGTTGAGGATGAGGTTTCCGACGATTTCACAAGCACGATTCAGACCTCGGTCGAGCGCATCCAGGAAGAAGGCGGAGACGTCGATTTCACTGCGACGGGTGAGTTCGATCTTGGGGGCGAAGAATCGGAGGAGGGTACGGCCGGGGAAGCCAAGGCTTCCTCAGCGGATGAGGATGATGTCTTCGAGCTGGACCTGGACGAAGACGTGGATGCCACTCAGAAACTCGACAGCCTGCTGAGCGAGTTCACGGATGAGGACGAGGACAAGGACAAGGGCTGAGGCACCGTCCATGGAAGGAGTCGAGGGGCCTGGGCGGCCCCTCGTTCTTTTGACACGCAGGGCCATGACGGGAGCGCGGATGATTGCGGCGCTGGCGCTGCTTGCCGCCGCAGCGGCCGCTCACCGTTTTGAGATTCTGTTCGGGCTGGCCCTGTTTGCTGCCGCGCTCCTTGCGGGGGCGGTGGACGGCGGTGGGCGCATCCTGCTTCGGGCGATGCGCGCGCTTGCCCTGCTGCTTGTGCCGCTCGTGATCGCCCAATGCCTGCTTCTGCCCGGGGAACGAATGTTTCCGTCCCTGATCTGGTCCCCGACCTGGGAGGCCCTGGCGGCATCCGGCGCGCTCTGCGCCAAGCTGGCTGCGCTGATGCTTGGCGGGCTGCTGGCCTGGCACTGGCCCGGGGCCGGCGCCTGGTCGGGACTCGCGCAAAAGCTTGCCGCGCGTCTGCCCGTTCCCGCCTGGCTGGGCATGCTGCCGATGCTGATGCGATGGCCCGCGGCTTCCTGGTCGATCTGGCGCGGGCAGATCCGCTTGCGGGGCGGCGTCCGTAGCCTTCCGTCCGCAGCCGTGGCGCTCCTGGCAAGGGCGAACGGGGAAGCCGAACTGCGTGCGCGGATGCTCTGGCTTCGCTGGCCCGGGGGGGAGCGATGAGCGGCCTCGCCCGCGTTGCGCTCGTGCTGGAATACGATGGCAGGCCCTGGGGCGGCTGGCAGCGCCAGGACAACGCGCCCTCGGTTCAGCAGACGCTTGAGGAGGCGCTTGCGAGCATCGAAGGCGAGCTCCGCCCGGTTGCCGCCGCCGGCCGGACCGATGCGGGTGTTCATGCCGAGGCGATGCTCGCGCATGCGGATGTGTCGTCCGAGCGCTTGGAGCGTGCACCGGGCGCCTATCTGCACGGACT
Organism: uncultured Zetaproteobacteria bacterium; assembly: GCA_964398225.1. Lineage (GTDB taxonomy): Bacteria > Pseudomonadota > Zetaproteobacteria > Mariprofundales > Mariprofundaceae > CAYNLY01. The sequence goes on from CAYNLY010000007.1 coordinate 10,675, forward strand.
GAACGCGAAGCTGCCCGCGAGCATCCGGGTCGTCGGGCTCAGGCGGGTGGACGACTCGTTTCACGCCCGTTTTTCCTGCCGGGCGCGAGGCTATCGCTACCGAATCTGGAACCGGAACACCGCATCCGCGCTTCAGACCTGGCGGCACTGGTGGATGCCGAGATCGATGGATCTTGATCGCATGCAAGAGGCGGCCGCCCTGTGCCTGGGCGAACGGGACTTTTCCGCATTTCGCGCCGCGGGGTGCCAGTCCGCTCATGCCGTTCGCCGGCTTGACGAGTTGCGCATCGAACGCTGCGGCTGGGAAGTGTGGATCGACGTTCGCGCCAACAGCTTCGTGTACCGGATGGTGCGCAATCTTGTCGGGGCCCTGGTCGCCGTCGGCGTTGGCCAGCTGGAGGTGGATGCGTTCGCGGACATCCTCGAGCAGGGCGACCGGCGGCGCGCGCCGGCGACGGCGCCCGCGCATGGGCTGTATTTCACCAATGCCTGGTACGAGGGTTTCGATGCCAGGGCCCTGATCGGCCGCCTGCCTCCGGCTTCCGGCTAGCTCCCGCAGGCCAGCATCCGGGCGATCGCCTCCCGGATGCGGGCCATGCTGGCGGGTTTGTTCAGAATCTCGACGCATCGGTCGTGCACTTCCTGCAGCCGCTCCTCCTCCCCGTAGGCCGTGATCATGAGCGCGGGAAGATCCGGCTTCTCCCGATGCGCAGTCCGGATCAGCTCGAGTCCGTCCATCCCCGGCATCCGGTAATCGGTGATCAGCAGATCGAATCCGCGGGGGTCTTCGCGCAGCCGTTGCAGCGCCTTTCGGGGATCGGTTTCGGCCACCGTTTCGTGTCCCATCGCCCGGAGCATTGTCTCATGGATTTCAAGCACGTCGGGCGCATCGTCCACGAGCAGGATGCGGGCGCGTCGAGGTTCATTCGTCCCGGCCGAAGGCGGGCGCTTCCGGGCATCCGGCTCCCGCTCCTCGGGGGCTTTGGCGGCCGGAAGCGCGATCACGAATCGGGTGCCTTGTCCGGGCGTGCTTTCCACCTCGATGCTGCCGCCGGCATCCCGGACCAGACGATCCACCATCGCAAGGCCCAGCCCGCTTCCTCCTTCCTCTCCCCGCTTGGTCCAGAAAGGCTGGAAGATGTGTGGCAGATCCTCCTCCGGAATGCCGACTCCGTCGTCGCGCACCTCGATGATCAACGCGGGACCCCCGGGGGAGGCCAGTGGATGCTCGGAATCCGCGCGGACGACGACCTCGATGCGCCCGTGATCGCGCCCCTCGAAGGCGTGGCCCGCGTTGTGGATGAGGTTGAGCAGGATCTGCTCGATTTCGACCTCGTCCAGCGCCAGATCGGGCAGACCGGGCTGGATCTCGGCATGAAGTTCCACATGCGGCGGAAGCTGGAGCCGGGCAAGGCCGACGATGTTCTCCAGCGGCGCGGCAAGCTGTGCGCCGCGAACGTAGCGACGCTCGGGCGCATGTTTCCGCCCCAGCCGGAGCAGCTTCGTGACCATTTCCGATCCGCGTTCGGCGGCCTGGATGATCGCCTCGATCTGCTTTGCCTGTTCCTCGTCCCTGAGTTCCGCCTGCATCACCTCGCCCAGGCCGATGATTGTGGTCAGCACGTTGCGGAAATCGTGCACGACTCCGGCCACCATCGTGGACATGTACCCGTGCCGGTGGATTTCGTCGAGCTGGCTGCGGATCAGTTCGCGTTCGGTGATGTCCATTGCAAAGCAGACCCCGATCCAGTCGCCGCGCCAGCGCATGCGGGTGGCCGTGCACATCAGGCTGAGCACCCGGTCCTGCCTGTTCCTGCCCCGGACGAAGAAGGTGAGCGGCCGGTGTGTGGTGCTTTCGAGCGCACGGCGCAGATAGTGGAGCATCGCCTGGCCGTCCTCCATCAGCGTGAGCATGTCCGCCTGCTCGCCGATCAGGCTGGTGTAGTCCTCCCGGCTGATCTGGTTGACGGCGGCGTTGCAGTAGAGGATGCGCGGATTGCCGAGCTCGTTCAGATCGTAGGTGAACACCGGCACCGGTCCGGCATCGAGCAGCCGGAACGCGCTTTCCTCGGTTTCGCGCAGGGCAAACGCCGCGCGTTCGGCCTTTTCTCCGATCCGGATCACGTAGAACGGAACGCCCAGCAGCGCGAGCACCTGCCAGGCCAGCAGCACGCGATCGAGCGCGAGATGGAAGTGGACGAGCGAGAAGATGCAGACGCCGACAAGCCCGAGGATCGTGGCCGCCTGGGAGTACACCATCATCTGATTGCCGTAGCGGAGGCCGTTGCCGAAGATGATGACGAAATACATGAAAAACAGCCCGCTTCCGTGACCGCCATCGAGCATCATGCCGACGCTGACCACGAGCACGTCGAACATCGGGTTCGCAAGCAATCGCGCAACGGAGACCGGACGGCGGCGGATCAAGGGGATGCTTGCCGCTGCGACGGCGAAGTAGATGCCCGCAAGCACCATGAATGCGGAGCCATAGTCCGGAAAATAGGGCGCATGCAGCGCCAGATACACCAGGCCCGCCGTCGCAAAGCCCATGCGCGCCCAAGACTGCTGGATCTGGGTCTGAACGAGCGACGGCGCCCGGACATCCAGCTGCCCGGCGAACCATCGTGTCCAGAAAGGCCCCGTCATCCCGTCGTTTCCTCCACTCCACCAGCCTAGGCGTCCGTTTCGCCCAGGCAAGCCCCGGCGCTGGTCTTCCGTGTGCGCCCGGCTAGGATGCGGGCCAAAGCCGAATCAATCATGGGAGTCTGGCGTGCTCTATGTAGCAATCCGTGCAGCCCGAAGGGCGGGCGACTTCATCGCTCGCGCCTTTGACGAACGCGATGGGCTCCGCGTCACCCAGAAAACCGACCGGGACTTTGTGACCGAGGTGGATCAGCGGGCGCAGTCGCTGATCGTTCATGAGATCGCGCATCATTATCCGGATCACGGCATCGTCGCCGAGGAATCCTCGCGGCGCGTGAATCCGGATGCGCCGATCCAGTGGTACATCGATCCGCTGGACGGGACCACGAACTTCATCCACGGCTACCCGCATTTCGCCGTTTCGATCGCCGCCTGGAAGCGCGGGCGTCCGTGGCTGGCGGTGATCCATGACCCGATCCGGAACGAAACCTTCGAGGCCCGCGCGGGCGGCGGCGCGTTCCTGAACCGTCGCAGGCTGCGCGTCAGTCAGGAAACGCGGCTGGAGCATGCGCTGTTTGCATCCGGGCTTCCGTCCTACCGGAGGGAGGGCATCGACCGCTTTCAGGCCCGGATGGATCGATGCATGCGCCGGATGGACGGCTACCGGCGGGGTGGCTCGGCGGCGCTGGACCTTGCCTACGTCGCCGCAGGCCGCCTCGATGTTTACTGGGAGGCCGGGCTCCGGCCCTGGGACATTGCGGCGGGCTACCTGCTCGTGCAGGAGGCGGGCGGCATCGTGACGGACCTGGAGGGCGCAAGCCTCGATCTTGAAAAGGGGGACGTGCTGGCGACCAACGCCGCGCTGCACCGGCCGGCGCTCGAGCTACTGCGCGACGCGGGCTAGGCCTCAGTAGCCCTCGCGGGCAAGCAGGAGATACAGGCCGAATCCCCCGAAGACGAGGTCCGGAAGCCAGGCCGCGAACACGGGCGGAAGCCTGTCGCCCCCGACCAGAAATCCGCTCGCATTGCCCAGCACGTAGAACACGAGTCCGGCAGCAATCGCCGCGATCAGCCCGAGCGATGCCTGCATGCCGCGTCCGCTACCGCGGCCGGCGAGCGCTCCGGCCAGAAGGACCATGATCAGGCAGGCAATCGGAGCCGCAAACTTCCGGTGAAGCGTGAAGACGTACTCCGCATGGGCGAGACCTGCCTCCTTCAGCGCGGCGATGTAGCGAGCAAGCTCCAGCGCGTTCATCTGCCGAGGCGACGGCGGCTCGGCCGTGCTCGGGCCCGCCCCGGCGGGCACGCGAAGCCTTGCGAGATGCGCCAGTTCCATCCCGCGGGATTCGGACGGGACGGCGACGTGCACATCGGAAAGCTGCCAGGCGCCGTTCTCATAGCGCCCGCTTGCCGCATCGATCCGCCGGCGCCAGTGGCCGGCCTCGTCGATTTCGAAAATCGTGACCGCAAAGCGCGACGGGGCGACCGGCTGCAGGCGGAAGAACCGGCGCCCGTCCTTCAGCCATTGCACGTCATGCCGGGCGGGGGGCTTGTGGTGGATGTGGACGCGCTCGATCACGTCCAGCCGCTTGTTCGTGACCGGCTCGACCCATTCGCCGATGGCCAGGCTGAGGCCGGCGGCTACCAGTGCCATCACCGTCATCGGGACCAGGACCTTGTTGACGCCGAGTCCGGCGGCGCGCATCGCGATCAGCTCGCGGTGGCGGGAAAGATCGAGCAGATGCAGGCAGGCGGCGATCAGCACGATGACGGGCATGAACTGCGCCGTGAGCATCGGGATCTTCATCACCAGATATTCGCCGAGCAGTCCGCCGGTGAGCCCCTTGCCGAGGTACCGGGCCTTGTCGAAGGTTTCGATGATCAGATAGACGGCCAGCAGCACGACGAACGTGCCGCCGGCCCGGGCGAGCGAGCCCGCAAGCAGCCAACGGAACAGGATGGGCATGAGCCAAGCCTAGCAGCAGCACAAGGCGCCGCCCACGGCAGCCGATATCCCCTCGCTCCGGGGGGTGAAAACCCCCGGCAAGCTGGTACACTGCGCGGCCTGATTCCGTCCAGACCGTACGACAGGGAGGCGTGATGCCCTGGAGCAATCCCAACGAACCCGATCCGTCGAACCCTTGGGGGCGAAGGCCCGGCGCCGGATCGCCGCCTCCGGATCTCGACGAGCTTCTGAGAAGGCTTCAGCAGCAGTGGCGCGGCATGTTCGGCGGCGGCTCCGCCGGTGCGCGTCCTCCGGGCAAGGGCGCCGTCGGCGCGGTGCTTGGCGGGCTGCTCCTGCTCTGGCTGATTTCGGGCTTCTACGTCGTTGCGGCCGATGAGGAGGCGGTCGTGCTCCAGTTCGGCAAGCATGTGGACACCCAGGGGCCGGGCCTGCACTGGCGCATTCCCTATCCGGTCCAGACCGTCGAGAAGCTGCCGGTCACGCGCGTCCAGCGACTGGAAATCGGGTTCCGCCGCTTCGCCGATGGTGCGATCCGGAAGCGTCCGAACGAGTCGCTGATGCTGACCAAGGACGAGAACATCGTCGACATTTCGTTCATCGTCCAGTACCGGATCAAGGATCCCGCCGACTACCTGTTCAACCTGGATGCCGGTCCCAAGACCGTGCGCGACGTCGCCGAGTCGGCGATGCGCGAGGTCATCGGCCGCACGATGATCGACGACGTTCTGACGACGAAGAAGGCCGAGGTCGAAACCGAGGTCCAGGAGCTGATGCAGAAGGTGCTCGACGAGTATCGCGCCGGCATTTCGGTGGCCAGCGTGAAGCTGCAGGACGTTCAGCCGCCGGAGCGCGTGATCAAGGAGTTCAAGGACGTGGCAAGCGCCCGCGAGGACCGCGAGCGCGCGAAGAACGAGGCTCAGGCCTACGCCAACGACATCATCCCGAAGGCCCGGGGCGAGAAGAAGAAGATGGTGCTCGATGCCGAGGCCTATGCGAAGGAAGTGGTCGAGCGCGCGAAGGGTGAGGCATCACGGTTTGAAAGCCTGCTCGCGGCCTACCGCAAGGCGCCCGAGGTCACGCGCAAGCGTCTGTATCTGGAGACGATGGAAGACGTGCTTTCGCGGGTGGACAAGGTGATCGTGGACGGATCCGTCGCCGACAAGGTGCTGCCGTATCTGCCGCTTGAGCGGCTGGGCGACAAGGTGGAGGTGAAGCGATGAACGCACGGGGTGGAATCGGTCTGATCGCGCTTGCCGCCATCGTGCTGCTTGCGGCCACGAGCGCGTTCATCGTCGATCAGCGCGAGCAGGCGCTCGTGCTCCAGTTCGGCAATCCGAAGGCGGTCGTCACCGAGCCGGGCCTGCATTTCAAGTGGCCGTGGCAGAGCGTGGAGCATTTCGATCGCCGGCTTCTGGAGCAGGATGCGCGTCCGAACGAGGTCATCACGAAGGACAAGAAGTCCATTCTCGTGGACAACTACACGCGCTGGCGGATCCTCGATCCGCTGAAGGTCTATCAGGTCGCGCGCACGCAGGAGGGCGTGGCGGCCCGCATGGAGGACATCGTCCGGAGCAAGGTGCGCGAAGTGCTCGGCCAGCATACGCTGCACGAGATCGTGTCCGGCGGTGAGGAGGCCAACCTTCGTCAGAAGCTGATGATCTCGATCCGCGAGCGCGCCGACGCCGAGGCGCGGGCGCTGGGTGTGGAGATCGTGGACGTGCGCATCAAGCGCGCCGATCTTCCCCCCGAGAACTCGGATGCTGTGTTCCGGCGGATGAAGGCCGAGCGCCAGCGGATCGCGAAGGAATACCGCTCCGAGGGCGAGGAGGCGGCGAAGGAAATCCGCGCGCGGGCGGAAAAGGAGCAGAAGACGCTGCTTGCCGAAGGCTATCGCGAAAGCCAGGAGATCCGGGGGCGCGCCGATGCGAAGGCGGCCGAGATCTACGCGAAGGCCTACGACAAGGATCGTTCGTTCTATGCCTTCGTGCGCTCGCTGGAGGCCTACCGCACCTCGGTCGGCGAGGGGACGCGGCTTGTGATCACCCCGGATACGGAGTTCTTCCACTTCTTCCAGCAGTCCCTGAAGTAGGGGGCGGTCCGTGGCCGATCTCTGGGCGGCGTTGGGACTGGTGCTGGTGATCGAGGGCGCGCTCTATGCGCTGTTTCCGGAGCGGATGATCGCGATGATGCGCCAGATCCAGCAGGTTCCGCCCCAGGCGCTGCGGCTTGCCGGACTGCTCAGCGTGGGCGCAGGCTGGCTCGTGGTCTGGCTCGTCCGGCACTGATCAACAGGCGGCCGGAGGCGCCGGCTAGTTTCCCGGTTTCGGCCGTACCTTTTCCGGAGGGGGCAGGGTGTCGGTGGTCATCGCCCGGGCCTCTTCCTCGCCGACGATGCTGCGGATCGCCTCCAGCGAATGCTGGAGCTTGCGCTGGACGCAGGCGTAGAGCGCGTAGCCGAAATCCGAATAGCGCTTGCGCCAGGCCTCGACCGATTCGTTGCTGATCATCATCAGGCGCAGCGGCGTGAGCGCGGTGACCGTGGCCACATGCGGCTTGCCGGTGATGACCGAGATTTCGCCGACCTCATCGCCGCTGGAGATGCGCGCAAAGACGATGCGCTTGTTCGGATCCTTGGGGTGCCGCATCGAGGCCTCGGCCTGCCCGGAGAGGACGATGTACATGAAGCGCGTATCCGCATCCCCCTCCCGTGTCAGGGTTTCACCGGGCTCCAGCGACAGAAAGCGGGCGTTGTAGAGAATGATTTCGCGTACCGCCTGCGGGAGGGTGGCGAACACGGGGTTCACGGCCAGCGCGGTCGCGGCCATCCGCCGCTCGGCCAGCTGCGAGAGCGAACGGCGGAAGCGTTCGTTCGATTCGAGCACCTCGCGCACGTGCTCGCCGGGGATCGTGATCAGCACCGAGGGCTCGACGGTGCGCACCTCGGCGCCCGCCGGCGCGTCGTACAGGATCGAGGCCTCGCCGAACACCTCGCCGGGGGTGATCGAGCCGACCTGATAGACGTCGTCGCCGTGCCGTTTGGTGACGACAAGCAGCCCCGACTTGACGAGATAGAGATCGCTCGGCTTCTGGCCCTCGGTGATCACGGCGACGTCGGCCGCAAGCTCCATGACCGACGCGGTCTGCCGGAAGAAGTGGAGCTCGTCCGGAAACAGTACAGCGAGCGCCTCGAAATCGCGGCTGTCGAAGTCTAGGCTCTGGCTGCCTTCGTCGAACCGGGTTTCCATAAGCCTGAGTATGGATGCTCGCGCCCGATGCCGCAAGACGGCAAGGCAAACGGGGGGTTGCATGCCCGAGCTTCCGGAAGTTGAAACCGTGCGCGCCGCGCTCGAGCCCGTGCTGAGCGGTCGGCGGATTGCGCGGGTGGTCCATCACAGGGATGCGCTTCGATATCCGCTGCCACCCGCCGACCGTATCCGGGGGCGAACGGTCCGCAGGGTGCGCCGGCGCGGGAAATACCTGATGCTCGATCTCGGCGATGCCTGGCTGCTGTGGCATCTGGGCATGAGCGGGTGCCTGCGATTTCTGCCGGAAGGAGCGCCGAGGCTGGCGCATGAACATCTGCGCTGGGCGCTTGAGGGCGGTCCCGATCTGGTCTACACCGATCCGCGCCGCTTCGGATATCTGGGGCTGGCCGAGGCCGCGGATCCCGAGGCGCACCCGTGGCTTGCCCGCCTCGGTCCCGAGCCGCTGGGTCCGGATTTCGACGCGTTCTGGCTGGAGCGCGCGTTCCGCGGGCGGCGGGCGCCGGTCAAGGCCTGTCTGATGGACAACCGCGTCGTCGTCGGCGTCGGAAACATCTACGCGTGCGAGGCGCTTTATGAAGCGGGCATCCACCCGGCCCGGCCCGCGGGAAGGATCTCGCGGGCACGAATCGAGCGCCTCGTTGCGTGCGTCCGGTCCGTGCTTATGCGGGCCATTGCGGCGGGCGGAAGCACGATCCGCGACTTTTCCTCCGTCGATGGGCGTCCGGGGTATTTTTCGCATGCGTTCCGGGTCTACGGACGCGCCGGCGCCCCCTGTCCGCGCTGCGGGGCGACGATCCGGATGCGCCGGATCGCGGGCCGCTCCAGCCATTACTGCCCGCGCTGCCAGCGCTAGCGCCCGGGCCGCGGATGCACTTTTCGGGCAAACGACTACACTTGCGCGCCGGTCGCCGGATGCCGGGCGACACGACCACGCATGGGGGTGAAGGTGAAGCAGGCGCTTGAGAAGGCCCTGGCCGATGCGCTCCGGCAACTGCCGGGCGCAGACGGGCTGGCCGAGCTTCCCGACGTTCAGGTGACGCGGCCCAGGCAGGCCGAGCACGGCGACTATGCGACGAACATTGCGATGCTGCTTGCCGGCCGGCTCCGGCGCCCGCCGAGGGCCATCGCCGAGGAGATTCTTGCCCGCGTCCGGTGGCCGGATTCGGTCGAGCGCGCGGAAATCGCGGGTCCGGGCTTCATCAACATCCATCTGCATGCCGCCGCCGAGGCGGGTGTTCTCGTCCGGATCGTGCGCGAGGGCGAGCGCTACGGATGCCTGCCCGCCTCGGAGGACTCGGAGTCCATCAACCTCGAGTTCGTTTCCGCCAATCCCACCGGTCCGATGCATGTCGGCCACGGCCGGGGCGCGGTGGTCGGGGATGCGCTGGCGCGGGTGCTGAGCGCGCGCGGGCGCAAGGTCGTGCGCGAGTACTACATCAACGACGCCGGCCAGCAGATCCGCGTGCTCGCCGAGTCCGTCTGGCTGCGCATGCGCGAGCTTGCGGGCGAGGCGATCGAGTTTCCCGAGCGGGCCTATCCGGGCGAATACGTCGTGGACATCGCGCGGGCGCTGCTCGATGAGCAGCCGATGCCGGTCTGGCGGGACATGGACGAAGATGCGCGCCTCGAGCGCATCGGGAAGGCCGCGGTGGATGCGAACATGGCGACGATCCGGGACGATCTGGCCGCGCTCGGCATTTCGTTCGATGTCTTTTTCTCGGAACGTCAGCTGCACGAATCCGGCCGCATCGAGGCGCTCATCGAGCGTCTGAAGGAGGACGGGCTGGTCTACGTCGGCACGCTGCCGCCGCCGAAGGGCAAGCCGGTGGAGGACTATCGGCCGGTGCCGCAGCTTCTGTTCCGGACCACGGCCTTCGGCGACGACGTCGATCGCCCGCTGGCCAAGCAGGACGGGACGCCGACCTATTTCGCGGCCGACATCGCCTACCACATGGACAAGGTGGAACGGGGCTTCGACCGGATGATCGACGTCTGGGGCGCGGATCACGGCGGCTACATCCGCCGGGTTCAGGCCGCGATCAAGGCGCTCACGGGCCGGGACGGCCAGCCCGAGGTGCTGCTCGTCCAGATGGTCAACCTCACCCGCGAGGGCAAGCCCGTGCGGATGTCCAAGCGCGCCGGCACCTTCGTGACCCTGCGCGAGGTCGTCGACGAGGTGGGGGCGGATGCGGTCCGCTTCAATTTCATGACCCGGCGGGCGGAAAGCCAGCTCGAGTTCGATCTGGAAACGGCCAAGCAGCAGAGCGACGACAACCCCGTCTATTACGTCCAGTACGCCCATGCGCGGATCTGCAACATTCTGCGCCGGGCGGCAGAAGCCGGCGTGGAGCCGGACGATCCGGAACGGGTGGATGTGAGTTTGTTGACGAGTCCCGAGGAGCAGACGCTGATCGCGCACCTCGTCGGCTATCCCGAACTGCTGGAAAAGGCGGCTTCCCGGCGCGAGCCCTATCTGATCGCCACCTGGGCGATGGGGCTTGCCGCCGATTTCCATGCCTTCTACCACAAACACCGCGTCGTGAGCGACGATGCGGCGCTGATGCAGGCAAGACTGCTGCTTGTTGCCGCCGTCGGTCAGGTGCTCCGCAACGCCCTGGGGCTGCTCGGAGTCTCGGCGCCGGAGCGGATGTAGGCGGGGATGTCCCGGCGGGACTTCGCCTCGCTCCATGCGCCGGCGGGAGCTTCGTCCCCCAGGGGCTGGTCGGCGGTGATCGGCGTCGTGCTCGTGGCCGGGATGGCGTTTGCCGCCGGATACTTTCTCGGCGGGTTCCGCAATCCCGATCGGAACGATCGGACTCCGCAGCTTCAGGCCGAGATCGCGAAGCTTCAGGCGGCGCTTCAGGAAAGCCGGCACGAGGCGGCCGAGCTAAAAAAGCGCCTGGCTGCGATCCGCGAGCAGGCGCCGGAGCTCGGGGAGCTCACCTTCTATCACGATCTGCCGGCAGCACCCGTCGAGCCCACGCCGCTTCCTTCGCCGGCCACAGCGCCGGGTGCCGGCAGCAAGGTCCAGGCCCGAAGCACGGAGACGCCCGGCATCCAGGCCCGCGATCCGCTGGCGGGCATCATCGAGCATGAAATCCGGCGCGAGCAACCGGCGGAAAGGTCCGTATACCGCGTGCAGGCCGGATCGTTCCGGACGCGGCAGGAGGCGGACGAGCTGCGTCGGCGTCTGATTCGGGAGGGGATTGCCGCGACGGTCCGTGAGGTTTCGCTGGATGCGCGCGGCCGCTGGTTCCGCGTCTACACGAATCCCGTCGAAACCCGGCACGAAGCCGAAACGATGCGCCAAAGGCTTCTCGACCGGCTGGGCATTCACGGGCTGATCGTCCGCGCCGGTGATGCCGATGGATGAGCGCATGCGCTCGGGGCTTGCGTTTGCCGAGCGCATGCTCGGCCGCGGCCTCAAGCTGGAGAAGCTTGCGGGCGATGCCTCGTTCCGGCGCTATTTCCGGGTTTCCGATGGATCCCGCAGATGGGTGCTGATGGATGCGCCGCCCGAGCACGAGGACGTGCGCCCGTTCCTTGCCGTGCGCGTCTGGATGCGCGAGGCGGGCCTGCGCGTGCCCGAGCTTTTTGGCGCGGATATCGAGAACGGATACCTGCTTCTGGAAGACTTCGGCGATCTGAGCTGGGCCGAATGGATGCGGCGGCAGGAGGATCCGGAGCGGCTGTTCCCGCTTGCGACCGAGCAGCTGGGCAGGCTTGCTTCGGCCCGGCCCAAGGGGCTTGGCGTGTTCGACCGCGCACGGATGCGGGCCGAGTGCGATCTGTATCTCGACTGGTATCTGCCGAGAGTTGCCGGCCTCCGGCCGGATGACGAGGCCCGGGCGAGGTTTCACCGTAATCTGGAGCCGGTCTATGAAGCCCTCGAGGCCCTGCCGAGGGTGCCCGTTCATCTCGACTTCCACAGCCGGAACCTGATGGTTCTGGATGGAGGGGAAGGAATCGAGCTCGGCATCCTCGACTTTCAGGACGCGCTCTGGGGGCCGGCCACCTACGATGCGGCCTCCCTGCTGTACGACTGCTATCAGGACTATCCCGAAACCGAGCGCCGCCGCTGGAGCCGTGCGATGCATGAGGCCTTGCCCCGCCCGGTGAGCTCGGCATTTGACGGCTTTGAGGATTGGCACCGGAAGCTCCGTCTCACCGCCCTGCAGCGGCATCTGAAGGCGATCGGAATCTTTGCGCGGCTCGCCTTCCGCGACGGCAAGCGCCAGTTCCTCGACGAGATTCCGCTGACCCGGAAGCATCTGGCCGAAGAGCTGGAAGCGCTGGGCGGGCTGGCGCCGAACGAGCCGCTGCTTTCCCTGTAGCCGCAGCGTTGCGCGCGTTTCTTGGCTATCCTAGGGTATCCACGGGAGGCGAGATGCGCCTGACGGAAGAGGAGCTTCGAAGGCTGGTGAGCGGAGCGGCCTTTCTTGCCAGCGGGGGCGGCGGGTCGCTGAAGATCGCGGAGCGCATGATTCCGAAGATCATCGCCGGGCCGCATGAGGTCGAAATCGTTCCGGTGGAGGAACTGCCCGCGGAAGCGCTTGGGATCGTGGTCGCGGACATGGGCGCACCGGATGCGATGTTTCACGACGCCGCGTTCGACGCTCCGCTTGCGGCCGTGGAAGCGGTGGAGCGATGGCTTGGACGGCGCTGCGGGTTCTGTTTGCCCGTGGAGATCGGCGCCGTGAACGCGCTTGCGCCGCTCATGACTGCGGCGCGCACGGGTCTGCCCGTGGCGGATGCGGACGGCGCGGGGCGCGCGATCCCGCAGCTTGAAATGACGAGCTACGCCCAAGCGGGGATCCCGGCGGGACCGGCGGCGCTGGCCGGCGGAAGCCGCCAGCCGGGTGGGGTGCGGGCGCTTTTGGATGTGAACGCGGCCTCGGAGATGGAGAAGCTTGCGCGCCTGATCGTGGCGTCGCCCGCTTTCGGTGAAATCGCGGGGCTTGCGTGCTATCCGATGGATGCACGTCAGGCGAAATCCGCGGCGATCGCCGGCACGCTCCTGCTCGCGATCCAGGTGGGCGCCGTCATCGAAACACATCGGGCGGACGCCGTGTCCGCGCTTTTGGCGATGCCGGCGCTTGCGCCCGCATATCTGCTTGCGCGCGGGGCACTTGTGCGCCACACAGTGCGCACGCAGGCGGGGTTCGATCTGGGGCTGCTTGAGTTGCGCACCGATGGGGGCGAGATCGTGCGCGTCCATTACGAAAATGAAAGCCTGCTCGCCGAGCGCGAGGACGGGCGGTCGTTGGCGATGGCACCGGATTCGATCTGCTGCATCGCCGAGGACGAGGGCATGCCCCGCACCAATGCGGATTTGCCTCAGGGTGAAAGCCTCGATGGCCCAAGGCTTGCGTTCATCGGCCTGAGGGCGCGTGAGCCGCTTCGCGCGCCGAAGGTCGTGCGGGCCTTTCTGGATGTGTTGCGAAGGTTCGGCTACGAAGGCGGCTATGTGCCGATCGAGCGCCTGCACGGGGAGGCGCGTGGATGACGCTTCGCGCGCAGCTTCTCATCTGGATTGTGCCGCTGGTGGCGTTGGTCGCGGCCGCTTTGGGCGCATGGCACTGGTGGCATCTCAAGCAAACGCTTGATCACGATTTCGCCTTGGCGCGCGCGCAAAGCGAGCGCGAGATCGTGAACGCCATTCTGATCATGGATGCGGGCTTCCGGCTGCTCGAGGATCGGCTGGAGGCGGAGATGAAGCGCTTTGCGCCAATGCTGCTTTCCGCTTACGCGCGCGCAGGAGGCGATCCTGAGCGGATGGATCTTGCCGCGCTCAAGCGCCGCATGGGCCCGCACATGGACATTTACGCCATCGATCAAGACGCGGTGATCCGCCACAGCACCGATGCGGCCGCGATCGGCTTCGATTTCAAGCGCTACGGCCTGGGCGATGTGATGCGCCGGATCATGGCGGGCGATGCGATCGCCAACGAGCGCGTGCGCACGAACGTCGTGACAGGGCTTTTGGGCGACTGGATCTACATCCCCACGCCGGATCATCGCCACATCATCGAGATCGGCTACGGGGCGACGCCGAGGCTCTCCGAGATCGCGAAGGCGCTCGATCCGAGGAAGGTGGCGAAGAAGCTCGAGGAGTCGCCGTATGTGGCCTCGGTCGGGATCTATGATGTGTTCGGCTATGCGTTCGGGCATGCGGGCGAAAAGGACTATGCGCCCACGCCGGGGGTTCTCGCGCATGTGCGCCGCGCGATGCGCGAAGGCCGCTTCGAGGAGCGGGATACGGCCGGGATCACGATTTGGCGCCATGTGGACTTGGCGAGCCTGAAGCCGGGCGTGAGCGATCCGAGCAAGATCGTGCGGATTCGGTTCGACACCGCGCCGTTCGAGACGCGGCTTGCGCATGCGGCCTGGATGGCGGTATGGCCGCCTGTGGCGCTCGCGGGGGCGCTCGTGCTCCTGATTGGATGGGCGGCGCGAAGGCTGACCGCGCCGGTCGCAAGGCTCGCCAAGACCGCACGCGAGGTGAAAGAGGGTGCGCGTTCCGTGCGCGCGCCTGTGGAAGGCCCGGAAGAAGTGCGCGCGCTGGATGCGGCGTTCAATGCGATGCTGGCGCGCATCGAGGCGCATGAGGAAGAACTGGAGCGCACGATTGCGCGCGTGCGCGCGGAGCTTGCCGAGGCCGAGGCCGAACGCCGGCGCATGCGCGACGAGCTCTGGCGGGCGCGCCTGCAAAAAGAGCGCACCGAGATTGCGGGCGGCATCGCGCACCAGTTCAACAACATGCTCGCCGCGATGATGGGGCATGCCGAAATCCTGGAAAGCTCACCGGGGCTTTCGGAAGAGGCGCGCTCCTCGGCCGGGGCGATCGTGCAAACATCCGAGCGCGCACGAAGGCTGGTGTATGCGCTTGTGCGCGCGACAGGCCAGGACCTGCGCCCGCCGGAGACCTTTTCTCCCGACGCCGAAATCCGCTCGGCGCTTGCCGGGCTGCAGAGGCTTGCGCCCGGGAGGGCGGAGCTTGCGCTCGATTTGCGGGCGGGCGGAGCCTGCGTGCACGTGCCGCGCGCAAGCTTTCGCGAGGCGCTGGAGGAGCTCGTGCGCAACGCCGCCGACGCGACAGAAAAAAACCATGCGCCGCGCATCGCGATCCGCACGCGCGTCGTGGAGCTTGCGGCAAGCGACCTTTCCGGCATCGAGGGCGGCGAACGGATGAAGCCCGGCCGCCATCTGCGGTTGACCGTTGCGGACAACGGCTGCGGAATGGGGGATGAAACGCTGCCCCGGATTTTTGATCCATTCTTCACGACCGTTCCGGTGCGCGCGGGGTTGGGGCTTGCGATGGCGCTTGGCGTAGTGCAAAGCGCGGGTGGCGGCATGAAGGCTGATAGCTCGCCGGGGCGAGGGTCGAGTGTGCACATGTTTTTCCCGGTTGCCTCCGGCGACGATTCGGAGTCGGCAGCACCCGGACGGATCGGTTGTAAGCGCGCGGGTTGACCGGATCCGACGATGGTGGCGGTGACGATCGGGATGCTCACCCTGAAGAAGCGGGAACTTCCGCTTGCAAGCGGCGGCTCCGGCCCTAGGGTGGGCTTTTTTCGACAGGAGAAGACTGACATGCAAATCGCGAAACATACCGTCGTCACGATCGACTACCGGCTGACCAACGATCGGGGCGAAGTGCTCGATACGAGCGAGGGCGGCGAGCCGCTGGCCTATCTGCACGGCGCCGACAATCTGATTCCCGGCCTTGAGCGGGAGCTGGAAGGGCACAAGAAGGGGGACCGGGTCGAGGTCACGGTGGAACCCGAGGACGCCTACGGCGAATACGATCCCGGGATGACGCAGGTCGTGCCCCGGAGCATGTTCGAGGGCGTGGACGAGATCGAGGTCGGGATGCAGTTCCAGGCTCAGACGCCCCAGGGCGTGCACATCGTCAAGATCGCGAAGGTCGACGGCGATCAGATCACGATCGACGGCAATCACCCGCTGGCCGGCGAACGGCTCCATTTCGACGTCACCGTGCGCGACGTCCGGGAGGCGACACCGGAGGAAATCGAGCACGGTCATGTGCACGGCCCCGGAGGACATGCGCACTAAGCCGGGCACCGGGAACACCTGACGAGGGCCGCGCACTTCGCGGCCCTCTTTTTATCAGCCCGTGCAGGAGCGGAGGCTGGTGTCGATCTTCAGGATGTGATTGGTCAGCCAGCTGAGCAGGAAGTCGTGCAGCTTGCGCACGAGCTCCTCGCTTGCGCCTTCGGTTTCGAACCGGTGCAGGTAATGCTTGTAGGCCTCGACCAGCTTGTCGTGCTGTTCCTGATTCTTCTTGGCCAGCGGGCATTTCCGCTGGCGCATGCAGATTTCCTCGTAGCAGAAGTGGCTGCGCGTGTAGATGCCGAGGAAGTTCAGGAACTTGCGCAGGTATTCGTCGTCCACGCCCCGTTCCATGTGCCGTTCAAGGTCGTCGACATACTTGAACAGCTGCTTGTGCTGCTGATCGATCTCGGGATCGCCGGTTTCGTATTTCTCGCTCCATGCAATCGCCATCACGCCTCCGTGCGGGCCACCTTTACAGTTTGCGATCGGCGGTCCATATTGGGAACCGGTATGCGCACAGAATAAGGAGGAACACGATGCGAGTAAACCGGACGGAATCGATTGTCGCGATCATGCTTTTCGCGCTGGCCGCACTTGCCGGCTGCCAGAAGGGGCCTGAAGGGGGCGTGGACTTCGTCACCCCGACCGACGGCATGACCGTGCCCCGCACCGTCAAGGTTGTGATGAAGGTGGAAGGGATGAAGGTGCGGCCGGCCGGCAAGCTCGTCGAGGGCACGGGCCACCATCATCTGATCATCGACGGAAGCTACGTTCCCAAGGGCGAGATCGTGCCGAAGGACGCGAAGCACCTGCATTTCGGCAAGGGCCAGACCGAGGCCGTGGTGACGCTGACCCCGGGCGACCATACGCTCACGCTTCAGTTCGCCAACGGCCACCACGAGTCCTACGGCAAGGACTGGAGCCGGACGATCCGCGTGCACGTGAAATAGCCGACGGGTATCCCGGCTAGATTCCCTCGGCGAAGCGCACCCTGGAGCCTCCGGCGAACACCGGGGTGGTCAGGTATTTTTCGCCGCCGTCCGGAAAGATCACGACGATTCTTGCCGCGCGGCCGCCCTCGGCCAGTTCTTCGGCCAGACGGAGCGCTGCGGCCATCGCGCACCCGGAGGACTGGCCGGCGAGGATGCCTTCCTCCCGGGCCAGCCGCTGCGTGAACGCGTAGGCGGTTTCGGTGTCGATGCCGAGCTTGCGGTCGTGCACCTCGGGCGCGTAGATGCCCGGCACGATGCTGGA
Organism: uncultured Zetaproteobacteria bacterium; assembly: GCA_964398225.1. Lineage (GTDB taxonomy): Bacteria > Pseudomonadota > Zetaproteobacteria > Mariprofundales > Mariprofundaceae > CAYNLY01. Next base: position 27,880 of record CAYNLY010000007.1, read on the forward strand.
TTCCATGTGCTTGAGGCCTTCGATGCCGTGAAAGGCCGAATCCGGCTCGGCGGCGACGACTTCGATGTCCGGATTCTTCCGCTTCAGGTAGCGGCCGGTGCCGACCAGCGTGCCCGAGGTTCCGATCGAGGCGACGAAGTGGGTGACCGTGCCGTTCGTGTCGCGCCAGATCTCGGGTCCGGTGGATTCCTCGTGCGCGCGCGGATTGGCGGGGTTGTTGTACTGATCCGGCTTGAAGTAGCGCTCGGGGTTTTCGGCGTAGAGCTCGCGCGCCTTCAGAATGGCGCCGTCCGAGCCTTCGAGCGGGTCCGAAAAGATGAGCTCGGCGCCGAAGGCGCGGCAGATCCGCTTGCGTTCGTCGGAGACGTTGCCGGGCATGACCAGGCGCACGCGAAAGCCCATTGCGGCGCCGATCATCGCCAGCGCGATGCCCGTGTTGCCGCTCGTCGAATCCAGAATGATCTTGTCCGGGGTCAGTTCCCCGCGCGCAAGCCCATCGCGGATCATCCACAGCGCCGGCCGGTCCTTGACCGAGCCGCCGGGATTGAAGCGCTCGAGCTTGGCTTCGATCCGGATGTTCTCGGGGAGATGGGCGGTCATCCGCGTCAGCTGGACCATCGGCGTGTTGCCGATCAGGTCAAGAATCGTGGCCATGCGCGCTCCAAACACACCAAGATAGGTGTATAAATATTTCAAACACAGCGGATGCTACGTGGTTTCGGCCGGGCTGCCAAATCCCGCCTTGCCCAGTTCGCGGATCAGCGCCTTGCGCGCATCGCCTTCCGGCCAGGCGGGCGGCTGAGCTTCGGCGAACAGCCATGCGCGGAGCCGTTCGGGGCGGACTCCCGCCTGCCGGAGCGAGGCCAGCGTCGTGCTGCCGTCGCGCTTGGCCAGGCGGCGGCCGGAAGCATCCCGCAGCAGCGGGTGGTGGTGGTAGACCGGCGAGGGAAGCCCGAGCAGGGCCTGGAGCAGGCGATGCAGGGGCGTGCTGGCTTGCAGGTCCCGTCCCCGGATCACGTGGGTCACGCCCTGGCGCGCATCGTCGACGACGACGGCCAGGTGATAGCTGAAGCCGATGTCCTTGCGGCCGATGATCTCGTCGTGGCCGGGACGCACCGGATGGTGGCGCCCCTCGGCGTCGATCCAGGTGATCGGTCCGGTAAGCTCCAGCGCCCGCGCGCAGTTCAGCCTCCAGGCGAACAGTTCCTCCCGCATGCGGCGGCTGGCTTCGTGCCGGGACAGTCCCCGGCAGGTGCCGGGATAGACGGGGCCCGCCGCGTGCGGCGCCAGCCCCATGCGCTCGATTTCCCTCTGCACGTCCCGTCGCGTGCAGAAGCAGGGGTAGATCACGCCGAGCTCCCGCAGCCGGTCGATCGCGGCGCGGTATTCGTCCAGATGTTCGCTCTGGCGCTCGACGGCACCGTCCCAGCGGATGCCCAGCCAGGAAAGATCTTCGAGGATGCCTTCCGTAAACTCCTCCCGGCAGCGGGTGTGGTCGATGTCCTCGATCCGCAGGCGGATCTTCGCGCCGTGCCTTCGCGCCCAGTCCTCGCAGAACCAGAACGAATAGGCGTGCCCGACATGCAGACGCCCGGTGGGGCTCGGCGCCAGCCGGGTGACCCGTTTCATCACGCGGCGGGCCGCTCCGCGTGGCGGGTCACGGTGTTGTCGCTGGCCGGAGGCAGGATCAGCGGCTGGCCTTCCTGCACCCGTTCGGGGCGCATCAGCATCATGACCTCGTCGCCCGCCTCGAAGCGGAACTCGTCGTGGGGGATCAGCGTGTGCCCGTCGCGCCGGATGCAGATCGGCAGCACGCCGTGGGGGATGCGCGCCTCCTTCATGCTCAGGCCGACGAGCGGCGATTCTTGCTCGATCGTCCGCGTTTCGTAGACCAGCCGCCTGCGGAAGGCCTGGTCGTTCCAGTAGGTGAAGGTGTAGGGCTTGGCGAACAGCCTCCGGGCGCGGAGCTGGTGCATCAGGCTTGCATGCTTGTCCTCGTCCCCTTCCTGGAGGGCGACATAGATTTCCGGCACATGAAACTCCTCATGCGCAAGCCGCGCGATCAGCAGGTTGTGATCGGACGAGCCCGTCATCGCAAGCAGAACGCCGACTTCCTCGGCATGGGCCATTTCCATGAAGATCGGGTCGAGCGCGTTGCCCTGGATGGCCTGAAAGCCGGAGCGCTGCAGGTTGCGGATGACCTGGGCGTTCAGGTCGAGGAAGCGGACCTCCCGGTCCTCGGCCAGCGCGCGGCCGATTTCCGAGCCCATCTGTCCGCCGCCAACGATCAGGACGGTGCGATCGTCGCTTCCGCGGATGCCGAGCCAGCGCTTGAGCGGTCCGGCAAGCAGGCTGTAGGCGAGGATCGAGGTGATGATGATGATGTAGGTGAGCGCAAGCATCGCCTCGGCGCCGGCCCGTCCTTCCTCGCTCAGCACGAGTGCGAACAGCGAGGTGATCGCGGCCGCGACCACCCCGCGGGGCGCCATCAGTCCGAGGTAGGCCCGCTCGCCCGCCGAAAGTCCGCTGCCAAGGCAGGACAGCCAGGCCACCAGCGGCCGGGCGAGGAGCGCAAGCAGCGCGAAGATGCCAAGCCCCGGCACAAGGTAGGCGCCGATCAGACGCAGATCGAGGCTGGCGGCCAGCAGCACGAACAGCACCGAGATCAGGAGCATCGACAGGCTGCCCTTGAAATGCCGGAGGCGATGAAGATCCGGCAGGTCCATCCGCTGCAGGACCGCGCCGGTGACCAGCATGGTCAGAAGGCCGGCCTGGGCGCTCAGATGCTCGGCGAGCAGAAACAGCCCCCAGGCGCAGGCGAGGGTCAGGATCGTGCGCACATCCAGATCGCGCAGCCACTCGCGCTTGAGCAGCCAGGCGAGGACGCGCCCACCCAGAAGTCCTGCCGTGGCTCCGATGGCGGCCTTCGTGACGATTTGCTGGAGCACGACGAACCACGGCGTGCCGGGGGTGAGCGCCACCTGCAAGAGCACGATCGCGAGAATGGCCCCGATCACGTCGATCAGCATGGCCTCGGCGGTCAGGACATGGCCGACGACCCGGCCCAGCCGCATTTGCCGGACGATCGGCAGAATCACCGTCGGCCCGCCGACCGAGACGAGCGCGCCGAACAGCAGCGCAAGCGGCCAGGCCAGGCCCGCCATCAGGTGCGCGGCCATTGCTCCCACGGCAATCGTCAGCAGCGGCCCGAGGATGACGAGGCGTCCGACCACCGATCCGTGGGCCTTCAGGGCCTTGAGATTCAGGTTCAGACCGCCTTCAAACAAAATGATCGCCAGCCCAAGCTCGATCATCGGATGCAGGGCACCTGCCAGCGACTCGACATGAATGAATCCAAGCCCGAACGGGCCCAGGCTCATGCCGGCCAGCAGCCAGATCAGGATCGGCGGCGTGCGCAGGCGCAGGGCGAGGATCTGGGAGGCAATGGCCACCAGCACGGCGGCGACGAAGACGGTGGTCGGGTCGGTGATCGAGCTCGTCATTGCGGGCCAATCTGCCGCCCGCTTTCGGGGGCGGCAAGCCGGCCGGTTCGTTTTTCAGGGGTGGGTCCTGCTGCTATCATCGGCGGCCGCTCGGGCTCCGGCCCGGGCGTTCAATTCGATCCCGAGGGAGCCGTTCGATGATGACCCCGACCGAAAAGCGCAGCGTGATGGCGATCGCCGGCATCTACGGCCTGCGCATGCTGGGACTGTTCCTGATTCTGCCGGTGTTCGCTCTTTATGCCGAGGGGCTTGCGCATGCGACGCCTCTGCTTGTCGGCATGGCGCTGGGCGCCTACGGCCTGACGATGGCGATGCTCCAGATTCCGTTCGGCTGGGCTTCCGACCGGCTCGGGCGCAAGCCGGTCATCGCGGCGGGCTTGCTGATCTTTGCGGCCGGCAGCGTGGTCGCCGCCGTGGCGGACACGATCGAGGGCGTGATTCTGGGCCGGGCGCTTCAGGGCGCCGGGGCGATCGCGGCCGCGCTCACCGCGCTGCTCGCGGATCTGACCCGTGAGGATGTCCGCCTGCGCGCGATGGCCGTGATCGGCATGACGATCGGTTCGTCGTTCACGCTGGCGCTGATTGTCGGGCCCTGGCTGGATGCGGCCATCGGCGTGCCCGGGATTTTCTGGATGACCGCGGTGCTGGCGCTGGTCTCGCTGGGTGTGCTATTCGTCGTCGTGCCCACGCCCGCGCAAAGCATCCGCCATCGCGACGCCGAACCCGTTCCGGCCCAGTTTTCACGGATTCTGGGCGATCCTCAGCTTCTGCGGCTCGATTTCGGGATTCTCGCCCTGCACGGCGTGATGACCGCGATGTTCGTCGCCCTTCCGTTCGTGCTGCGCGATCATCTGGGGATTGCCCCCGTGCATCATCCCTGGGTGTATCTGCCGGTGCTCGTCGTGGCGATGGGCGTGATGGTCCCGCTGATCATTCAGGCGGAGAAGCACGGCCGGATGCGGCAGGTGTTTCTTACGGCGATTGCGGGCATCGCGATCGCGATGCTGTGGCTTGGCGCGTTCAACGAGGGTCTCGTCGCGGTTGTCGCCGGGCTGTTCCTGTTCTTCGTGTTCTACAACGTGCTCGAGGCGACCCTGCCCTCGCTGATTTCGAGGCTTGCGCCCGTGGACGCGAAAGGGACGGCGATGGGCGTCTATTCCACCTCGCAGTTTCTGGGCGCGTTCCTGGGCGGGGCGCTGGGGGGGCTGGTGCACGGCGCGTTCGGTGTTCAGGGCGTGTTCTTCGGCTGCGCGCTGGTCATGGCGGTGTGGCTTGTCGTCGCGCTGGGTCAGCGGATGCCGGTGATGGCCTCGAGCCGGATCGTGCATGTCGAGGGTGAGCGGATCACGGATCCCTCGGCGGTTGAAGCCGAGGTTCTCGGGCTTTCCGGCGTCGTCGAGGCCCGGCTCGTGCCGGAGGAGAACGCGCTGTTTCTGCGCGTGCGGAGCCGTGAGTTCGACGAGGCGGCGCTTGAGCGCCTGCTTGAGGCGCGCGGCATCCGACAAAAGAAAGGGAGCGGATCTTGAACCGACAGAAGATTCTCGACCATTTCGCAGGCCCGGGGCCCGTGCTGCTGATCGTGCTCGACGGCTGGGGCATCGGTACCGGCGGGCCGGAGGATGCGATCGCGGCGGCCGAGACGCCGAACTTCGACCGGATCTGGTCAAGCTGTGCCCGCACGCAGCTGATGACCCACGGCCCCTATGTGGGGCTTCCGTCCGAGAAGGATCTGGGCGGCTCCGAGGTCGGCCATCTGACGATGGGCGCAGGTCAGATCCTCGATCAGGGGCCCACGCGCATCAACAAGGCGATCGAGGACGGAAGCTTCTTCCAGTCCGAGGCGCTCGCTCAGGTGATCGAGCGGGGCAAAGCCGGCGGGACGATCCATCTTCTCGGCCTGCTGTCGGACGGGAACATCCATTCGCATATCGATCATTTCCGCGCCCTGATCGACCACGCCTTCGAATCCGGCGTGAAGCGCCTGCGCGTGCATGCGCTTCTGGACGGGCGCGACGTCGGCATCCAGACCGCGCACAAATATGTGGCGCGGATCGAGGAGCTTTTTGCCTACATCAACGCCCACGACGGCTTCGACTATGCCTTTGCCAGCGGCGGCGGCCGGGAGCGGATCACGATGGACCGCGACCGGGACTGGTCGAAGGTCGAGGAAGGCTGGAATCTGATGGTCCACGGCAGGGGCAGGCACCGGTTCCGCTCGATGATGGAGGCAATCGAGCATTTCCGCGCCGAAACGCCCGGCATCGTCGACCAGGATCTTCCCGGCTTCGTCATCGTCGATGCGGACGATCGTCCGGTGGGCACGGTGGAGGACGGCGATGCGGTCGTGATGGTGAACTTCCGCGGCGACCGGGCGATCGAGATCACGGAAGCGTTCGAGCTGGACGATTTCGACGGCTTCGACCGCGGGAGAAGGCCCGACGTGGTCTATGCGGGCATGATGGTCTACGACGAGGACCGCAATCTGCCGCATCTGCAGCTGATGGGGCCCACGAAGGTCGAGCGTCCGTTCGGGCGCAGGATTCTCGAAATGGGAATCCGCCAGTTCCGCCTGACCGAAACGCAGAAGTACCCGCACGTCACGTTCTTTTTCAACGGCGGCTACCGCGAGCCGCTCGATCCCGGGCTTGAGGACTACATCCTGATTCCGTCCGACAAGGGCGTGTCGTTCGCCGATCATCCCGAGATGAAGGCGCCCGAAATCGGCAGGCGTGCGGCTGAACTTGTGCGCTCCGGGCGCTACGGCTTCGGACTCATCAACTTCGCCAACGCGGACATGGTCGGCCATTGCGGCCGCTTCGACGCCGCGGTGCGCGCGGTCGAAGCCGTGGACCGGGCGCTCGGACGGATTCTCGAAGCGCTCGAGGAAACGGGCGGCCGCGCGCTGGTCACGGCCGATCACGGGAACGCGGAGCAGATGCGCGTGGCCACCCCGAAGGGCGAGGAGCCGTCGACGAAGCATTCGCTGAATCCGGTGCCGTGCATCCTGTTCGATCCCGCCTTCGACGGTTCGTACCGCCTCCGCCAGCCCCGGGAAGGGCAGGACATCCGCACCCGGCCGGGCCTTTCGCACATCGCGGCCACGCTGTTCGAGATGATGGGAAAACCCGCGCCCTACGATCTGAATCCGTCGCTGATCGAGCCCGTCTGAGTCCGGCGCGAAGCCGCCGCGACTGGTCTAGAATGAGGGCATGAAGCCCGCCGCAAGTCCGCGCCTGTTCCGCCCGAGCCGGGGTGATGTCTGGGGCGGGCTTTCGGCGGCCGCGCTCGTGCTTCCACAGGCGATGGCCTTCGGCATCACGCTCTGGGCTCCGTACACCGCGGATCCGGCGGCCGCCGCGCTTGCCGGGCTGGTCGCGGCCGTGTGCCTGAGCCTGGCCTCCGGAATTGCCGGAGGCACCGAGGGGCAGATCAGCGCGCCCACCGGCCCCACGCTCGTCCTTCTGTCCGGCGCGGTCGCAGCCCTTGCCGGAACGGGCCTGGCCGGGGATCGTCTCGTCGAGGCGGTTCTGACCACGATCCTGCTTGCGGGATGCTTCCAGTTCCTGATCGGCCTGTTTCGTCTGGGACATCTGATCAAGTTCATTCCGTTCCCGGTCGTCTCCGGCTTCATGACCGGCTCCGGCATCCTGATGATCTGGTCGCAGGCCGATGCGCTCAGCGGTTCGGGCGTGGACCTGACGATGGCGGCAGGCGCCTGGATCCCGCTGGCGACGGCCGGGATCACGATGGCCGCGATGATCGGGATGCCGAAGATCGCTCCGCAGCTTCCCGGCACCGCCTGGGGGCTCGTGATCGGGACGCTCGCCTTCCACCTTTTTGCGGCCTTCCGGCTGGAGGCCGTGCCTTCGGCCTGGGTCGTCGGCGGGCTTCCCCCGGTCTCGGCGCTGCACGGGGGGCTGAGCGCGTCGGGGCTTTCGGACCTTCCCTGGGCGGTCGTCGTTCCGTCCGCGCTCGCGCTGGCCGTGCTGGCTTCGCTGGATACGCTGCTCACCAGCGTGGTCGCCGACGTCGCCACCGGCGGGCGGCACCATTCCCGGCGGGAGCTGATGGGGCAGGGCATCGGCCACGGCCTCAGCGCGCTTGCGGGCGGGATCGCGGGCGCGGGCACGACCGGGGCCACCCTCGTGGCGATCGAGAGCGGCGGCCGGCGCTGGGCCGGGGTGATGGCGGCGCTTACGCTGCTCGTCGTGATGTTCGTCGCCGCGCCCCTGGCCGCCTGGCTGCCGATCAGCGTGTTCGCCGGCATCATCCTTCAGGTCGCGATCTTCGGGATGCTGGACCGGGACATCCTGCTCTGGCTCCGGACCCCGACCGCGCGTCTCGACGGCCTGATCGCGCTGATCGTGACGCTGGTGACGGTGTTCTGGGATCTGATGGTCGCCGTGGGCCTGGGTGTGGTGCTCGCGGTGATCGAGTTCATCCGCTCCCAGGTGCAGTCGAGCGTCATCCTGCGCCGCTGGACCGGAGCGGAGCGGATGTCGTTCCGGCGCCGTTCGCGCAAGGCCTGCGATCTGCTCAAGGAGCACGGCGAGTCCATCGTCGCCTACGAGCTCAAGGGCACGCTGTTCTTCGGCACGGCCGACCACCTGTTCGAAACCATCGCGCCGGATCTGAAGCAGGCCCGCTACATCATCCTGGACCTGCGCCGCGTCGGGCAGGTGGATCTGACCGCGATCCGGCTGATCGAGCACATGTGCGGGCTGATGCGCGAAAGGGGAGGCGAGCTGATCCTGGCCAGCGTCCCGAAGTCGATGGGCCTGGTCAAACGCAAGGGCCACCGGCACGAGCGGCTGATCCCGTACCACCGCAACGTGCGCGTCCGGGTGTTTCCCGATGCCGACCACGCGCTGGAATACGCCGAAAACCGCCTGCTCGAGAAGCTGGGTGCGAGCGAAGACGAGACCCGGAGGCTGGATCTGGGCGAAACCGAGCTTTTTCAGGGCTTCAGCGACGAGGAACTCGCGGCGATCGAGCCGTTCCTCGAAACGGTGAAAAAGCGCCGCGACGCCTCCCTGTTTCGGGCGGGCGACTACGGTGATTCGCTGTTCGTGCTGCTCAAGGGGAGCGTCGAAATCCTGCTTCCGTATTCGCGGGGAAAATCCGTGCGACTTGCGCGCTTCGGGCCGGGCACGGTGTTCGGCGAGGTCGCCTTTCTCGAGCCCGGCGAGCGCACGGCCGAGGCCCGGGTGGTGCGCGACTGCGAATGCGTCCGCTTAAGCCACGAGGCCCTGCAGAAGCTGTGCGCGTCCCATCCGCAGCTGGCCATGCGCCTGCTGATCACGCTCGGTCACCGGCTCGCCGAGAACCTGCGCAGCGCCGATCTGGCGCTCCGGAGGCTGATCGCGTAAGGCTTAAGCCGCGCTCGGTTATTCCTTGTGCAGGTAGTAGCGGTCGAATTCCTCGGCGCTGCGGAACTCGATGTCCAGGGGCTTGAGCAGGCCGTCGTGGATGTCGTAGATCAGGCCGATCACGTTGAGCTCCTGGCCCCGCCGCCAGGCCTCGCGCACGATCGTGTTCCGGCAGATGTTGCTCACCTGGGCCTCCACGTTCAGCTCGGCCAGCCGGCGCAGCCGGTCCTCGTCGTCAAGATGGGCCAGCTTGCTGGCATGGTTCTGATGGACGAGGCGGATCTGGTCGATCCACAGATCGATCGGGGCCACGCCCCGGTGGCTCAGCGCGGCCGCCACGCCGCCGCAGCGGTAGTGCCCGCAGACGACGATGTTCGGCACCTTCAGCTCGTCCACCGCGTATTCGAGCACGGCCAGGCAGTTCAGGTCGTCCGGGGAAAAGATGTTGCCGATGTTGCGGTGCACGAAGATCGAGCCCATCGGTAGCCCGACAAGACGGTCCGGGCCCACGCGCGCATCCGAACATCCGATCCAGAGCACCTCGGGCTTCTGCGCCCGGGCGGCCTTGGCGAAGTAGTCCGGATCCTTCTCCTTTCGGGACCGGGCCCACGCGCGGTTGTATTCGAGCATCTGCTGGATCGTGGGCATCCGCTCATGCTAGCAGGCATGTTTGCCGATGCCAAAACGCTAGGCGCAGCAGTCCGTTCCCCGTTGCACCGGCGGGCAGGGTGTGTCCCCGTAGGAGCAGAACACGCAGCAGTCGCCTTCCCTGGGCCTGAGCAGGGCATGGCAGGCCTCGCATTCGTAGAACCACTGGCAGGCGTCGGTGGGCATGGTTTCCTTCTTCCGGTGGCCGCAGTGCGGGCAGGTGATCGTGGATTCGGGGATGATTTCGCGGGTCATCGGGGGATTCCTTCCGCTTTCGGTTTCATCCGGTGGGACTCGGTCGCCGCTTCAGGGGCGGGATGCGCCCGCAATCGTCATGCCCTCGATCACGAGGCTGGGGCAGGCGCGGCTGCCAAACCAGGTCAGATCGCTGCCGATGCCGGCCACGCCGGCGAACATCGCCTTCAGGTTGCCGGCGATCGTCACGCCCTGCACCGGCCGGGCGACGCGGCCCTGTTCGATCAGGAAGCCTGCCGCGCCCCGCGAATAGTCGCCGGTGACCGGATTGACGCCGAAGCCGATCAGCTCGGTGACCAGAAGCCCGCGCTCGATGCCTGCGATCAGTTCCTCGGGCGAACCTGTGCCCGGCTGCCAGATCAGGTTGCTCGGGCCGATCGAGATGTCGCCGGTCAGTCCCCGGCGGGCATGTCCGGTCGGGGCCAGCTTCAGCCGCCGGGCGGCATACCGGTCGGTGAGGAAATGGCTGAGGCGTCCCCGCTCCACGATCGCAAGCCGGGCGCAGCGGCTGCCTTCGCCGTCGAACAGTTGCGGCGAAAGCCCGTCGGGATGGGCTGGATCGTCGACGATGTCCACCGACTCGGCGAACACGGGCTTGCCGAGATCGTCGGCGAGAAAGCTGCGGTGCTGGAGCACGGCGCGGCCGTTGATGGCGCCGGCCAGATGCCCGAGCAGGCTTGCCGCCGTGCGCGGCTCGAACACGACCGGCATGCGCCCGCTTTCGATCGGCGAGGCACCCAGACGGCGGACGGCGCGTATCGCCGCTTCGCGCCCGAGGTCGCCAGGCTCGCGCAGCCGCTTGCGATCGGGTGCCTGATGCCAGGCGTAGTCGCGCTGCATCCGGTCGATCGAACCTGCGACGACCGAAACCGAAAGCGCGAGGTTGGCCCGGGCGAAGCTGGCCGAGAAGCCGTCGCTGGAGGCGTAGGCGATGCGCGCGGTGCCGAAGCCCGCCTGCGCGCCTTCGCTGTTGCGCACCTCGCTGCTTGCATCGAGCGCGGCCTGTTCGCAGGCCAGGGCCGCCTCGCGCGCCTGTTCCAGTGTCCATAGGTGTTCGGGCAGCGGATGGCGGGCGAGCCATTCGGCCAGTTCCTCCGGGCCCGGATGATCCGCGCCCACGGGCGGTACCGCGTCCGGATCGGGCTCGGCGATGCGGGCCATCTCGACGGCCTGGCGCGCCAGCCGGTCCAGCCCTTCGGGGCTCGCATCCGCCGAGGCTGCGGTGGCGAACGCCATGCCGCCCGGCTGTTCGATGAACACGCGCAGGCCGATGCCGAACGAATCCTCGCGCTCGATCGACTCGACCTTGCCGAGCCGGACGGAGACCGACTCGCCGACCTCGGCGATGGAAAGCGCGTCGGCGTGGCTTGCCCCCGCGCGCCGCGCGCGTTCGATCAGATCGTTCGCCTTCTGTTCCATCTCGATGCTTCGCGCTTCCATCAGGCGGCACTTTATCGGCTGGCCGTCAAAGCGCCAGTCCTTGCGCGGATTGACGCGCGCGCGCCGGCGGCCAAGCATCGCGGCATGGGCACCCGGTTTCCGCGCCTGATTCTTGTTCTGGCTCCGCTGCTTGCCTGCGCGGCGGTTCCGGCGCAGGCCGTGCGCCCGATCTGGATCTGCGGCGAGGGGCCCGCGGCGGTGGCCCGTCTTGCCGATACCGGTCATGCCTGCCGCGCCTTTGTCGCTCCAAGCTGGCATGAGCGCGCAGCCGGCGGGGACGATGCCGCGCTGCTCGAGCTTCTCGCCGTGATGCGCGAGCCGATGCTGCTGATGCCGGAAAAGATGCAGGCCGTCTCGGTGCTCGACTACCCGAAGGGAAGGCGGCCTTCCGCGGCCACTCTGGTCGCGCTGGAGGAAACCCTGGCCGATCCGCGCCTGCCGTTTCGCGCCGCCGTCGGTCTTGCCGAGTTCATGCACCGTTTCGAGCCGCTGCCCGCGCCGCCCGAACGTCTGGTGAAGGGGCTGTCCCGGCGGCTCATCAAGTCCGAGACCTGCGGGGTGGCGGCGCGGATGCTGGCCGGGCTTGGCGATCCCGGCCTGAACGCGCTCTACCGCACCTGGCTAAGGCACCGGCAGTCGGCCGACGTGCTGGACTGCCTGAACTACGAGATCGAGCGACATCTGGAGCGCCTGCTTCCCAAGATCGTCGCCAGCTTCGATGCGGCCACCGACGACCGCGAGCTGCGCCTGCACCTGGTCAACTGGATGGGCGCGATCGGGGAGCCCGCGCGCGCGGCGCTGGAGCATGCGGCGGCCGATGCCGACAGCGCGATTGCGCGCATCGCGCGCGGGTATCTGGAAAACCTGGAACGGAAGGCGCGCTGACCGGGCCGGGGCGCTCAGCCCGACGCGGTTTCGGTGCCTCCGACGGTCAGACGATCGACGCGGATCGTGGGCAGGCCCACGCCCACGGGCACGCTCTGGCCGTTCTTGCCGCAGGTGCCCACGCCCGGATCGAGCTCGAGGTCGTTGCCGATCATCGACACCCGTTTCAGCACCTCGTGGCCCGCGCCGATCAGCGTGGCCGTGCGCACCGGATGCTGGATCTGCCCGCGTTCGACCCAGTAGGCCTCCGAGGTCGTGAACACGAAGCTGCCCGAGGTGATGTCTACCTGGCCGCCGCCGAAGTTCACCGCATACAGGCCGCGATCGAGCGAGGCGACGACGTCTTCGGGGTCGGCATCGCCGGCCAGCATGAAGGTGTTGGTCATCCGCGGCAGCACCGGATGCGCGTACGATTCGCGGCGGCCGTTGCCGGTCGGCTCTATGCCCATCAGCCGCGCGTTCTGCCGGTCGAGCATGTAGCCGGTCAGCACGCCGTCCTCGATCAGCACCGTGCGGCGGGTCGGCGTGCCTTCGTCGTCCACGTTCAGCGAGCCGCGGCGCTCGGGGATCGTGCCGTCGTCCACGACCGTGACGCCGGGTGCCGCCACGCGCTCGCCCAGGCGGTTGGCGAACACCGAGGTCCCCTTGCGGTTGAAGTCGCCTTCCAGTCCGTGGCCGACCGCCTCGTGCAGCAGGATGCCGGGCCAGCCCGGACCCAGCACCACCGGCATCTCTCCGGCCGGTGCGGGCCGCGCCCGGAGATTCAGCGCCGCAATCCGCACCGCCTCGCGCACGAGCTGCTCCGGTGTTTCCGAATCCATCAGCCGCGCCAGGCCAAAGCGGCCGCCGCCGCCCGCGCTTCCGGTTTCCCGCCGGCCGTTTTCCTCGGCCACGACCGAGACATTGATGCGCACGAGCGGCCGCACGTCGTGCAGCAGCGTGCCGTCCATGCGCAGGATGAACACCTCGGACATCGAGCAGTGGATGCTCGCAAACACCTGCCGGACGCGGCTGTCGAGATCGCGTGCAAGCTTGTCCAGTTCCACGAGGCGGTTGCGCCGCTCGGCCAGCGCAACCTCCTGGCCGGGATCGACGGCCGGATACAGGGGCCTTGCCTTCGGGGCGCCGCGCACCGCGACCGGCGCCTCGGTCCGCCCCTCGCTTGCGATCGCGCGGGCCGCCAGGGCGGCGTCGAGAATCGCGGCCGTCTCCAGCCGGTCGGTGTAGGCATGCCCCGCCGATTCTCCGGCCACGACGCGCGCGCCCAGACCCTGATGCTGGCTGGCGCTGACATGCTTGACCCGCCCCTCCTCGAGCGAAAGCGATTCGCTGCGGGAGATCTGAAGATACAGATCCGCGTCGTCGGCGCCGGGCGGAACCATCCGCGCCAGCGCCCGGGCCAGCGTGTCCTCGGAAACGGGAAGCTTCGGCTCGTTCATGGGCGGCAATCTTCGCGCATCCGGGATGGTGTCAAGTCGGCTTACGCGGGCTAGGTTCGCGCCCATGGTGCTTCTGGCCCGAATCGACCATCCCGTCCGTCTGCAGCTGGTGAAGGACGCGCTCCGCGGGCGCGGCATCGAGCCGGTGATCGAAAGCGAGGGAGTCCAGGGGCTATTGCCCGGGCTTTCCCTGTTTGCGGCCCGCGTGCTCGTGGCCGACGAGGATCTCGATGCGGCCCGGCGCGTGCTGCGCGATCTGGGCCTGGAGCGGGAGATGGACCGATGATCCGGGGAGTCACGGGCTTTTTCGCCGGGCTGCGCGCCCTGGTTTTCGAGCCGGAACTGCGCGCGGTGCTCTGGCGGATGATGGCGCTGCTTGTCGGGCTCATGCTTGCCGCGGGCCTTGGCACCTTCTGGCTTGCCGACTGGCTGGGCGCGCAGTTCGTGCCCGCAGGCGAGGCCTGGTACGTGCAGGCGCTGGCCGCGCTCGTCGAGGTGTTTGCCCTCGTGCTTTCGCTCGTGGTCGGCGTCGTCGCCTTCGTGATCTTCGGCTCGGTGGCCGCCGCGCCCTGGCTGGAGGATCTTGCCCGGAGCGCGGGGCTTGCCTCCCGGGGCGGGGCGCGGCCGTGGTGGGCTTCGGTCGCCGGAAGCCTGGCCACGAGCCTGATGCCGCTCGTCCGCTTCGTGCCGTATGCGTTGCTCGCGGGCCTGCTTCTGCTGCTGCCGGTGATCGGCACGATGTTGGCCGGCCTGGTCTGGGGCTACGGCGGGCTTGGGCTGCTGGCCTACGAGTTCATGGATGCGCCCGCAGCCGTGCGCAGCATGGGCTGGCGCGAGCGGCGGGAGGAAATGGCCCGCGCCCGATGGTTCTATCTGGGGCTTGCGGGCGCGGCCTCGCTGTGGATGCTGGTGCCGGTTCTGAATCTGCTGACGCTTCCGGCCGCGGTCGTGGCGGTCGCGCGCCGGTGGTCGCGGGAGCAGGAAACGACCGAAGGCCCGGCGGGCTAGCCGGGCAGCGGCACGAGCTTTTCGGCCTCGTCGAGCACGAAGGTGCGGAAGGCCTCGGCCATCGGGCCGAGCCGCTTTTCCTGACGGTGGACGAGATACCAGTGCCGCATGATCGGAAAATGCTGCACGTCGAGGATGGCCAGCCGTCCGAGCGCAAGCTCCATCTCCAGTGTGTGCTCGCTGACCACGCCCAGGCCCAGACCCGCCTGCACGGCCTGCTTGATCGCCTCGGAGGAGTTCATCTCGATCGTGCGCGGGCGTTCGAGGTTGTAGCGGGCGAGAAACCGCTCCACGGCCGCGCGCGTGCCCGATCCCTGCTCGCGGATGATGAAGGTTTCCGAGGCCACGCGCGCAAGCGGAATGCTGCGGCTTGCGGCCAGCGGATGGTCGGGCGGGGCGATGATGACCAGGGGATTGTCGAGAAAGCGCTCGGCGACGACCGGCAGACCCGCCGGCGGCTGCCCCATGATGACGAGATCCGAGACGCCTTCGTCCAGGGCCCGAAGCAGCCCCTCGCGGTTGGCGACATCGAGCGTGATCCGGACTTCCGGATAGCGGTGGGTGAAGGCCGCCAGCAGCCGCGGCGTGAAATAGTTCGCGGTCGAGGCCATCGTCAGGTGCAGGCTTCCGCGCTTGAGCCCCCGCAGTTCCTCGATGGCCTGCCGGGCTTCCGCAAGCTGCTGCTGGATCGCCCGCGCATGCTGCAGAAGCTCGCGGCCCGCTTCGGTGATCCGCACCTTTTTCCCCAGGCGCTCGAACAGCGGAAGCCCCGTCTGCTCCTCGAGCTGCTTGATCTGCATCGACACGGCGGGCTGGGTCATGTGCATGGCCTCGGCCGCCTTCGTGTAGCTTCCGTGGGTGGCGATCGCATCCAGGATGCGAAGCTGCTTCAGGGTCAGGTGCATCGGGCGCTCCATAAGCAGGAATGATGGAGCGCATCATAACCTTTGATTTTACATGATGGAAGAATGGGCGCATGCTTGCACCCGTTCCGGGCGAATACGTCCGGCATGCGGCGGAGGACCTTGGAAGGCCGGGGTGCTTCCGACAAATACCCAAGCTCCAAGGGAGGAACACAACATGGCATTGGATCAATCGAATCGCTACTCGGATCTGAGCCTCAAGGAAGAGGATCTGATTGCGGGCGGCCGGCATGTTCTGGCTGCGTATCGCCTGAAGCCCGCCGCGGGCTACGGCTTTCTCGAAACCGCGGCTCACGTTGCGGCCGAGTCGTCCACCGGCACGAATGTCGAGGTTTCGACGACCGACGACTTCACCCGCGGCGTGGACGCGCTCGTCTATGAGATCGACGAGAACGCCTTCGGCGAGGCCGGCGGCCTGATGAAGATCGCCTATCCGGTCGAGCTGTTCGACCACAACCTGATCGACGACAAGCACGGCGTGGCCCACATGTGGTCGCTGATCCTGGGCAACAACCAGGGCATGGGCGATCACGTCGGCCTGCGTCTGCTCGACTTCTACGTGCCGGAGTGCATGATCAAGAAGTTTGATGGCCCGTCCACGAACATTACCCATATGTGGAAGGTGCTGGGCCGCCCCGAGGTGGATGGCGGCTACATCGCCGGCACGATCATCAAGCCGAAGCTGGGCCTCAGGCCCGAGCCATTCGCCAAGGCCTGCTACGACTTCTGGCTCGGCGGCACGTTCATCAAGAACGACGAGCCGCAGGCGAATCAGACCTTCTGCCCGATGAAGGAAGTGATCCCGCTGGTGGCCGAGGCGATGGACCGCGCGCAGCAGGAAACCGGCGAGGCCAAGCTGTTCTCGGCCAACATCACCGCGGACTTCTTTGCCGAGATGATCGCCCGCGGCGAGTACATCCTCGACCAGTTCGCGAAGTACGGCAACGAGGAGCATGTCGCGTTCCTGGTGGACGGCTTTGTGGCCGGTCCGCACGGCGTGACGACGGCCCGTCGCTACTTCCCGAACACCTTCCTGCACTTCCATCGCGCGGGCCACGGGGCGCTGACCTCCTACAAGAGCCCGCTCGGGATGGATCCGATCTGCTACATGAAGCTCGCGCGGCTGATGGGTGCATCCGGCATCCACACCGGCACGATGGGCTTCGGCAAGATGGAAGGCCACAAAGACGAGCGGATCCTCGCCTACATGCTCGAGCGCGACGAGTGCCAGGGCCCGTACTTCTACCAGAAGT
>CAYNLY010000008.1:0-41530 GCA_964398225.1 uncultured Zetaproteobacteria bacterium
GCCGCCGCCCGCCGGATCGAGGAAGGAGGCCAGGCGCTGATCCTCGTGCCGGAGATCGGGCTGACGCCCATGTGGCTCGAACGGCTGAGGCGCCGCTTCGAGCGGGTTGCGGTCTGGCATTCCAGGCTTCGTTCGTCCGAGCGCTTGCAGCTTGTGAGCCATCTCGATGCGGCCCAGGTCGTCGTCGGCACGCGCTCGGCGCTGTTTCTGCCGCTTCCCAGGCTGTCGATGATCGTGCTCGACGAGGAACACGATGCCAGCTACAAGCAGCAGGATGGCTTCTGCTATTCGGCACGTGAGGCGGCGATGCTGCTGGGCCAGCAGCTCGGCATCCCGGTCGTGCTGGGATCGGCAACCCCCAGCCTCGAGTCCTGGCGCCTGGCAAAAGAAGGGCGGCTTTCGCTTTTGACGCTTACGCGCCGCTACAGCGGGCATGAGCGGCCGGCCGCCATCGAGATCGTGGACATGCGCGGGGAGAGCGCGCCGGTCTCCGGCCCTCTGCTTGCCGCGCTGGACGAAACGGTGGCGCGCGGCGAGCAGGCGATGCTGTTTTTGAACCGGCGGGGTTATGCGCCGGCGCTGCAGTGTCTGGCCTGCGGCGAGGTGCCCGAGTGCCCGCACTGCACGCTGCGGCTTGCGCTGCACCGGGCCGCCCGAAGGCTTGCCTGCCATGCCTGCGGCTATGCCCGCGCCGTGCCTCGAAGCTGTCCGGAATGCGGCGAGGCCGCGCTCCATCCGCTCGGCGAGGGCACGGAAAAGATCGAGGACTGGCTCCGTGCCGAGCGCCCCGGGCTGCGCTTCGCCCGTTTCGACCGGGACATGATGAGCTCGCACCGGCGCGTGACCGAGACGCTGCGCGCGTTCGGCGAGGGCCGGCTCGACTGCCTGATCGGCACGCAGATGCTGGTCAAGGGTCACGATTTCCCGCGGGTGACGCTGGTCGGCGTGCTCAATGCGGACCTCGGCACCTCGCTTCCCGACTTTCGCGCCGGCGAGCGCTGGTGGCAGCAGCTGATGCAGGTGATGGGCCGGGCGGGCCGTGGCGAGCATCCGGGCCGCATCGTCATTCAGACCCGGATGCCGGAGGCCCCGTGGTTCGAAAGACTCAGGACCGAAGATGTCCGCGAGGTGCTGGACGACGAGCTCGCCTTACGGCGTGCGCTCGACTTTCCGCCCTTTGCGCGCTGGGTGCGGCTGGTCTGGAGCGCGCGCCGGCGCGAGGAGGCGATGCGTGAGGCTACGCGCGCATCCTCGATGCTGGAGGGGATTTCCGGGATCGAAATCACCGGCCCGATGCCCTGCGCGATCGAGCGGCTGGCCGGGCGTTTCCGCATCGAGACGCTGCTCCGCGATCCGGCGCGCCGGGTGCTGCCCTGGTCGCTGGCGCCGGTTTTGCCGCGGTTGCGGACGAAAGGCTCGGTGCGCCTGCAGGTCGACGTGGACCCCCTGGAGGTGATGTAGATGCGAAAGCGCGGCGCGATGCTGCTGCGGATGTTGCTGCGGATGGCCCGCGGAACGCCGTGGGCGGAGCTTGCCGTGCCGTTCTTCCTGTGGTCGGTGGCGGGCGTGCTGCTGATCGAGCTGGTCGCGACCGAACTGCTCAGCGGCGAACAGCCGCTCGCCGAGCTTGCGCTCGTGCGCGGCTTCGAGTTTGCCTGGCTGGTGCTGACCGCGCTCCGCTGCCGCTGCCTTGGCCTGCTCGGGCTCGGGCTTCCCGACCGCAGGGCGCTGCGGGTGTTCGCGATTTCCGCGGGTCTTGCGCTGGCTGCTGCGGGGCTCATCGGGCTTCTGGCGATTTGGCTTGCGCCCGGCTCGCTTTCCCAGTGGCGCATTCGCCTGATGCCCGCCGCCTGGCTGGCCGGCCCCGCGGGGCTGGTCGTGATGGCGGGGCTTGCGCCCGTGGTCGAGGAATGGTTCTTTCGCGGCGTGATCTACCGCCTGTTCCGGCAGGCGTTCGGGATGGCGCCGGCGGTCGTTCTCTCCGCGCTTGCGTTTGCGAGCGTGCACGGTTCGCTGCTTTCCCCGCAGCTTGCGGGCGGGCTTCTGTTTGCGGTCGCCTATGAGGCAAGTCGCTGTCTGTGGGTGCCGGTTCTGCTTCATGCCGGCGCGAATGCCGCCGTCTGGTGGCTCGCCCATGCGGGCTGGTTCCGGCCCTGAGGGCTGATAGCCTTGCCCGTTTGAGGTCCCGATTCCCGACGAGGAGCCCATCGCCGATGCAGACGGAACATCCGGTCATCCGCGTGCGCGGCGCGCGCGTGCACAATCTGAAGAACATCAGCCTGGACATCCCGCGCGACCGGCTCGTCGTGATCACCGGCGTATCCGGCTCGGGCAAGTCGAGTCTGGCCTTCGATACGCTCTACGCCGAGGGTCAGCGCCGGTACGTCGAATCGCTCTCGGCCTACGCCCGCCAGTTTCTCGGCATGATGGAGCGGCCGGACGTGGACGCGATCGAGGGCCTGTCTCCGGCGATTTCGATCGAGCAGAAGACGACGAGCCGGAATCCGCGCTCGACGGTCGGCACGATCACCGAGGTCTACGACTACCTGCGCCTGCTGTTCGCGCGCATCGGCGAGCCCCATTGCTACGGCTGCGGCAAGCCGATCACGAGCCAGCCCGCAAGCCGGATCATCGACCAGCTCGCCTCGCTTCCGGAAGGCACGCGCCTGCAGCTTCTGGCGCCGATTGCGCGCGGCCGCAAGGGCGAGTTCCGCCGGGAGCTCGAAAAGGCCGGCCAGGATGGCTTCGTGCGCGTGCGCATCGACGGCAGGGTGATGCCGATCGAGGACGTCCCTCCCCTGGACAAGCGCTTCAAGCACGACGTGGAAATCGTCGTCGACCGGCTCGTGATCCGCGAGGGCATCCGCACGCGCCTTGCCGACTCGGTCGAGACCACGCTGCGGCACGGCGACGGGATGCTGATCGCGCTGATCGACGACGAGGAGCAGGTGTTCTCGGAACGCTTCGCCTGCCCGGACTGCGGGATTTCCTATCCCGAGATCGAACCGAGGCTGTTCTCGTTCAACTCGCCGGTCGGGGCCTGTCCGGCCTGCGACGGGATCGGGCAGCGCACGATCTTCGATCCGGAGCTCGTCGTGCCCGATCCCTCGCTGTCGCTGGCCGAGGGCGCGATCGCGCCGTGGTCGGGGCGCGAAACCTTCATGTTCCGCCAGACGCTTGCCTCGCTGGCCGGGCATCTCGGCATCGATATGCACACCCCCTGGGAACAGCTGCCGGAGGAAGCGCGCCGGGCGCTGCTCTACGGAACCGGACGCAAGGCGGTGCGCTTCGTCTATCCGTCGGCGGGGCGGAAGCGCGTGGTCGAGCGCCCGTTCGAGGGCGTGATCCCGAACCTCGAGCGGCGCTACCGGGAGGCCACGACCGACGTGCTCCGCGAATACCTGGGCCAGTACATCAACACGATCGATTGTCCCGATTGCGGGGGAAGCCGGCTGAACCGCGTGGCGCGGCACGTGCGCGTGGGCGGCAGGAGCCTGCCGGAGTTGTGCGCGATGCCGCTGCACGAGTGCCGGGACTGGTTCGACGCGCTCAGGCTTTCGAAGCAGCAGATGGCGATCGCGGAAAAGGTGCTGGACGAGATCCGCGCGCGCCTGGGATTCATGATCGAGGTCGGACTCGACTACCTGAGCCTTGATCGAACCGCCGGCACGCTCTCCGGCGGCGAGGCGCAGCGCATCCGGCTGGCGACCCAGATCGGCTCGGCGCTCGTCGGCGTGCTCTACATCCTGGACGAGCCTTCGATCGGCCTGCACCAGCGGGACAACGACCGGCTCCTGGCCACGCTCAAGCGGCTGCGCGATCTGGGCAACTCGGTTCTCGTCGTCGAACACGACGAGGATGCCATCCGCTCCGCCGACTGGATCGTGGACATGGGTCCGCGCGCCGGCGAGCACGGCGGCGAGGTCGTCGCCCAGGGGCCGCTGTCCGAGATTCTGAAGGCGAACACGCTGACCGCGGATTACCTGTCCGGGCGCAAGCGGATTCCGGTGCCGAAAAGGCGGCCGGTGCCGCGCGGGCACCCGACGGTCGGGGTGCGCGGCGCAAGCGGCCACAACCTGAAGGGGATCACGGCCGAGTTTCCGCTCGGGCGCTTCATCTGCGTGACCGGCGTGTCCGGCTCGGGCAAGTCCACGCTGACGATCGACACCCTGTACCGGGCGCTTGCGCGCGCGAAGGGGCTGAAGACCGAGCGCGTGGAACCCTTTGAAGCGCTGATCGGCGCCGAGCTCGTGGACAAGATCATCGACATCGACCAGAGCCCGATCGGGCGCACGCCGCGTTCGAATCCCGCGACCTACACGGGCGTGTTCACGCCGATCCGCGAGCTGTTCGCGCAGGTGCCCGAGGCGCGCGCCCGCGGCTACAAACCCGGCCGGTTTTCGTTCAACGTCCGCGGCGGCCGCTGCGAGGCCTGTCAGGGCGACGGCATCATCAAGGTGGAGATGCATTTTCTGCCCGACGTCTACGTGCACTGCGAATCCTGTGGCGGGGCGCGCTACAACCGCGAAACCCTGGACATCCGCTACAAGGGCAAAAACATCGCCGAAGTGCTCGAGATGACCGTCGAGGAAGCCTGCGCGTTCTTCTCGGCCGTGCCTGCGATCCGGCACAAGCTGGAAACGCTGATGCGGGTCGGCCTGGGCTACATCCGGCTCGGCCAGCAGGCCACGACGCTTTCCGGCGGCGAGGCTCAGCGTGTGAAGCTTGCGCGGGAGCTTGCGCGCAAGGCGACCGGCGACACCCTCTACATCCTCGATGAGCCGACGACCGGGTTGCATTTCGACGATGTGGCCAAGCTGCTCGAGGTGCTGCACGCGCTCGTCGATCGCGGCAATACGGTCATCGTCATCGAGCACAATCTGGATGTGATCAAGACCGCGGACTGGATCGTCGATCTCGGACCCGAGGGCGGCGACCGGGGCGGCGAGATCGTCGTGGCCGGAACGCCCGAGGACGTCGCGGCCTGCGAGCGCTCATGGACCGGGCGCTATCTGAAGCCGATGCTTAAGGCTGGCTAGCGCGCCTCCGGGGGCTTATCCCGGTCCGTCTTGGCCAGCGGAGGGTAGCGGGCGAGCAGGGGCTCCGGATCGACATGAATCTCCTGAGCGTACTGGCGCAGATAGCCGCGCAGGTAGGGGCGCTCGGGAAGCCGCGCGGTGTCCTCCGCTTCGATCGCTTCGAGATAGCTGCGCGAAATACGGGTGCGTTCGGCGAGCGCAGCCAGCGAAAGACCCGCCCGGCGCCGCTGATGCCGGAGCCAGCGGCCGGTCCACGGCACCGGTGTTTCCGGGGAGCTGGCATCCGGTTCTTCGTTTGCGGCCGCGGCAAACGGATCCCGGGTCGGGCAGCCGGCGTCGAGCCAGGCGTCGTAGGCGCGCTTCAGCTCGGGATTCGACAGCACATGATAGGCCTCGTCGATGCGCGCAAGCATCCGTTCGCGCGTGGCTTCGTCCATCAGCGCATACGTGGCGAGCGCGCCGTCCTGATAGGCCATGCGGGCGTTGCGGTAGGCGCGGATGATCTCGGCAAGCGGCGCGTCGCGGCCGATCTGGAGCAGCTCGTAGTAGTCGGGGCCGACGGCGCTCATGCCTTGCGGCGGGCGCCGATGCTCCGGGCTTCCCTCGGGGATGCGGCCAGGGTTTCGGCGATCCGGGCGAGTTCAATCGCGTTCCGCGCATGCGGCTGGGCAAGCTGGAAGGGCTGGCGCTGGCGCAGGCATGCGATCACCTGCGGATCATGCATCAGACAGCCCGCATAGCGCACGGGGGTGCCGAAATACTGTTTCACGGCCAGCTCCATCGCCGGACCGAGCTCGGTGTCCGAGGAGTCCAGAGCCTGATTGACGATCAGGTGCAGCCGCTGCCTGCTCAGCTCGCCGGCCAAGAGGCGGCCGTGTTCCGGATGCAGCTGCCGCATCGCCTGGAGGAAGGAGGCGATCGTCGTCAGCTTCCTTCCCTCGGGATGCTGCCGGCTGAGCACGCGCGCCATCAGCCGGCGGGTCGTGCGCGGTGCGTGCCGGAGCCTGCGCGTGAACAGGCTCTTGAGGAAGCGGTAGGCGTTTTCGATCGAGGTCGGATCCGGCTGCACGACGAGCAGCCCGGTTTCGGCCGCATCGAAGAAGTCCAGCGTATCCAGCGAGGTTCCGGCGCCGAGATCCAGCAGCACGACGTCGGCCTTCAGCCGGGAAAGATTGCGCAGCAGCTTCTGCTTCTGGAAATGCTGGAGCGTGGCCGGCATCAGGGGATCGTCCGCGGCGCTCAACAGGCCGAGCCCCGGCACCGGGCCGGGAACGACGTGCGCGTTGATTTCGCCCTTCGGGTTGCCCAGATACCGGGCAAGCCCCCGCTCCGGCTGCGGCATGCCCAGGCAGGTGTGCAGGTTGGCGCCACCCAGATCCAGGTCGACGAGCACGACCCGGCGGCCCAGGCGGGCCAGGGCCAGGCCCAGGCTAGACGCCACGAAACTTTTTCCGACGCCGCCCTTGCCGCTGCCCACGGCCCAGATTGCCGGGCGCGTCCGGGCGGGCAGTTGCACGATGTTCATCGCAGCCTCCCGGGGAGATGCGCGACGCTGCCGGGAATCCCGGCGCGCGTCTGTGACCCCGGTCAATGTTCTTAGACGGCTTTGATGGCGGCGTCAAACCGCGCTAGACGAGGAAGGCGGCAGCGATCGCGGCTACGGCCATCGGCCCGAGGGTGAGGATGAGCCCCGGCCGCAGCTGCCGTCCCCCGATCGCGATGCCGAGGCCGAGCTTGACGACGGTGTTCGACGCGCAGGCAAGCAGCACCGTGCGTGCGGCCACGTCCAGCTCGAGGCCCCGATGCGCCAGCTCATTGACCGAAAGCGTGATCGCATCGACGTCGGTCAGTCCCGACACGACGCCGATCGCCAGCATCCCCGCCTCGCCCAGTTCGGCATGCCCAACGTGGCTGAGCAGAAGCACGAGGGCGTAGAGCGCGCCGAAGCCAAGCGCGGTTTTCAGCGACAGCGGGTTGCCGCCAAGGCCGGGCTCGGCGACCTGCGGAGATTTCGCCCCGCTTTTTCGCCAAAGCCAGAAGACCTGAACGCCCGCGACGCTCGCAATGAAGATCGCGGTCGGGGCAAGCCGGAGCGCAAGCTCGGGCGTGAACAGCAGCGAAAGCAGCGCCACCCGGGGAAACACCGAGGCGCAGGCCAGCACGATGGCCGCCAGGCCCACGGGCGCAAGCTGCGGGCGGGCGCGGGCGATCCGGCTCATGGCCATCGTCACCGCCGTGCTCGAAACCAGGCCGCCCAACAGCCCCGTCAACCCGAGTCCGGCCCGATCGCCCAATAGCTTGATGGCCGCATAGGCGGCGAAGCCGATGCCGGAGATCAGCACGACCATCATCCAGATCCGCCGGGGATTCAGTGCGCCGAACGGATCGAGCGGGGCATCGGGAAGCAGCGGCAGCACGATCAGGCTGACGACGAGGAACTGGATGGCCATGCGCATGTCTTCGACGGACAGCGAGCGCGAGAACCGGTGCAGCCAGCGCTTGTAATGCAAGAGCGCGAGCATCGCGATGGCAATGACGACGGCCTCGCGCGCGTATCCAACCCCGGTCAGGATCCCGAGCACGAAGCAGGTGAACAGCGCGAACTCCGAGGTGATGCCGAGATCGGCGCGAGGTCTGCGGCTGGCGAGCAGATAGGAGACGACGACCAGCCCGCCGGTGAATGCGAGCCCCGCGGCAAATCCCCAGGGACGGGCCGTCTCCGGCAGCCACGACAGCAGGTTTCCGGCCAGTCCCACCAGCGCAAAGGTGCGGATGCCGACGGGAACGGCACGGCGGCCCGCGCGGCTGCGTTCCCGCTCCAGGCCCAGCATCAGGCCGATGGCCAGCGCCACCAGCGCGCTCAGCAGTGCCTCGGTGTTCAGGCTCACGGCGTGCCGGGATCTTGGAGCACCGCAAGCAGGCGCGCCCGGCAGGCGGAAGCGATCACCCGAGACCCCACGACGGCCACGGGCGCTTCATGGCACAGACCGCGGCAATGCCCGCGCTCCACCGGGAATCCTTCCTCGGCCATCCGCCGCGCCAGCTCAGCGCCGCCGGAAGGCCCGCATTCCGGGCCCTGACAGATCTCGATGGTTGTGGACGAGGGCATTCGCGCCTCCGGAATCAGCGCAGCTGTGCGACCGCCCCGGCGATCCGGCGCACCGCCTCCTCGATCGTCGGCTGGGCGACGGCGTAGGAGATCCGCACATGCCCGGGCGAGCCGAAGGCGGTGCCGGGCACGAGCGCGACACCGGCGGTTTCCAGGATCCATTCGCAAAGGTCGACGTCGTTCTCCAGACGTCGTCCCTCGGGCGTTTGCCGGCCAAGCCAGCCTTCGACGGAGGGAAAGACGTAGAACGCGCCGTCCGGAAGCAGACAGCGGCAGCCGTCGATCGCGTTCAGGGCTTCGACCAGCCATTTGCGGCGCGCTTCATAGGTGCGCACCATCCGCTTCAGCTCGTCGTCCGGACCGGTGAGCGCGGCCAGCGCCGCCTTCTGCGCGATCGAGTTCGGATTCGAGGTGCTCTGCCCCTGGATCTTGGCCATCGCCTGAATCAGCGCGCGCGGGCCGGTGCAGAAGCCGATGCGCCATCCGGTCATGCAGTAGGCCTTGGACACGCCGTTGATCGTCACCGTCCGATCGGCAAGCTCGGGATTGACCTGGGCAAAAGTGGCGAAGCGCCGGCCGTCGAACAGGATTTTTTCGTACATGTCGTCGCTGGCCACGACGATGCCGGCATGCGCGCGGATGACCTCGCCGAGCGCGGCCAGATCGTCCGCGCCGTAGGCCATGCCGGTCGGATTCGAGGGCGAGTTCAGAATGACGAGCTTCGTGCGCGGCGTGATCGCGTCGGCAAGCCGTTCGGGCGTGAGCAGGAAGCGGTCTTCCTCGCGCGTCGGCACGAGGATGGGCTTGGCATCCGCAAGCAGCGCCATGTCCGGATACGAAACCCAGTAGGGCGCCGGGATGATGACCTCGTCGCCCGGATCGAGCAGCGCCTGCATCAGGTTGTAGATGCACTGCTTGCCTCCGGTGGAGACGAGCACGTCGGCGGCCTCGACGTTCAGCCCGTGGTCGCGGCGGAACTTTTCGGCCACGGCCTCCCGAAGCTCCGGAATGCCGGGAACCGGCGTGTATCGGGTGAATCCTTCCTCGATGGCGCGGATCGCGGCCTTTTTGGCGTGCTCCGGAGTTTCGAAATCCGGCTCGCCGACCGAGAGCGCGATCACGTCGCGGCCTGCGGCGCGCATTTCGGCGGCCTTTGCGGTGATTGCGAGCGTGGCCGAGGGCTGAATGGACTGGATGCGGTTCGACAGCTTGATCATGCGCCTCATGCTGCCAGAAATCGGCGCGGTCACAACGATGCGCGCGCACGCTTTCAGGTTTTTTTCATCTGCCGCGTCCAGTATGCTGCCGCGCTTGCCAATCCCCGCCCGGAGAGGACAATTGCCCGAAAGCATCCGCGAGATTCCCTACAACTACACCTCCTATTCCGACCGCGAGATTGTCATCCGCTTTCTCGGCGAGGAGATCTGGGACGATCTGAACGTGCTCCGCAGCCAGCGGCGCACCGGCCGATCGGCGCGGATGCTGTTCGAGATTCTCGGCGATCTGTGGGTGATCGAACGCAACGCGTTTCTGAAGAACGATCTGCTGCAGGACCGCAAGCGCCTGGAGGGGATCAAGGCCCGTCATCGCGAGCGTCTGGACCGGATCCTGGAGGCCGCGCGCGACAACCCCCGGGCGCGCAAGGTGGCCGTCTGCACCGAGCGGATGCTCGAGGACTTCTATCGCCGCTTCGAGGAGGAGCCCGAGCTTCGCGCGCGCACGCGGAAGCTGCTTGCGCGGCATACCCATCCTTCGAACATCCATTTCGATGCCTATACGCTCACGCATCATGCGACGGACGCGACCGACTGGCGGCATCACCTGCCGTTCTGCGTCGTCACGCCCGATTCCGCCGACGAGATTCCGGGCCTGGTGCGCGCCTGCGCCGAGCTCGATCTCGTGCTGATCCCGCGCGGCGGCGGCACCGGTCTGTGCGGCGGTTCGGTGCCGCTGGATGCGCGGAGCGTGATGATCAACGTCGAGAAGCTGGACTGGATCGGGCCGGTCGAGGAGCGCGACATCGGCGGCAGAGCGGTGCCCACGATCGCGGCGGGCGCGGGCGCGGTGACCGGTCGGGTGATGGAGGCCTCGCGCCCGCATGTGTTCGCGACCGATCCGACCAGCCTCTGGGCATGCACGATCGGCGGCAATGTGGCCAGCAACGCCGGCGGCAAGCATGCGGTGATCTGGGGCACCTGCGTGGACAACCTGCTGTCGTGGAAGATGGTCACGCCCGACGGCAACTGGCTCGAAGTCGAGCGGCTCAATCACAACATGGGCAAGATCCACGACCAGCCCGAGGCGCATTTCCGCATCACGCGCACCGATGCAATCACGGGCAAGGTGCTGAGCGAGGAAACGCTGACCGTTCCCGGGCACGTGTTCCGCAAGGAGGGCCTGGGCAAGGACGTGACCCGCAAGGCGCTGGGGGGGCTGCCCGGCGTGCAGAAGGAGGGCACCGACGGGCTCATCACCGAGGCGCGCTTCGTGCTCCACCGGCGCTTTGCGCATACGCGCACGGTCTGCTGCGAGTTCTTCGGCCAGGATCTGAGCGCGGCCACGCGCTCGATGGTCGAGATCAAGCGCCGGATCGACGCGATGGACGGCGTGTTCATCGAGGGGCTCGAGCACTTCGACGAGAAGTACGTGAAGGCGATCGGCTACATCTCGAAGTCATCCCGGCGCGAGCGCCCGCGCGTGGTGCTGCTGATCGACGTATCGGGTGACGATGAGCACGCGGTCGCGAAGGCCGCCGCGGACATCTGCCGGATCGCCTCGCTCGGCAACGGCGAGGGGTTCGTGGCCGTCTCGGAGCAGGAACGCGCGAACTTCTGGGCCGACCGCGGGCGCATGGCCGCGATCGCCCGGCATACGCGCGCCTTCAAGCTCAACGAGGACGTCGTCATTCCGCTGGAACGGCTGGCCGAATACAACGACTTCGTCGAGCGGCTGAACATCGAGTACTCGCTGGCCAACAAGCTGGAGATTCTCGATGCGATCGAACAGGCGCTGATCGAGGCGCGGGAAAGCCTTGAGCACGGCGACCGGCTGAGCCGCGCCTGGCTGGACATGGACGAGGACCCGAACCTCGGCGGGAAGCTCGAAAAGGCCCTCGGGCTGATCGCCGAGGTCCGCGCGCGCTGGCGGGCCTGGCGGGCCGGACTCGACGGGCCGGCACGGGACGTGCCGCTTCCCGACAACGTGAAACCGGCGCGCGGCGAGAGCCTGTTCCGGCTGATCCAGCGAGGCGCCTTGCGCGTGTCCTACAAGCGGGAGGTGCGGCGGCCGCTTGCCGAGCTGTTCCGGGGCCATGCCGCGCTGATCGAGCGGATCGACGCGGCCCACGGAAAGGCGCTGTCCGGCCGGATCGTGATCGCCACCCACATGCACGCGGGCGACGGCAACGTGCACACGAACATCCCGGTGAACTCGAACGACTACGCGATGATGCAGCGCGCGCACGCGGCCGTGGAGCGGGTGATGGCCAAGGCGGTCGAGCTGGGGGGCGTGATCTCGGGCGAACACGGGATCGGAATCACGAAGCTTCCCTATCTCGACCGGGAGCTGCTCGAGGAAACCGCGGCCTACCTCGACCGGGCCGATCCGGCCGATCGCTTCAACCGGGGCAAGCTCAGGCCCGATCTCGATCTTTCGCTTGCCTACACGCCGAGCTTCAACCTGCTCGAGATGGAGGCCACGATCCTCGAGGCAGCCGAGCTCACCGAGCTTGCCGAGGAGATTTCCCCCTGCCTTCGCTGCGGCAAGTGCAAGCCGGTGTGCAACACGCATTTCCCGCGCGCGGACATGCTCTATTCGCCGCGCAACAAGATTCAGGCGGCTGGCGCGATCATCGAGGCCTTCCTCTACGAGTCCCAGACCGGCGAGGGCATCTCGTTCGAGCAGTTCAAGGGGCTCGAGGATGTGGCCGATCACTGCACGATCTGCCACAAGTGCGAAAAGCCGTGCCCGGTGAACATCGATTTCGGGCAGGTCACTGAGCGCATGCGCGCGCTGCTCCGCTCGCGGGGTTTCGCGCGCCCGAACCTGGGCGCGCGCCTGTCGATGGCCTTTCTGCTGCTGAAGAATCCGGGGCCGCTTGCGCTGATGCGCGAGGCGGTGATTCGCTGGGGCTACCGGGCGCAGCGGCTTGCCCATCATGCGGCAAGGCTGGCCGGGTTCGTGCGCGGCCGGCCGGCGGGGACGCGGCATCTCGAAGGGGTGCCCGCGCAGGTGATCAACTTCGTCGAGCGGCCTCTGCCCCGGCTTTCCTGGGGGACGGCGCGCGAACGCCTGGGGCTTGACAGCCGCAATCCGAACCTCGTGCCCATTCTCCGGGATCCCGCGCGGGCCAATGCGCGGGCGGTGTTCTATTTTCCCGGCTGCGGCTCCGAGCGCCTGTTCTCCGAGGTGGGGCTTGCCACGATCGCGATGCTCTACGATTTGGGGCTCAACGTCGTGCTGCCGCCGGGTTATCTCTGCTGCGGATATCCGTCGACCGCCGCCGGCGATGCCGAGCGGGGCGAGCGGATCACCTTCGACAACCGCGTGCTGATGCACCGGGTCCGCAACGCGCTCGCCTATCTCGATTTCGAGGCGGTCGTCGTTTCCTGCGGCACCTGCTTCGACCAGCTCACGCGCTACCAGCTCGAGGAAGTCTTCCCGGATGCGCCGCTGATCGACATCCACGAATATCTGATGGCCCAGGGGGTTTCGGTCGAGGGTGTTGCCGGACGCCCCTACATCTACCACGAGCCCTGCCACACGCCGCTCAAGCGGCACGGTTCCGAAGCCGCGATCCGGACGCTGCTCGGCGCCGAGGCCGTGGCCTCCGAGCAGTGCTGCGGCGAGGCGGGAACGCTGGCCGTGGCCAAGCCCGCGATCGCGGGCAAGATCCGCGCGCGCAAGGAGGAGGAAATGGCGCGCGCCCAGGCAAGGCTGGGCGGGCAGGCGGCCGGGAGGGTGCTGACCAGCTGCCCGTCGTGCCTGCAGGGGCTCAAGCGGCTGGAAGGGCAGACCGGGGTGGAAGCCGACTACATCGTCGTCGAGCTTGCCCGCCATCTTCTCGGCGACGACTGGCAGGGACGCCTCATCGAGCGCGTGCGGAAAGGAGGTGTCGAGCGCGTGCTGATCTAGCGCGCCCGCATCCGCTTCGCTAGATTTCGGGGCTACGGGGCCGTAGCTCAGTTGGGAGAGCGCAGCAATCGCACTGCTGAGGTCAGGGGTTCGACTCCCCTCGGCTCCACCAGTTCCCTTCCAGGCGGCTGCCCATCGTTGCGGCGCCCGTGATCTTTGTTACAGTCTCCCTTATGGAGGAACGCAACGTGGGCAGCGACACTCCGGTCAAGCGCGTATTGATCGTCGACGACGATGCCTCCGTGCTTCGGGTCACAACCCAGATGCTGCAATCGGTCGCGGACCGGCTCGGCATCCCGGTCGAGATCCAGGGAACCGGCGATCCGATTCACGTGCTCTACGATCTCGTCTATCAGCAGCGCGAGGATTTCGATCTGGTGCTGCTGGACATCCGCATGCCCAAGGTCTGCGGCGAGGAGATCTTCCG
Source organism: uncultured Zetaproteobacteria bacterium (assembly GCA_964398225.1). GTDB lineage: Bacteria > Pseudomonadota > Zetaproteobacteria > Mariprofundales > Mariprofundaceae > CAYNLY01. The sequence continues at coordinate 13,709 of CAYNLY010000008.1, forward strand.
TTCGATGCAGCTGATGGACTCCGCGCTTCAGGAACGGGTCGTGTTCATCACCGCCTATCCGGACGACCTTCGCGAGGCGGTGTTCGGCGTGAAGCTCAAGGTGATCCGCAAGCCGTTCCGGCTGCAGCAGGTCGAGGACATGTGCGTGAAGCTCTTCGGCCTCGAGGACCGCTTCGGCGAGCGCGAGGCGCCGTGGATCGAGATGGAAAACCCGCCGCACTAGCTCGTGCAGAGCCGCACTCGCGCGTTTAGGCTGGCGGGATGCATCCAACCGGCGACCACGGACTGATCGAGCTCTATCCCGGCAGGAGCAGCCGGGCGCTTTCCGGCCTCTATCTCGGGCTTGGCCTGCATCGCGCCCATGCGCGCGCGTCCGACGGCATCTGGATCTGGTCGAACTTTGTCGCTTCGATCGATGGGCGCATTTCGGTTCCGGACGGACGCGGCGGCCAGAAGGTGCCCGAGGCGGTTGCCAACGAGCGCGACTGGCGCCTGTTCCAGGAGCTGGCCGCCCAGGCCGACGTGCTGATCGTCTCCGGCCGCTACATTCGTCAGCTCGCGCAAGGGTCCGCCCAGGCGCCGCTGCCGCCGGATCCCGGTCCGGCGTTTTCCGATCTGGCCGCGTTCCGAGCCGAACAGGGGCTGGCGCCGCTGCCGGACGTTGCCGTGCTTTCCCGCTCGCTTGATCTTCCCGCCCCGGTGCTCGCGGCTTTGCCGGGGCGAAGCATCCATCTGCTGACCGGTGCCGATGCCCCCGGGGATCGGGTCGCGGATTTCCGGGCGCGCGGGGTCCGGGTGCATCGGGCGCCCGAGGCGGAAGTCGGCGGGCGCTGGGTGCGCCAGCGCCTGAAATCGCTCGGCTATCGGGCGGCCTACCTGATCGCGGGGCCGGAGGTGCACCGGACGTTCGTCGCGGACGGCGCGCTTGACGAGCTGTTTCTGACCCAGCGCCATCTGCTGATCGGTGGCGGCGACGTTCGTACGCTCATTTCCGGCGATCTTGCAACACCCGCCTCACTGAGGCTCGTGCACCTGTTTTTCGACCCCGTCGCGTCGCAGAGCTTCGCCCGGTTTCATCTCGTCCCAGGCTTGTAAGGCCAGGGTCGCGCGCTATGTTCCGGGCATGAACTCCGCACGCGGATCCCGTCTGGGATGGCACTGGGTCGGCCTGATCGTCGGCCTCGGCTACTGGCCGTTCGAGGCGGCCGTGCATGCCTGGATCTTCCGGGCCGGCTCCTTTTTCGAGCAGCTTGTCGGCCGCGATGCGAACGAGCTCTGGATGCGCACGCTGATCACGCTGCTGTTCGTCGCCTTTGGCTGGGCCGCCGAGCGGATGATGCGCCGGCTCGAAGCGTACGAGGCAAGGCTTTCGGCCAAGAAGAATCGCCTGCAACGCATCATCGACTCGGCCTACGACGCCTTCGTGGCCATCGACGGTGACGGACGGGTGACGGCCTGGAACCGCCGGGCCGAGGAGGTGTTCGGGTGGCCGATGGGCGAGGCGCTGGGACGGGAGCTTGCGGAACTGATCATTCCGCCGGAGCAGCGCGACGCGCACCGACAAGGCATGTGGCGCTACCGGGAGACGAGCATCGGTCCGCGCCTGTATCGCCCCCTTCAGGCCGAGGCGCTCACCCGCCGGGGCGAGCGTATCCGGATTGAACTGGTCGTCACGCCGCTGGCATCCGAGGCGGGGCAGGAATACTTCGCCTTCATCCGGCCGCTCGAGCGGGAACCGTCGTGAGCGCCCGCCACGAGCGCCTGTTCATCCCCGGCCCGGCCGGGCGCCTGGCCGCGATCTTCCAGCCCGGGCGTTCCGGGCGGCCCGGGGTCGTGGTCTGTCATCCGCATCCGCTTCACGGGGGCACGATGCGCAACAAGGTCGTCTACTGGATCGCGCGCAGCTTCGAGGAGCTCGGATGCCACGTGCTCCGCTTCAACTTCCGGGGGGTGGACGGCAGCGAGGGCGCCTGGGACGAGGGCAGGGGGGAGGCGCTTGACGCCGCGGCGGCGATCGACTGGCTCAGGAAAAGGCAGGGCGTGGGCGAGCTGTGGGTGGCCGGATTTTCGTTCGGGTGCTATGCGGGGCTGAAGGCGGCCTCGGGCGATTCCACGGTTCGGCGGCTGTTTGCCGTCGCACCGGCCGTGAACCTGCACGACTTTTCCTTTCTCGAAGGGGATAAGCGGCCGCTGACGATCGTTCAGGGCGAGGCCGACGAGATCGTGCCGGCCGAACTCGTGCGCGCCTGGGCCTCCAGGCTTGTGGCCGCATCCCTGCATCGGATTCCCGGCGCCGGCCATTTCTTCGACGGCCATATGGACGAGATGCGCGCCGCGCTCCTCGCCGATCTTCCGGAGCGCTACCGGAACACCTGAGAACGCGCGCCATCAGCGCACGGTCTTGATCAGAAAGCCTTCGGGTGGGGTCTGCTTGCTGCCCATGCCGTTCAGCGCGGCGATGCGCTCGGCCGTGAACGGGCCGAGGATCATGCCGCTCTGGCGGGCGAGTTTCTCCCAGGAATCCCCTTTCTTCCAGCGATGGAGCGCGATGCGGGGCACATCGCCGTCCCGGCTCCGGTCGTAGGGGCGGAAGCTTGCGGCGATGGCATCGAACTGAGGCTTCCAGCGCGCGAACGCCTCCCGTTCGCTCCACATCAGCAGCAGAAACAGCCGCGGCCCCTTGCGGAAGGCATGGACGAGGATTTCCGCGTGGCTCACCCGCGGCGCGCTCATCGTCACGCGCGCGACCGCATGGTCGAAGCCGAAGCGCCGATCCTCGGCCAGCAGGCGCAGATGCCGCTTCGGAAACAGCCCGGCAAGAGCCTGGGCCGCGGTCTGGCGCTTGACCAGCTCCTTGAGCTGCATCTGGAAGAACACCTTTTGCTTGCGCACGCGGGCGTTCAGCGCCTGCGGCGAGTTCTCGATGTGCCAGTTCTCCGGAAACTCGAGCTGGATCCCGAGTTCGGGATGAATGAAGCGGCGGCCGATCACCGCGCCCTGCTCGGGGCTGTCGCCGTAGGGGTAGCCCTCGAGCTGCCGGAGCATTTCCTCGTGCCGGACGATGCCCGGTCCGGCCTGAAGCTTGGCCGCCTTCGCAACCGCTTCCCGGATGCGCTTTTCGGTTTCCGGATGACTTGCGAACGCTCCGTGGTAGCGGACGACCTTTTCGCCGGCCTCGCGCTTTTCCATCGCGTCGATGTCGTCGAGCCGCTTCAGGGTTTCGAGGATGCCGATCGTGGCATGCGGGTCGTAGCCCGCGCGCGCGAGGTATTTCAGGCTCAGTTCGTCCGACTGAAGCTCGGCCTCGCGGCCGTAGCCCTGGATCACCGCCAGCGCGATCAGGTCGGAAATCTGGCCGGCGGCCTGGGGAATGGGCACGAAGATCGAGGTGATGACCATGCCGAGCCGGTAGGCCTGCATCTGCGTGTATCGTTTCACGGCGTGGCGTGCCGTCACATGCCCGATTTCGTGCCCGAGCACGGCGGCGAGCTCTGCCTCGCTGTTCAGATGCACGAGCAGGCCGCGGTGGACGTAGATGTAGCCGCCGGGCAGCGCGAACGCGTTGATCGTTGGATCGTCGACGACATGGAACCGGTAGAACAGGTTGGGTCGGTCGCTCACCGCCGCAAGCTTTTGTCCCACGCGGTCCACATAGCGGACGAGCGGATCGGACTCCGGAAGCAACGGCATCTGGGCGGCCACCTGCTTGGCCGCCGCCTGGCCGAGCTGAAGCTCCTGCTCCTCGCTCATCAGCACGAAGTCCTTGTCCTTCGTGACCGGATTGGTCGCGCAGGCGCAGAGCAGCAGGCAGACGAGCAGGGACTTTAGCCTCATGGGGCGATCGTCTCCGGTTCCGCTTCGGGCGGCAAGAGCCTGTTCAGGTCGCAGGGCGTGTGCAGGGCCAGATACAGCCGGGTGCCGCGTCCCGCCCGGACGACGCCGCGCACGAGCACGCGCTCGCCCTCCTGGAGGGTCAATCCCTTCCCGAACAGCTTGCGGTATTTGCGGGGAACGGTGATTTGAAGCCGGCCCAGGCGAAAGCGCCAGCGGCGCGGGTTGCGAACCGTTCCGCGCCAGACACGGAACCGGCCGATGTGTTCAGGTTCCACTAGGCCCGCGTCCAGAATGCGGAAGGCTTTGGTGGCCCAGATGCCGCGGCGCTCAAGCTGGGCCTTTCGCTCGGCGCGAAGGAGGCGGTCGCACCAGCGAAGGTTGGGCGCAAAGGTGTACACATGCGCCAGTCCCTCGCGCACGAGCCGCTCGTTGACCCAGGTGCCGTCGCGCCGGTAGATCTGCGCAAGCCAGCGCCCGTAGCGGTCCTTGCGCTCCGCATCAAAGCTCAGACGCACGTTTTCGAACTCGATCAGCGAAGCCAGCCGCAGCCGGGCCGCCTCGCCCAGCGGCTGTCCCGGTTCGCGGTCGTGGCGGATTTCCGGCGCGTTGATGCCGAGCAGCCGGACCTTGCGCCCGTCTGCGGTTACGAAGGTGTCGCCGTCCACGACATGCCGGACCTTGACCCAGGTGCCGGTGGAAAGCACCGAGAGTGTGCCCGCCGGCGCGAACGGTGCCGCACACAGTAGCGGCGCGATGAGCGCGGCGGGAACCCATAGGATCCGCGCGCGCCGCCTTCTAGGTTTCCAGCGTTCCGACCAGATCCGCATAGCGGCCAATCCCGTGGGCGGTCAGATAATCGCGCACGCCATCGAGAAGTTCGCGGCAGAGCAGCGGGTTGTAGAACAGTCCGGTTCCCAGCCCGAGCGCGCGCGCGCCGGTGATCGCGAACTCGAGCGCATCCCGGGCGTTCGTGATGCCGCCCTGGCCCAGGATCGGGATGCCATGCTTTCGGGCCACCTGATGGGTCTGATGCAGCTTCCAGAGCGCGACCGGCTTGATCGCGGGGCCCGAAAGTCCGCCCGAGACATTGGCGAGCACCGGCCGGCGCGTGTCGACGTCCACGGCCATGCCGACCAGCGTGTTGATCACCGATAGCCCGTCGCTTCCCGCCTCGATCACGCGGCGTGCCGTTTCGGCGATGTCGGCGTTGTTCGGCGAAAGCTTCGTGATCAGGGGCTTGTTCGTGCACGGCCGCATCGCCTCGACGACGCGGGCGGCCATCTCGGGATCGTTGCCGAAATGCACGCCGCCGGCCTTCACGTTCGGGCAGGAAATGTTGATCTCGATCGCGGTCACGGGGGAGTTGTCGAAGATCCGGGCGACCTCCGCGTATTCCTCGAGCGTCGAGCCGTTCGCGTTCGCCCAGAACTGCGTTTCGTGATGCGGAAGCCGCGGAAGGATCCGTTCGACGACGAATCGGGCGCCGGGGTTCTGCAGGCCGATCGCATTGAGCATGCCGGCCGGCGTTTCGTAGACGCGGTGCGGTGGGTTGCCGAGCCGGGGTTCAAGCGTCGTGCCTTTCAGGATGACCGCGCCGACCAGTCGGTTGTCCCAGCCCTCGATGCGCGTGAACTCCTCGCCGAAGCCGACGCATCCGGAGAGCAGCACAAGCGGGGTCTGCAGACGGAGGCCTGCGAAATCGACGCTGAGATCGGGGGATTCGGGCATGGTCGAAGACTAGCGGGCGGGGAGCCCTTCGCCCACTCCGTGCGGCTCCGGCTATAATGGATATGGCGCGCAATGCGTTCCGATGGAGGTGGATGATGAACCGCAACAGTTCGATGAGGCTGCAGGCCGCGTTCCTCATGCTGCTGTCCGGGCTGCTTCTGGGGGGCTGGGCGCCTGCCTGGGCCGGCGATGCGGCCAAGGCCCGGCTCAAGGTCGAGGAGGCCGCGGATGTGCTTTCGGACATCATGGAAAGCCCCGACAAGGGCATTCCGAAGGATCTGCTCCGTAATGCGGCAGGCGTTGCGATCTTTCCGGGCGTGATCAAGGGCGGGTTCGTCGTCGGCGCCGAATATGGGCGCGGGGTGATCCTGCACCACGACAAGCAGCGCAACCGCTGGTCGCCGCCGGCGTTCTACAGTATCGCGGCCGGGTCGTTCGGCTGGCAGATCGGCGCCCAGAGCACCGACCTGATCCTCGTGTTCCGGAGCGAACGCGGATTCAAGGCGATGCTCGGCAACGAGTTCAAGCTGGGCGCCGACGCCTCGGTGGCCGCGGGGCCCGTGGGACGGAAGATGCAGGCAGGAACGGACCTGAGCCTGAAGGCCGAGATCTTTTCCTATTCGCGAAGTCGGGGGCTGTTCGCAGGGCTTGCGCTGGAAGGTGCGAAGATCAACGAGCTGCCCAAGTACAACCGCGCCTTCTACGGCCGGAAGGTTTCGGCCGAGGACATCCTGCTCGGCGGGCGCGTCCGGGCGCCGAAGGCGGCGAAAAAGCTCATCGCCGCGCTTGCGCGGGCCAGTCGCTGAACGGCGGAGGAAGCTTCAGCGTGCGCGCGTGCACGACCTCGCCGCGCAGCTTTGAGGAGGCTTCCGACAGCAGGTACAGATAGGCCGGCACGACTGAGGATGGCGGCGGCACCTCGCTCGGATGCATGCCGCCGTAGGTGCGACGGAACAGTTCGGTGCGCACGAGCCCCGGATTCAGCGTGTTGAAGCGGTAGGGCGCATCGGGGTGCTCGATCGTCCACATCGCGGCCGCATAGCCCAGCGCCCGCTTGGCCAGACCGTAGCCGTGCCAGTTGGGCTGGTCGCGCGCGACCATGTCGCAGGTCGTGAACACGACCGAGCAGGCCTTTCCGCGCCGGATCAGGGGCAGCAGCACGCGCGTGAGCATGTTCGGCGCGGTCAGGTGAATGTCGAGCATCGCGCGGAAGTCCTCGGTCTTCACATACTGCATCGGCGTGCATCGCTTGATGAAGCCGGCGCAGTGCACCAGCCCGTCCAGATGCGGGATCTGGTCCTTGAGCGCGAGAAACAGGCGGTCGTAGGCATCGAACTGGAGAAGGTCGAACGGAACGCACAGGCAGCGCCCGCCCGCCTGCTCGATGCGGGCCTGGGTGTCGGCCAGCGCATCCTCGTCCCGGCCCAGCGCCACCACGTTGGCGCCAAGCGTGCCCAGCGCGATCGCGACCTCGCGTCCGATGCCGCTGGATGCGCCGGTGACGAGCTGGATCGAGTCCTTCAGCGACTGCATCATGCCTCCCTTTTCGAGCGTATCGCCCCGTATGGGGGGCGATGGTAGCGGCAGGGCGCTTCCGCTGCACGGCGGCAATGCGCGTGGCGGGCCCCAAGGATGCCGGCTAGGCTTCGTGCGCTCCGGCGGCATGCCGGTTTCGCGGAGGCGATCGGATGGCGGAATATCAGTATATTTTCACGATGCAGGGCGTCGGCAAGATCGTCGGCGGCCGCGAGATTCTGAAGGATGTGTATCTCTCGTTTCTACCCGGCGCCAAGATCGGCGTGCTCGGGCTCAACGGCGCGGGAAAGTCCACGCTGCTCCGCATCATGGCTGGCGTGGACACGGACATCCGAGGCGAGGCGCGCCCCGCGCCCGGGATCAAGATCGGCTACCTTCCCCAGGAGCCCGAGCTCGATCCGGAGCTCGACGTGCGCGGCAATGTCGAACAGGGCGTGGCCGAGGTGCGCGCGCTTCTGGATGCGTTCAACGAGCTTTCGGCGCGCTTCGCCGAGCCGATGAGCGACGAGGAGATGAACCGGCTCATCGAGGAGCAGGGGAAGCTTCAGGACCGGATCGACGCGCTCGATGCCTGGGATCTGGACCGCAGGCTCGAAATCGCGGCCGATGCGCTGAGGCTTCCGGACTGGGATGCGGACGTCACGAAGCTTTCGGGGGGCGAGCGCCGGCGCGTGGCGCTTTGCCGGCTGCTTCTGTCCAACCCGGACATGCTGCTGCTGGATGAGCCGACGAACCATTTGGACGCCGAGTCGGTGGCCTGGCTCGAGCGCTATCTGCAGGAATACCGCGGCACGGTTGTGGCCGTGACCCACGACCGCTATTTTCTCGACAACGTGGCCGGCTGGATCCTCGAGATCGACCGCGGACGGTGCATTCCGTTCGAGGGCAACTATTCGGCCTGGCTTGCGGCCCGCGAGAAGCGGCTTGCGGTCGAGGAGAAGCAGGAGCGGGCCCGGCAGCGGGCGATCAAAAGCGAGCTCGAATGGGTGCGCGCGGGCGCGAAGGGGCGGCATGCGAAGGCGAAGGCCCGGCTCAAGGCCTTCGACGAGCTTTTGAACCAGGACGTCGAGAAGCAGAACGCGACCCGACAGATCTACATTCCGGTCGCCGAGCGTCTGGGCGACACCGTGATCCGCGCCGAGCATGTCACGAAGGGCTTCGGCGACCGCATCCTGATCGAGGATCTGAGCTTCAACCTGCCGCGCGGCGGCATCGTCGGCGTCATTGGCCCCAACGGCGCGGGCAAGACGACGCTGTTCCGGATGATCACGGGCGAGCTCAAGCCGGACGCCGGCCGGCTCGTGATCGGCGAGAGCGTGCGCCTGTCCTACGTGGACCAGAACCGCGACGCGCTCGATCCGGAGCAGACGGTCTGGGAGGCAATCTCGGGCGGCAAGGACATCATCCGGCTGGGCAGGGTCGAGGTGAACAGCCGCGCCTACTGCGCGCGCTTCAACTTCCGCGGTGCCGACCAGCAGAAGAAGGTGGGGCTGCTTTCGGGCGGCGAGCGCAACCGCGTGCATCTGGCGCGGATGCTGCAGACCGGGGGCAACGTCCTGCTGCTGGACGAGCCGACGAACGATCTGGACGTCGAAACCCTGCGCGCGCTCGAGGAAGCGCTGCTCGCGTTCGCCGGATGCGCGGTCGTGATTTCCCACGACCGCTGGTTCCTCGATCGCGTGGCCACGCACATCCTCGCCTTCGAGGGCGAGGGCCATGTGGAATGGTTCGAGGGCAACTTCGCCGACTACGAGGCGGACAAGCGGCGCCGGCTCGGCGACGAGGCCGTGCAGCCGCACCGGATGCGCTACAAGCGCCTGCGCTGATTCAGACTTCGGCCGACTCGACCAGCCGCGCGACCGACTGGCTGAAGCGGCCGATCGAGAACGGCTTGGGGATCACCTCGGTTCGGGGCGCGAAGAGCTCGGGGGCTTCCTCGATGCCCCGATCGTATCCGGTGGCAAACAGAATGGGCTGCTCGGGCCGGATCTGGCGGATGCGCCGCGCGGTTTCGACGCCGCCGAGCCCCGGCATCACGATGTCCAGAATCACCAGCGCGTAGCGCTCCCGCCCGATCATGTCGAGCGCTTCCTCGCCGCTGGCCGCTGCATCCACCTGATAGCCGAGCTGTTCAAGCACTTCACCGGCCGCATCACGGAATACCTGTTCGTCGTCCACGACAAGGATCCGCTCCCCCCGCCCATACATGATCTCGTGCGAGATTTCGCGGGGGTCGAGCCGCTCGACGTGGCGCGGCAGCAGCAGCCGGAACGTGGCTCCGCCCCATTCGTTGCCGTCCACTTCCAGCGCGCCGCCCAGCTGATGGGCAAGGCCATGAACCATCGGCAGCCCCAGCCCCGTGCCTCGGCCCACCTCGCGGGTCGTGAAGAACGGCTCGAAGATGCGGCCCCGGAGTTCTTCGGGCACACCGGGGCCGTTGTCCGCCACTTCGATGCAGGCGAGTTTCCGCGAGGCCAGGTCGGGATGGACGGTCAGGTAGGCTTCGTCGGCATCGAAGCGGCGGATCCGGATCGCAATCCTCGGCGTCGGCCTGTCCTCGACCGCCAGCACCGCATTCTCGACCAGTTCGGCCAGGGCCTCGGCCAGCTTGCCGCGATCGGCCCGGACCGAAAGCCCGTTCTCGGTCTCGATGACGAGCGCCACGCCCGGCGGCACGAGCGGCCGCAGCCAGGGCGCCTTCGGATGAACGAGTTCTTCCAGCGCAAAGGTTTCGGCCTTCATTGGAACGCGCCGGGCAAAGGCGAGCATCTGTTCGATCATGCCGGCGGCACGCTCGATCAGGAGCTCGATCCGCTCGAGCCGTTCGCGGTCGCGGGGGTCCCGCAGCGACTGGCGGAGCAGGTACACGTTGCCGGCCATGCCCGCGAGCGCGTTGTTGAACTCGTGCGCTATGCCTCCGACCATCGTCGCGGTGGTTTCCATCCGGTGAGCGAACGCACGGCGTTCGGCCTCCTGCTGCTGCCGGGTCTTGCGCTGGCTGATGTCGTGCACCAGGCCGTAGGCGGCCGAAGGCGTTCCGTCCGGCGCATACACCAGGGTCAGGCTTTCGCCGTACCAGCGCACCTCACCGTCCATCTGAACCTGGTAGGCGAGGTCGAGGTGCTGCTGGCGTTTTTCGATCGCATCGGCCAGCTGCCGGCGCAGGCCGCGGGCGAGGTTGGGCGCGTTCGTCCACTCCCAGAGCTGCATCCCGCAAAGCTTTTCGGCCGGTACGCCGAGCACGGGCGCCGATTTTTCGCTGACGCCTCCGTAGACTTTGGCATCGTCGCTCCACCAGAAGCAGGCCGGCAGCACCTCCATCATTTCCACCAGGCGTGCGTGCAGGTCCTGGCGCTGGCGGCGAAGGCCCTCGAGCGCATCCAGGATCTCGGCTGCCTCCCTGGGGAGACTTGCTCGAAGGTCGTCCAGCCGGGTTCCCGGCTGGCCCAGGGCTGCCTGGCGGACCCGTTCGATCGGGGCCACCAGCCTTCGGTCCAGACCCCGGCGCAGCGCGATGGTGGACAGCGCCACCAGCGCCAGCATCAGCAGCGCGGTCCAGGCGGTCGTCGCGAAAATGGCCAGCGTCACCGGGCGGTCGTCCATGATCAGCGCCAGCCGGGCCGGATGGCCGGGGATCGCGCGCTCGTAGAGGTGCAGATTGTGCTCCCGGCCGACGATGCCGGCCAGGCTCTCCGCGCTCAGCGGCTCGGAAAAGGCGAGGCGCCCCTGTTCGCCCGGAGCCAGCGAGACATGCACGAGCCGGCCGCTCGCATCCACGAGCAGGATCGCCGAGATCACATCGGTATGAACGAGCGAATCGCTTTCCTCGCGGATCGAGCGGGTGTCCTGCTCGTCCAGGTGCCGGGCGAACTCCCGGGTCTGGTAGTCGAGCCTGTGCTGGGCCATCAGATCCAGGATGTAGCCCTTGAGCTGGCCAAACGAAAGCAGGAACACCACGCCCAGAAAGGCGAAGAACGCCGCCGTCCAGACGAGCATCGTCCGGGTCAGATAGGCGTGAAGCGAACGAGGTGCGGTCATGTCCTGCTTCACACTATCGGAAAAAGCAGGCCGGGCACAAGCCCGGCCGGAGCCCAGCGCCTATTCGATCTCCATCAGGCACTCGTCCGGATTGACCTGATCGCCTTCGGCGACATGGATCGCCCGGACCGTGCCGGCAACCGGCGCGTGGACCGGATTCTCCATCTTCATCGCCTCGACGACAAGCACCGTCTGTCCCGCCTCGACCGTATCCCCGACCGACACCTCGATGGCGACGATGCGCCCGGGCATCGGGGTGGTGACGTCGGAATCCTTCGTGGCCTTCGGGCGCTTCGAGCCGCGGGAGGCGCGCCGGGAATCGATCGCGCCGTCGGTCGTCGGCACGACCTCGGTCAGCGTTTCGACCAGCACCTCCTCGAGCACGTTGTCCACCTTCACGTAGAACGGCCGGACTTCCTCGCTCTTGTGCCCGCTGCCCTCGATCTTGATGTGGTATTCCTCACCGTGGATCGTGATGTTGAACTCGGTGGGAGCAAGCGCCGGCGCGCCGGCCGCGGCCGCGGGCTCGACCGTTTCCGGTTCATCGAGCGGCTCGGGCCGGAACTCGCCCTTGGCGCGCTCCTCGAAGAACTCGAGCGCAATCGTCGGGAAGAGCGCGTAGCTCAGCACGTCCTCGATGGACTGGGCCTTGTCGCCGATCTCGCGCGTCAGCTTGTCGAGCTCGGGTTCGAGCAGGTCGGCCGGACGCACGGTGATCGGTTCCTCATCGCCCAGCGCGAGTTTGCGGACCTTTTCGTTGACCTCGCCCAGGGGCTTGCCGTACATGCCCTTGAGGTAGGCGCGGGTTTCGTTGGTGATGACCTTGTACTTCTTGCCGGAAACAACGTTCAGCACGGCCTGGGTGCCGACGATCTGGCTCGTCGGCGTCACCAGCGGCGGATAGCCGAAGTCCTTGCGCACGCGGGGGATTTCCTCGAGCACCTCGTCCAGCTTGTCCAGCGCGTTCTGCTCGCGGAGCTGGTTGGCGAGGTTCGAGATCATGCCGCCGGGGATCTGGTTGATGAACACGCGCGTGTCCACGCCGGTCACGTGCGATTCGAAGCGCCGGTACTTCTTGCGCACTTCGCGGAAGTAGGCGGCGATTTCCTGAAGAAGTTCCAGATTGAGGCCCGTGTCGAACGGGGTTTCAGCCAGCGCGGCCACCATCGATTCGGTGGGCGGATGGCTGGTGCCGCCCGCAAGCGGGCTGATCGCCGTGTCGATGATGTCGCAGCCGGCGTGCACGGCCTCCCACTGCACCATCTCGGCCACGCCCGCGGTGGCGTGGCAGTGCAGGTGCAGCGGGATCTTCACCGCCTTCTTCAGCGCCTCAACAAGCGAACGCGCCGTCGCCGGGGTCAGCAGGCCGGCCATGTCCTTGATCGCCAGAGTATCGCAGCCCAGATCCTCGAAGCCGCGGGCGAGATCCACGTAGTAGTCCAGCGTGTGCACGGGGCTGACCGTGTAGCTGATCGCGCCCTCGGCGTGCTTCCCGTTTTCCTTGACCTGGCTGATCGCGACGCGGACGTTGCGCAGGTCGTTCATCGCGTCGAACACGCGGAAGACGTCCACGCCGTTGGCGCAGGCCATGTCCACGAACTTGCGCACGACGTCGTCGGCGTAGTGCCGGTATCCGAGCAGGTTCTGGCCGCGCAGCAGCATCTGGATCGGCGTGTTCGGCAGCGCCTTTTTGAGCTCGCGCAGGCGCACCCACGGATCCTCCTTCAGGTAGCGCAGGCAGGTGTCGAAGGTGGCGCCGCCCCAGGCCTCGATCGACCAGTAGCCGACCGCATCGAGCTTGTCGCAGATCGGAAGCATGTCGTCCAGCCGCATGCGCGTGGCCAGAAGCGACTGGTGTCCGTCGCGCAGGGCCAGTTCGGTGATCGCTACTCGGTGGTTCCTCGTGCTCATGGTCCTTCCTTGTCTCGGGTCTACAGTCCGCAGTGGGCGGCGATCGCCACGGCGACCGCGGCCGCAATGTCCTCGCGGCGCTCAAAATCGGGATAGTCCAGCAGCTCCGGATGCGCCTCGAGAAAGCCCGTGTCGAACTCTCCGGCCCGGAACGACTCGCTTGCGACGATGTGCCGGTAGAACGGCAGCGTCGTCTTCACGCCGCGGATGTCGTATTCGTTCAGCGCCCTTCGGGCACGGCGGACGGCCGTCTCCCAGTCGGGGCCGAACACCGTGAGCTTGGCGCACATCGAGTCGTAATGGGGCGGAATCTCGTAGCCCGGATAGACGCATCCGTCCACGCGCACGCCCGGCCCTCCGGGCGAGAAATAGCGCGTGATCCGCCCGGGTGTGGGCAGAAAGTCGTTCTTCGGATCCTCCGCATTGACGCGGAACTCGATTGCAAAGCCGCGGATCTCGAGATCCTGCTGGGTGAAGCCCAGCGGCTCTCCGGCGGCGATGCGCAGCTGCTGCTCGACCAGGTCGATGCCGGTGATCGCCTCAGTGATCGGATGCTCGACCTGAAGGCGCGTGTTCATTTCCATGAACCAGTAGTTGTGTTCGGCGTCGACCAGGAACTCGACGGTGCCGGCGTTCACGTAGTCCACCGCGCGTGCGGCGCGCACGGCCATCTCGCCCATCTCGGCGCGCAGTTCGGGCGAAAGGAAGCGGCTGGGCGCGATCTCGATCAGCTTCTGGTTGCGGCGCTGGATCGAGCAGTCGCGCTCGAACAGGTGCACGACGTTGCCGTGGCGGTCGGCGAGCACCTGGAACTCGATGTGCCGCGGCCGGACGATGCACTTTTCCATGAACAGTTCGTCGGAGCCGAACGCGGCCATCGCCTCGCGCTGGGTGATCACGTAGTTCTCGCGCAGCTGGGTCGGATCGTCGCAGCGCCGGATGCCGCGCCCGCCGCCACCGGCCGCGGCCTTGATCATGACCGGATAGCCGATCCGCTCGGCCATCTCGAGCGCTTCATCGAGGCTTTGCAGCGCCGACTCGCTGCCGGGAACGACCGGCACGCCCGCCGCCATCATCGCCTCGCGGGCCTTCGTCTTGCTGCCCATGTCGCGGATCGCGCGGGCGCTTGGGCCAATGTAGACGAGGCCCGCGCGTTCCACCTCCTCGGCGAAGTCCGGGTTTTCGGACAGGAATCCGTAGCCGGGATGCACGGCCTCGCAGCCGGTTTCAAGCGCGGCGTTGATGATGCGATGGATGTTCAGGTAGCTCCGCACCGGGTCCGGACCGATGTTCACGGCCCGGTCGGCCTTCTTGACGTGCAGCGCATGGTTGTCGGCGTCGGAATAGATGGCCACCGTTTCGATGCCCAGCTCCTGACAGGAGCGGATGATCCGGATGGCGCATTCGCCGCGGTTGGCGATCAGGACGCGTTTGAACAAGGACAGACTCCTGCGCGCATAAAGTGGGCCGGACACGCCGGCCGGGGGTGTGCGATGTTAGCGCTCCCGCGGGCCCGCGGCAATTTCAGGGCCGGATGTAGACCCGTTCGCCGACCCTTGCGTGCTCGAAAAGATCGAGCATGTCGACCGGCGCCATGCGGATGCAGCCTGAGGATGCGGGCCTGCCGAGCAGGTGGATGTGAGGGGTGCCGTGGATGTAGATGTAGCGGCGTTTCGTGTCCACCTGTCCGCGCCGGTTGACGCCGGTCTCCAGCCCTTCGAGCCAGAGGATCCGGCCGAGAATCAGGTCTTCGTCCGTCGGTGTTCCGTCCCAGAGCCCCGCGGGCTTGCGGGCCCGGAAGATCGTGTTCGGGGGAAGGCCATCGCCGATCTTCGCGCAGATCCGGTGGCGGCCGAGCGGGGTTCTGAAGCTGCCCATCCGGTTTCCCGGCCCGTTTCTGGCGGTCGAAATGCGATAGTGGCGCCAGACGCCGGAGCGTCTGCGGTGCGAAAGCCGCTGCAGGCCTAAGCGGACGACGATCATCGCCCGGATGATAGCCGAAACGCGCCCTTGAGTCCGCGCCGCTTCCTGACACAATGCGCCCCGCCCGCCGCAAAGCGCGGCGCGCGACTTATTTCAGGCGCATGGAGGCCAGCATGGACATCAGCAGGATTCCGCCCGGGGCGCATCCGCCGCACGAAATCAACGTCGTGATCGAGGTTCCCCAGCACGGCGACCCGATCAAGTACGAGGTGGACAAGGCCTCCGGGGCGATTTTCGTGGACCGCTTCATGCATACCGCGATGCACTACCCGTGCAACTACGGCTTCGTGCCGAACACGCTTTCCGAGGACGGGGATCCGGTCGATGTGCTCGTCGTTTCCCAGCATGCGCTGATGCCCGGCTGCGTCGTGCCCTCCAGGCCGGTCGGCGTGCTGATGATGGAGGACGAGGCGGGCATGGACGCCAAGGTGCTGGCCGTGCCGGCCTCGAGGCTCAAGCCCGTCTACGATCATGTCCGGGGTCCGGAGGATCTGCCGGAATTCCTGCTGGATCAGATCCGGCACTTTTTTGAGCACTACAAGGACCTGGAGCCGGGCAAGTGGGTGAAGGTGGCCGGCTGGAAGGGCGCGGACGAGGCCTGCGCCGAGATCATGGCGGCAATCGCCCGCGCTGAGCAGGACAAGCAGGGGCTTCGCCGCTAGTCGTTGACCCGCACGCCCTCCCGGCGTTAGAAAGGCGTTCGGAACCGGCTTCCGGGCGCCTTTTTCGTTGCGCCCGGGCCGACGGGAGGACGAACATGGATCAGACGCTGATTCCGGTTGCGCTCGGCATCTTTGGCATGATCGTGGCCGGATGGCTGTACCGGCTCGTGCTCCGCTATCCGGGCGGGGAGGGGAAGATGGCCGAGATCGCCGAGGCGATCCATCGGGGCGCGATGGTCTTTCTGCGCCGGGAATACTCGATTCTCGCAGGGTTTGTCGTCGTCGTCGCGGCCTGTCTTGCCTGGGCGCTGGGGCTTTCGACCGCGCTCGCCTTCATCACCGGCGCGATCAGCTCGGCGCTTGCCGGCTTCATCGGCATGTATGCGGCCACCCGCGCCAACGTCCGCACGACGGTGGCCGCGCACGAGGACGGCGCGCCCGCCGCGCTCAGCGTGGCCTTCTTCGGCGGCTCGATCATGGGGCTTACCGTGGCCGCGCTCGGCCTGCTCGGGCTGGGCACTTTGTACCTGTTCTTCGGCGGCGATCCGGAAACCGCGCACGCGATTCACGGCTTCGGCATGGGGGCATCGAGCGTGGCGCTGTTTTCGCGTGTCGGCGGCGGCATCTACACGAAGAGCGCCGATGTCGGCGCCGATCTCGTCGGCAAGGTCGAGGCGGGCATCCCCGAGGACGACCCGCGCAATCCGGGCGTGATCGCGGACAACGTCGGGGACAACGTCGGCGACGTCGCGGGGATGGGCTCGGACATCTTCGAGTCGTACTGCGGCGCGATGATCGCGACGCTGGCGATGGCCTCGACGATGGCGGCCGATCAGCTGGCCGGGCTCGGCGCCCGCGAGCAGCTGATGTTCCTGCCGCTGGCGCTGGCCTCGGCCGGACTGCTCTGTTCGGTGGCCGGGATTCTCGCCGTGCGCGCGGCCAGCGGCCGGGATGCGGCGGTCGCCCTGCGCATCGGCACGATCGGGGCCACGCTTGCGTTCATCGCCGCGGCCTGGTTCGTGATCGACGCGCTGGGTCTTGCCTCCGCGATCTGGGGGGCGGTGCTGGCCGGCGCCATCGGCGGCATCGTGATCGGGCTTGTGACCGAGTACTACACGGGGGCGGCACCGGTGCGCGGCATCGCGCAGTCCGGCGAGACGGGGCCGGCCACGGTGATGATCGCGGGGCTTGCCGTCGGCATGCAGTCCGTCGTCGTGCCGGTGGCCGGCATCAGCGCGATCATCCTGATTTCCACCCAGCTCTGCGGCCTCTACGGCGTGGGCATCGCCGCGGTGGGGATGCTCGCGACCGTCGGGATCACGATGGCGATCGATGCCTACGGCCCGGTGGCCGACAATGCCGGCGGGATCGCCGAGATGAGCGGGCTGGGGCCGGAAACCCGGCGCATCACCGATTCGCTGGACGAGCTGGGCAATACGACGGCGGCCATCGGCAAGGGCTTTGCGATCGGCGCGGCCGCGCTCGCGGCCCTTGCGATCATCACGGCGTTCCACGAAACCGTCGGCGCGCACCTGCCCGACTTCCGGCTCGAGCTCGACAATCCGATGGTGCTTGCCGGCATGTTCCTGGGCGGCGTGTTTCCGTTCCTCGTCGCCAGCCTCACGATGACAGCGGTGGGCGATGCCGCGTTCGACATGATCCGGGAAATCCGGCGCCAGTTCCGGGAGATCGAGGGCCTGATGGAGGGCAGGGCGGAGCCGGACCATGCGCGCTGCATCGACATCGCGACCCAGGCCGCACTGCGCCGGATGGTGCCGCCCGGGCTTCTCGCCGTCGTGGCTCCGGTCGTCGTGGGCTTCACGCTCGGACCCGAGGCGCTGGGCGGCATGCTGGGCGGGGCGCTCGTGGGCTGCGTGCTGCTCGCGCTGACGATGGCCAATGCCGGCGGCGCCTGGGACAACGCCAAGAAGCACATCGAAAAGGGGCACCACGGGGGCAAGGGCTCCGACGTGCACAAGGCGGCCGTCGTGGGGGATACGGTCGGGGATCCGTTCAAGGACACGTCGGGCCCGTCGATGAACATCCTGATCAACGTGATGGCAATCGTCTCGCTGGTGATCGCGCCGCTTCTCGCCTGAGGCGCTTTGCTAGCCGCGGGGGATGCCGAGCTCGTCCATCAGCCGCGCAAGCGCCGGGCCGATCTCGACCGAATAGGGCGATTCCGCGCGCTTCAAGGTGCGCAGCGCATCCGGAAGCTTGCCGCGGCGGTCGGCGTGGAACTCGCGCGCCTGATCCAGCGGAATCGGCGGATGCAGCCGCGTTCCGTTGCGGACCAGCGGCCGGATCAGGGGTTCGCCCTCGACCGCATCGTTCGGGGTTGAGATGACATCGCCGGCCATCACGCCGTTTTCGATGCGCCGCCAGACCTGCTTGATGCCCGGAAGCGTGGCCTTGCCCTCGCTGAGCTTGTACTTCGGCCTGCCCGAATACATCTGCAGCTTGTAGGCGCAGTCGAGGTAGGGGTGGTCGGCCGAGGTGTTCATTTTCGTGCCGATGCCGAAGCCCTGGATCGGGGCGCCCTCCTGCACGAGGCGATCGATGCGCCATTCGTCCAGATTGCCGCTGGCGAAGATCGTCGTCTCGTTCAGCCCCGCCGCATCGAGGATCTCGCGCACCGCGCGGGAAAGTTCGAGCAGATCGCCGGAATCGATCCGCACCCCCCGGATGCGGATGCCCTCCCGGGCCAGCTCCCCGGCCGCTTCGACCGCGGTCACCGCGCCGTTCAGCGTGTCGTAGGTGTCGATCAGCAGCACGGTGTTCTCCGGATGGCTGCGCGCAAAGTGCAGGAACGCCTCGCGCTCGCTCTCGTGCGCCTGAACGAAGCTGTGCGCCATCGTGCCGAAGACCGGAATGCCGAGCTTCTGGCCGGCCTCGACGTTCGAGGTGCCGTCGAGTCCGGCGATGAAGCCCGCGCGCGCGGCGGCCAGTCCCGCATCGAGCCCGTGGGTCCGGCGCAGGCCGAAATCGACGAGCAGTCCGTCTGGGCAGGCAAGCCGCATCCGGCTGGCCTTGCTCGCGACCAGCATGGCCAGATGCAGCCGGTTGATGACCAGCGTCTCGACCAGCTGGGCCATCGGAAGCGGCGCGGTGACGCGCAGCACCGGTTCGCCCGCGAAGACGATCTCGCCTTCGGCGACGGCCTCCACGTCGCCCGAGAAGCGGAAGTCGGCAAGGTAGTCGATGAGCTGCTCCGAAAACCGGCCGCTTGCGGCCAGCCATTCGAGTTCCTCGTCCGTGGCCGAAAGTGCGAGCAGTTCGTCCACCAGCGGATCGATGCCGCAGGCCACAAGGTAGTTGCGCTGCTCGGGAAGCTTGCGGACGAAGAACTCGAAGCTCGCCTGGTCGGTCAGTCCGTGTTCGAGATAGGACTGGACCATCGTCAGCTGGTAGAGGTCGGTGGCGAGCAGCGGGGCGGTCATCGCGCGTTCAGGACCTCAGGCTGCGGATCCACTCGCGGCTCGTGGTCATCCGGCAGCCGGCCCGGGCCATTTCGTCCAGCGCTTCCCGCGTCGTGTCTTCGGCGACGCCGCGCACGGCGTCGGTGAGCACCGTCACCTCGTAGCCGAGCCTGCGGGCATCAAGCGCCGTGGCCTTCACGCAGTAGTCGGTGGCCAGTCCCGCGACGATCAGCGCGCGGATGGCCTTTCCCTTCAGCCATTCGTCCAGATCGGTGCCGTCGAAGCCCGAATAGGCGTCGCGGTCCCGGCTCGTGGCCTTGGAGACGATCAGCGCGTCGTCGGGCAGGTTGAGATTCGGAGCAAAGCCCGCGCCGGGGGTGTTCGCCACGCAGTGGGCGGGCCAGATGCCGCCCTGTTCGGTGAACGAGCAATGATCGTCCGGATGCCAGTCGCGGGTCGCGACCACGGGCATGCCGGCCTTTTGCGCGGCCTCGATGCAGGCGTTGATCGGAGCAAGAATCGCATCTCCGTCGGGCACCGCGAGCGCGCCGCCGGGAAGGAAGTCGTTCTGCACGTCCACGAGAATCAGAGCCGCATCCGCACCCATCGCGCACCTCCTCTTACTCTGGATTCTAGCACAGATCCGCGCTTGTCCGTCCGGGTGCCGCGCGCTGGAATCGCGCCATGAGGGATGCGCTGATCGGGCATGAGTTTCCGCTTGATCCCGGGCTCTGCTACCTGAATCACGCCGCCGTTGGCGTCTGGCCGAGGCGCGCGGCCGAGGCGGCCTCTGCGTTCGCCGAGGAAAACATGCGCCGGGGCGCGGCCGACTATCCGCGCTGGCTTGCGACCGAACGGCGACTGCGCCGGCGTCTGGCCGATCTGATCGGTGCCCGCGATTCGGATGTGGCGCTCGTTGGCAGCACTTCGGATGCGCTTTCCATCGTCGCCGCAGGGCTCGACTGGCGTTCCGGCGATGCGGTCGTGATTCCTGAAGGCGAGTTTCCGTCCAACCGCATCGTCTGGGAGGCGCTGGCCGACCGGGGCGTGCGTGTGATCGAGGCGAACATTGCGGGAAACGATCCCGAGGGGGCGCTGATCGCGGCCTGCGATGCGCGCACGCGGCTGATGTCGGTCAGCCACGTTCAGTTTGCGCACGGGCTGCGCCTGCATCTCGAGCCGCTGGGGGCGTTCTGCCGGGATCGCGGCATCCTGTTCTGCGTGGACGCGATTCAGAGCCTGGGGGCGCTTAGGCTCGATCTGGCCGCCTGCCACGCCGACGTCGTCGCCGCGGACGCGCACAAGTGGATGCTGGGCCCGGAAGGCATCGCGCTTTTGTACGTGCGGCCGGAGTTCCGCAAGCGGCTGAAGCCCCGGCGGTTCGGCTGGCACATGGTCGAGCGCATGGGCGATTTCGAGGCGCGTGCGTGGCGGCCGGCGGAGAGCGCCCGGCGTTTCGAGCCAGGTAGCCCCAACATGCTCGGCATCCACGTGCTCGAGGCGAGCCTGTCCCTGCTTGCGGAGGTGGGCATGGGGGAGGTGGAGCACAGGGTGCTTGCGCGCGCCCGGCGGCTGATGGAGCTGTTCGACGGGGCGGGCGGTTTCGAAATCCTCACGCCGACGGAGCCCGATCGGCACGCGGGCATCGTCACCGTACGGCGCCGCGATCTCGGCGTGGATGCGCACACGGCGCTGTATCGCCATCTGATGCAAAACGGCGTGATCTGCGCGCTGCGCGGCGGCGGCATCCGCTTCTCGCCGCATTTCTACACGCCCGAGGAGCGTCTTGTCCGCGCGTTCGAGCTGTGCCGCGAGTTCGGCTAGGGCGTGCGCCTCATGCTTTGCCTGCAACCGGCCGCGGCGCTAGGCTGCCGAACCCTTTTTCGATGGAGGTGGCCCGCACGATGATGCCCCGAACCCATTGCGGAGACTTTCGCGTGATGCACATCGGACAGACCGTGCGTCTGGACGGCTGGGTGCAGACCAATCGCGATCATGGCGGCGTCGTCTTTCTGGACGTGCGCGACCGCTCCGGCGTCGTGCAGGTGGTCGTGCATCCGGACACGCCCGAGGTGCACCGGCTGGCCCATTCGCTCCGGCAGCAGGATGTCGTCGAGGTCGAGGGGCAGGTCATCGCGCGCAGCCCCGAAACGGTGAACCCGAAGCTTCCGACCGGCGAGGTCGAGGTGAAGGCGACCGAAATCCGCGTGCTGAATCGCGCCGAGACCCCGCCGTTTCCGATCGAGGACGATGCGAAGGTGTCCGAGCAGCACCGGCTCGAGTTCCGCTATCTGGACCTGCGGCGTCCCCGGATGCAGGCCAATCTTGAGCTGCGCCACCGGGTGACGCATGCGGCGCGCACCTTCCTCGACGGCCAGGGCTTCCTCGAGATCGAGACGCCGATCCTGAACAAGTCCACGCCCGAGGGCGCGCGGGACTATCTGGTGCCGAGCCGGATCTATCCCGGGCATTTCTACGCGCTGCCGCAAAGCCCCCAGATCTTCAAGCAGCTGCTGATGGTTGCGGGCATGGATCGCTACTACCAGATCGCGCGCTGTTTCCGGGACGAGGATCTTCGCGCCGACCGCCAGCCGGAGTTCACGCAGGTCGATCTGGAAATGTCCTTCGTCAGCCAGGACGAGGTGATGGCGGTTTCCGAGGGGCTTTTGCGGGCGATGTTCGAGGCGGGCGTCGGTATTCACCTGCCCGAGGTCTTTCCGCGCATGACCTATGCCGAGGCGATCGCCCGTTTTGGTCTGGACCGGCCGGACATCCGGTTTGGGCTTGAGCATGTGGACATCACCGGGCTGATGCGGCGCGTGGAGTTCAAGGTGTTCCGCGAGCCAGCTGAAAAGGGCGGGCTGGTCAAGGTCATGCGCGTGCCCGAAGGCGGACGGCTTACCCGCAAGCAGATCGACGACTACACCGAGTTCGTCGGCGTTTACGGCGCGAAGGGATTGGCCTGGATCAAGGTCAACGACCGCGACCGGCTGCCGGACGGCCTTCAGTCGCCGATCGTCAAGTTCCTGCCCGAGGATGTGCTGCGCGAACTTCTGGATAAGACCGGTGCCGAAAACGGCGATCTGCTGTTCTTCGGCGCGGGCGATGCGAAGATCGTCAACGATGCGCTCGGGCATTTGCGCGTGCGGCTGGGGCACGACCTCGGGCTGATCGACGCCAACGATCACCGCTTTGTCTGGGTGGTCGATTTCCCGATGTTCGTCTGGAACGCGGACGAAAAGCGCCCGGAGGCTCTGCATCATCCGTTCACCGCGCCCGCGCCGGAGGATCTGGACCGGCTGGAGAGCGATCCGCTGAACATCCGCTCGCTCGCGTACGATCTGGTCTGGAACGGCACCGAGATCGGCGGCGGCTCGATCCGTATCCACCAGCCGGAGGTGCAGGCGCGCGTGTTCCGCGTGCTGGGCATTTCGGACGAGGAAGCGCGGGCGAAGTTCGGGTTCCTGATCGAGGCGCTGAAGTACGGCGCCCCGCCGCACGGAGGACTTGCCTTCGGTCTGGACCGGATTCTCGCGCTGATGGCCGGCGCCGATTCGATCCGCGACGTGATCGCGTTCCCGAAGACGCAGAAGGCGGCCGACCTGATGTGCGAGGCGCCGAGTCCGGTCGGCGAGGCCCAGCTGCGCGAGCTGGGCCTTCGCCTGCGGCGCACGGCGGTGGCGGGCCGTGAGGAGCCGGCATCCGGCTAAGCGGCGCTTTGACAAGCGCGCCGATTCGTTCAAGCATGCAAGCATGATTCGCGTGCTCATTCTTGCGCTGGGTCTGGCGCTGACCGCCTGCGCGCACAAGCCGCCGGTGCAGGCCATGGCCGAGGCGCGTTCGGCGGTGGCCACGGTGAAGGACATGCCCGGGCACCATCCGATGGCGGACCGGGAGCTGAAGGCGGCCGAGCAGGCGCTCGAAGAGGCGAGCCAGGCGCTCAGCGCGCATCAGTACGACGTCGCCCGGCGCAAGGCGAACCTCGCCAAGCGCCATGCCCAGGCGGCCGCCCGCCTCAAGGAACAGGCCGCCCGCCATTCCCGCTGAACGATCCCGCAGACATTCAACACGAGGAGTTTTCGATGGCATTCGACAAGATTCAGGTTCCGGACCACGGCGAAAAGATCACGATGGGGGCGGACGGCAGGCTCGTCGTTCCCGATCATCCGATCATCGCCTTCATCGAGGGCGACGGCACCGGTCCCGACATCTGGCGTGCCGCGAAGCGCGTGCTCGATGCGGCTGTCGAAAAAGCCTACGGCGGCAAGCGCCGGATCGCCTGGATGGAGGTCTACGCGGGCGAGAAGGCCTGGAATCTCTACGGCCGGACGGACGATGCCTGGCTGCCCGAGGAGACGCTCGAGGCCTTCCGGGAATACCTGGTCGGCATCAAGGGGCCGCTGACGACGCCGGTGGGCGGCGGCATCCGCTCGCTGAACGTCGCCCTCCGCCAGCAGCTCGATCTCTACGTCTGCCTGCGTCCGGTCAAGTATTTCGACGGCGTGCCGAGCCCCGTCAAGCATCCGGAAGACGTGGACATGGTCATCTTCCGCGAGAACAGCGAGGACATCTACGCCGGCATCGAGTGGGAAGCGGGCACGCCCGAGGTGCGCAAGGTCATCGACTTCCTGCAGAACGAAATGGGCGTGACGAAGATCCGCTTCCCTGAAACGAGCGGCATCGGCATCAAGCCGGTCTCGCGCGAGGGCACCGAGCGGCTCGTGCGCGCCGCGATCCAGTACGCGATCGACAACGGACGCAAGTCGGTGACGCTGGTGCACAAGGGCAACATCATGAAGTACACCGAGGGCGCGTTCCGCAACTGGGGCTACGAGCTTGCGAAGCGCGAGTTCGGCGCCGAGGAGATCGACGGCGGCCCGTGGTGCCGGCTGCCGAACGGGATCGTGATCAAGGACGCGATCGCGGACATCACGCTGCAGCAGGTGCTGACCCGGGCGCGCGAGTTCGACGTGATCGCGACCCTGAACCTGAACGGGGACTACATCTCGGATGCGCTCGCCGCCCAGGTCGGCGGCATCGGCATCGCGCCCGGCGCGAACATCAACTATCAGACCGGCCACGCGATCTTCGAGGCCACGCACGGCACGGCGCCGAAGTATGCCGGCAAGAACGTCGTCAATCCCTCGTCGGTGATCCTGTCGGGCGAGATGATGCTGCGCTACATGGGCTGGACGGAGGCCGCCGATCTGATCCTGAAGGGCATTGGCGGGGCGATCCGCGCAAAAACCGTGACCTACGACTTCCATCGCCTGATGGAAGGCGCGACGAAGGTGTCCACGTCCGAGTTCGGCGATGCGGTGATCCGGCACATGGACGACGCCGATACCGGCGGGGCGGATGCCGAGGCCGATCAGTACGATCTGCTGGCCCAGCGTTTCCGCGAGATCTTCGAGGCGAGCACGGAGAAATCGGCCGAAGTGGCCCGCGCCGCCCTCGAGAAGGCGCGCGAGCAGCTGACGGCCGCGGGCGCGTTCTCCGAGGAACAGGGTCGGCGGCTGAAGGAACTGATGGAAAAGGACGTGCTCCAGATGGCCGCGGACATCCGCGATCAGGCGGCTGAAAGGCTCAATCCGGCGCGGCTGGGCGCGGGAGCGGTCGCCGCGTTCGCCGCCGCCTTTCGGGCCGCGGGCGAGGCGCTTTCGGGGCTTGCCCGTCAGGCCGACAAGGTGCTGACGGTCCGTTCCGGTGAAATCACGAGCGCGGGCACGCTGACCTGCACGAGCTGCGGCCATTCGATTCATCTGAAACGGACCGGTCGGGTGCCGCCCTGCCCGAAATGCCACACGACCGAGTTCCGCAAAAGCTACTGAGGCTTTCGCTTATCATCCTGCTGGCGCCGCTGCTCGCCGCGGGCGCTGGACTTGCGCATGCGGGCTGGGTGGACGGCATGCTGGACGGGCTTCGTTCGGAGCTCTCCGGTGCGAGAACGCCGAACGAGGCCGAACTGGTCCGGGGCATCCGGCAGGCGCTCGAGGTGGCCACGAGCCGGAGCGTGGCGCGGGTGGGTCGGCCCGGCGGGTACTGGAAGAACCCGGAGATCCGGATTCCGCTTCCGGAGCGCCTCCGCAAACCGGCGGATCTGCTTCGCCGGATGGGATTCGGGCGGACGGTCGAGGATCTCGAGCGGCGCATGAACCGGGCCGCCGAGGCCGCGGCGCCGAAGGCGAAGCCGATCTTTGTCGATGCCGTCCGGGGCCTCCGGCTTCGGGATGTGCGCGCGATCTGGAAGGGGCCGGAGGATGCGGCGACCCGCTACTTCCGCCGCCATACCGAAGCGCGGCTGATCGAGGTGTTCCGTCCGATCGTCCATCGGGAGCTTGAGCATGCGGGCGCGGTGCGCGCCTGGCGCGCCTTTGCGGACCGTTTCCGCTCGCTGCCCCTGGTCGGCCACCGGCTGAAGGACGATCTGGACGGCTACGTCACCCGCAAGGCGCTGGACGGGCTGTTTGCGATGCTGGCCCGTGAGGAAGCACGCATCCGGAAGGATCCCGCTGCGCGGACAACCGAACTTCTGAAACGGGTGTTCGGCTAGATCACCTTCGAGAACTTCACCTGGGCCGCCCTGCGGCGCAGGTATTCGTCGAACACCATCGCGATGTTGCGGATCAGCAGCCGCCCGGCCGGCAGCACGGTGAGTCGGCCGGATTCAAGCCGGACGAGGCCGTCGGCTTCCATGCCCTCGAGATCCCGGAGTTCCTCGGCGAAATGTTCGCGGAAGACGATGCCGAAGCGGCGTTCGACATCGGCGAAATCGAGCGCGAAGTCGCACATCAGCCGCATGATCACATGCCGCCGGAGATGGTCTTCCTCCGAGAGGATGTAGCCCCGGAAGACCGGCAGCCGGCCCTGATCGATCGCCTCATGGTAGGCGTCGAGCTCCTTGGTGTTCTGGAAGAATGCGCCGCCGGCAAAGCCGATCGAGGTGAGCCCCAGTCCCAGAAGATCGCAGTCGGCGTGCGTGGAGTAGCCCTGGAAGTTGCGGTAGAGCTTGCCTTCCCGCTGGGCGATCGTCAGCTCGTCGTCGGGCTTCGCGAAATGATCCATGCCGATGAACACGTAGCCCGCATCGAGCAGCTTGTGGATCGAATGCTCGAGGATCGCAAGCTTTTCGGCGGGGCTCGGCAGATCGGCCTCGTTGATGCGCCGCTGCGGCATGAACATGTGCGGCAGGTGGGCGTAGTTGAACAGCGCGATCCGGTCCGGGCTGAACGCGATGATCGTCTCCAGCGTCCGGTCGAAGCTTGCCACCGACTGGTGCGGCAGGCCGTACATCAGGTCGATGTTGATCGACTTGAAGCCGTGCTCGCGCGCCTGATTCAGCACCCGAAGCGTCAGCTCCTCGCTCTGGATGCGGTTCACGGCCTTCTGCACGGCCGGATCGAAGTCCTGAACGCCCATGCTCATCCGGTTGAAGCCGATTTCCCGCAGCGTGGCCACGGTGTCTTCGGCGCATTCGCGCGGGTCGATCTCGATCCCGTATTCGCCTTCGTCATCGGGTGCGAAGCGGAAGTGATGCCGGAGCTTGGCCACCAGCGCGCGCAGCTGCTCGTCCGTCAGGAAGGTGGGCGTTCCGCCGCCGAAGTGAAGCTGCGTCACCGTTCGCCCTTCGCCCGGTGCATAGCCCAGCACTTCGGCGACGAGCTCGATCTCCCGGTGCAGGCGCTCAAGGTAGGGCACGGCCCGTTCGTACTGGCGGGTGACGATCTTCGAGCAGCCGCAGTAGTAGCACACCGTGTTGCAGAACGGGATGTGCACATACAGCGAAAGCGGGGCATCCAGCGGCGCGATCCGCGCGAGCGTCTCGCGGTAGGCCTTTTCGCCCACGCCGGTGTGGAACATCGGCGCGGTCGGATACGAGGTGTAGCGCGGTCCGGCCTTGTCGTATTTCCGGATCAGCTCCAGATCAAAAAGGTCGGCGCCCCCCAGCCGGGAGGCGCCGTGCCCGGATGCTTCGCTCATGACTTCGTTTCGGCCCTCATGTACGCGATGATGTCCTGGACATCGTCGTCGCTGAGTTTCTCGATGCCCTTGCCCGCGCGCTCGACATGCCGGCCGTGCCGGATGCGCAGATCGAGCAGCCGGTCGTCGAGATCGCTGATCGTGCGCCGTGCGGCGGCGTTTCCGATCAGACGGATGTCCTTCGGAGTGGCATGGCAGGAGGCGCAGGACTTCGCGTAGAGCTTCTTGCCGCGCTCGGGGCTTGCCTTGTATCGCAGCGAGTAGACGTAATAGGCGATGTCCGCGATGTCCTTGTTGCTGAGCTGGTGGCGCTTGCTCGTCATCAGCGTGCCCGGGCGGCCGTAGCGCATCGTGTGCACGATCCCCTTCAGATCCAGCTTCGAATAGACGAGGTTCTTCGCGCCCACGCCCGTCTTGGCGCGACCGTCCTTGCCGTGGCAGGTCGAGCAGACGGCCTCGAAGCGCTTCTTGCCGTTGGCAAGATCCGGCTTGTAGTCGAAGGTCTGGATGTAGTCGATGACGGCCTCGATCTCGAGCGGGTCGAGCGAATACTTCTTCGGCGTCATCGCCGTGCCCTTCACGCCGTAGGTGATGATCCGGCGCAGCTCGTCGCGGTCCACGAGCTTGGCGATCGCGCGGTGGTTGCGCGCCGGATACGGCTTGAGCTTCTTGCCGTATTCCGTGGGCTCGCCGTTGACGCCGTGGCACATGGCGCAGTTGGCTTCATACAG
>CAYNLY010000009.1:0-14328 GCA_964398225.1 uncultured Zetaproteobacteria bacterium
CGCGAGGGCGGCCGCACCGTCGGCGCAGGCGTCGTCACCGAGATCATCGAGTAAGGGGGCCGATTGTGGCAGCTCAGACCATTCGCATTCGCCTGAAGTCCTACGACCACCGCATTCTCGACAAGAGCGCGGCGGACATCGTGGCCACGGCCAAGCGGACCGGCGCCGAGGTGCGCGGTCCGATTCCGATGCCGACCAAGATCCGCAAGTTCTGCGTGATCCGTAGTCCGCACAAGTACAAGGACTCGCGCGAGCATTTCGAGATTCGCACGCACAAGCGGTTGCTCGACATCGACAAGCCGACTCCGCAGACGGTGGACGCGCTGATGAAGCTGGACCTGCCCAGCGGCGTCGACGTCGAGATCAAGCTCTGAGGAGGCGACGATGGCAGTTGGACTGATCGCCCGCAAGGCAGGCATGACGCAGGTGTTCGCCGAGGACGGTTCCTGCATTCCGGTGACCGTGCTCGAGGTCGAGCCCTGCAAGGTCGTGCTGCGCCGCAGTCGCGACACCGACGGCTACGACGCCGTTCAGGTCGGCTATGGGGCGCCGAAGAAGAAGACCACCCGCGCCGTCCA
The DNA here is from genome assembly GCA_964398225.1 of uncultured Zetaproteobacteria bacterium. Classification (GTDB taxonomy): domain Bacteria; phylum Pseudomonadota; class Zetaproteobacteria; order Mariprofundales; family Mariprofundaceae; genus CAYNLY01. The sequence goes on from CAYNLY010000009.1 coordinate 579, forward strand.
GGGGCATTTCGCCCGGCACGGCTGCGAGGTCATGGGCGGCCTGCGCGAGTTCCGTCTGGACGAGGGCGAGGACATCGAGCCGGGCGCCGAGCTTGATGCGACGCTGTTTTCCGAGGGTCAGAAGGTTGACGTGTCCGGAACCTCGAAGGGCCGCGGGTTTGCCGGCGTGATGAAGCGCTACAACTTCGGCGGCGGCCGCGCCAGCCACGGTGCGGAGAAGGTGCACCGCCAGATGGGTTCGACCGGCCAGTGTCAGGATCCGGGGCGCGTGTTTCCGGGCAAGAAGATGCCGGGCCACTACGGCCATGCGCGGACCACGGTGCAGAACCTCGAGATCGTCCGCGTGGATGCCGAGGCGAACCGGATTCTCGTCAAGGGCGCCGTTCCGGGCCCGCGCGGCGGTCTGGTCGAGGTGCGGCCCGCGGTGAAGGGAGCTTGAGATGACGAAGATCGCCATCGTGGATCAGAACAACAACGAGGTCGGCACCCGCGAGCTGAATCCGGCCGTGTTCGGACTCGAGCCCGACGTCGGCTTCGTGCACCGGGTCTACAACGCGCTGGCCGAGGCCCAGCGTCGCGGCACGCGCGCAACGAAGACTCGTGCCGAGGTGTCCGGCGGCGGCCGCAAGCCCTGGCGTCAGAAGGGAACGGGCCGGGCCCGCCAGGGATCGATCCGTGCGACCCAGTGGCGCCACGGCGGCATTCCGCACGGACCGAAGGCGAACGCGAACTTCGCGACCCGGATCAACCGCAAGGAGCGCAGGCGCGCGCTGCGTCTGGTGCTGTCCGATGCGCTGCGTGAAGGGCGGATCACGGTCGTGAACAAGATCGAGCTGGGCGAGATCAAGACGAAGAAGTTCGCCCAGGTGCTCGGCAACCTCGGCACGCGCTCGGGGCTGGTCGTGCTCGCCGAGCCGAACCGTGAGATCGAGCTTTCCGGCCGCAACATCCCGAACACGAAGGTGATCCTCGACGGCCAGGTGAACCTGCACGATCTTCTGAAGGCCGAGCGGATCATCCTGACCGAGGCCGCGGTCGACAAGCTGGAGGAGCGACTGGCATGAGCGCAACGATCGAGCATTACGACATCATCCGGCAGCCGGTCATCACCGAAAAGAGCTACACCGCCGGCGCCGAGGCGAACCAGTACACCTTCCGCGTCGCGCGGGATGCGACCAAGGCTCAGGTCAAGGCCGCGATCGAGGCGATCTTCGGCGTGGACGTGGTCAAGGTGCAGATCATGAACATGCCGGGCAAGCCGAAGCGGCGCGGCTGGCATGCGGGACGTCGTCCCGGATATCGAAAGGCGGTCGTGCGTCTTGCCGAGGGGCAGACGCTGGACGTGGCAGAAGAGGCATAAGCGATGGCACTGAAGGTTCTGAAGCCGATTACGAACGGAAGCCGCGGGCGCATCGCGGTCGTCAATCCGGAGCTTTACCGGGGCGAGCCCGAGCGTTCGCTGACCGTGGGTCTGCCGAAGAAGGGCGGGCGCAACAACAACGGCCGGCTCACCGCGCGCCACCGCGGCGGCGGCCACAAGCGGCGCTACCGGATCATCGATTTCAAGCGTGACAATTTCGGCATCGAAGGTAAAGTTGCGCGCCTCGAATACGACCCCAACCGCACGGCGTACATTGCGCTGGTCGTGTTCAAAAACGGCGACAAGCGCTACATCCTGGCGCCGCAGGGCCTGAAGCCCGGCGACGTCGTCATGAGCGGCCCGGATGCGGACATTCGTCCGGGCAATGCGCTGCCGCTGGAAAAGATTCATGTCGGCACGCTGGTGCACAACGTCGAGCTCAAGCCCGGCAAGGGCGGGCAGCTCGCCCGCTCGGCCGGCGCGTCCATCCAGCTGATGGGCAAGGAAGGCGGCCGGGCCGTGCTGAAGATGCCTTCGGGCGAGTTCCGCCGGGTGGACGCCCGCTGCATGGCCACGATCGGCGTGGTCAGCAATGCGGACCACGCGAACCGGACACTCGGCAAGGCGGGCCGGGCGCGCTGGCTGGGCCGCCGGCCGCATGTCCGCGGTGTCGCGATGAACCCGGTGGACCATCCGCACGGCGGCGGCGAGGGCCGCACCTCGGGCGGCCGTCATCCCGTGACGCCCTGGGGCGTGCCGACGAAGGGTCACAAGACCCGCAAGAAGAACAAGGCGTCGGATCGCGACATCATCCGTCGCCGCAGGAAGTGAGGTAGCCAATGGCGCGTTCGCTGAAGAAAGGTCCCTACGTCGAGCCCTCGCTCGAGAAGAAGGTGCTGGCTGCGAAGCAGGGCGCGAAGAAGGGCGTGATCAAGACCTGGTCGCGGCGTTCGACGATCACGCCGGACTTCGTCGGGCTGAACTTCGCGGTGCACAACGGGAACAAGTTCATCCCGGTCTACGTGACCGAAAACATGGTCGGCCACAAGCTGGGCGAGTTTGCGCCGACCCGGACCTACTACGGCCACGGCGCCGACAAGAAGGCGCGGAAGAGGTAAGCCATGACGCAGGAAGTTCGTGCGATTGCCAGAAACAGTCGCATCAGCCCGCAGAAGGCGCGGCTGATGGCCGATGCCATCCGGGGGCTTCCGGTGGATAAGGCGCTGGCGGTGCTGGCGCTTTCGCCCAAGAAGTCGGCGCGCCTGTTCGAGAAGGTGCTGCGTTCGGCCGTGGCCAACGCCGAGCAGAACCACGGGCTGGACGTGGACAACCTCCGCGTCAGCCAGGCCCGGGTCGACGCCGGCATGACGCTCAAGCGCTACCGGCCCAAGGGCATGGGGCGGATGCGCAAGCGCTTTCACCGCCACAGCCACCTGATCGTGGCCGTGAGCGAGCGGGACTGAGGAGACGAAGGACATGGGTCAGAAAGTCAATCCGATCGGTTTTCGTGTAGGCGGCATCCGCAGCTGGGATTCGCTCTGGTACGCGAACGAAAAGCAGTATGGAGAGCAGCTGCTCGAGGACATCCGCCTGCGGGATGAGATCAAGAACCGCCTGCGGCATGCCTCGGTCTCGCGCATCGTCATCGAGCGTCCGGCGGACAAGATCAAGGTGACCGTGCACACCGCCCGCCCGGGTGTCGTGATCGGCAAGAAGGGTTCGGAAATCGAAAACCTGCGGCGCGACCTGCAGCAGAAGTTCGGCCGCGAGGTTCAGATCAACATCGTCGAAATCCGCAAGCCCGAGGCCGACGCCCAGCTCGTGGCCGAGAACGTGGCCTTCCAGCTTGAGCGCCGCGTGGCCTTCCGGCGCGCGATGAAGCGCGCGGTGCAGAACGCGATGCGCATGGGCGCGAAGGGCGTGCGGATCAACTGCGCCGGCCGGCTCGGCGGCGCGGAGATCGCCCGCACCGAGTGGTACCGCGAGGGCCGCGTGCCGCTGCATACGCTTCGCGCGGACGTGGACTACGGCTTTGCCGAGGCGCGCACGACCTACGGCGTGATCGGCGTCAAGGTCTGGATCTACCACGGCGAGGTCTTCGGCGACGATCCGGCGGATCGGGCCTAGGACCGGGAAGGGGATTGAGCCATGCTGCAACCAAAGAAGATTCGCTGGCGGAAGCATCACAAGGAGCTTCAGCGCATCCGCGGCAAGAGCGAGCGCGGCGCCAGCCTCAACTTCGGCCAGTACGGGCTGAAGGCGCTGGAGCCCGGACGGATCACCGCCCGCCAGATCGAGGCGGCGCGTATCGCGATGACGCGCCACATCAAGCGTCAGGGGCGCATCTGGATCCGGATGTTCCCGGATCTGCCGGTTTCGAAGAAGCCCGCCGAGGTCCGTATGGGCTCCGGCAAGGGCTCGCCGGACTACTGGGTCGCCGCGGTCAAGGCCGGCCGGATCCTGTATGAAATGGACGGCGTGTCCGAGGAGCTTGCGCGCGGCGCGCTGAGCCGGGCGGCGTCCAAGCTGCCGATCCGGACCAAGATCGTGGTTCGCGGGGTGGGCCGATGAGCGACGTGAAGAAGGCCAAGGAGCTGCGTGCGATGTCCGATGCCGATCTGAAGGCCAGGCTCAACGAGCTTGCCGAGGAACACATGAAGCTGCGCTTCCAGAAGGCGACGATGCAGCTTGCGAACACCGCCCGCATCGGCCAGGTGCGTCGGGAGATCGCGCGCATCAAGACCATTCTGAACGAGCGGCGCGTAACGAGGTAAGGAAACGATGACTGAGGCAAAGAGCAACAAGCGCGTGCTGGAAGGCATCGTCGTGTCGAACAAGGGCGACAAGACGATCGTCGTCGAGGTGGAGCGGAAGTTCCTGCATCCGCGCTACCGGAAGACCGTGCGCTCGCACAAGAAGTACATGGCGCACGACGAAGAGAACACCTGCAACATCGGGGATCGCGTCCGCATCATCGAGTCGCGTCCGCTTTCCCGCCGCAAGCGCTGGATGCTGACCGAAGTGGTCACCCGCGCCGAGCAGCTCTGATCGGAGGTTGAGGCGATGATTCAGAACGAAACCGTGCTCAACGTGGCCGACAATTCCGGCGCCCGGAAGGTGGCCTGCATCAAGGTGCTGGGCGGCTCCAAGCGCCGCTACGCCCGGATCGGCGACGTGATCGTCGTCGCCGTCAAGGAGGCGATGCCGGGCGGGCGCGTGAAGAAGGGCGACGTGCAGCGCGCGGTCGTCGTGCGCACGGCCAAGGAGTTCCGCCGCAAGGACGGCAGCTCGATCCGCTTCGACGAGAACGCGGCCGTGCTGCTGACCAAGCAGAACGAGCCGATCGGCACCCGCATCTTCGGACCGGTGACGCGCGAGCTCAGGGACAAGGGATACATGAAGATCATCTCCCTTGCTCCGGAAGTGCTGTAAGGCTCATCGAGGATGGAAGCGATGATGAAGACCCGAATCCGCCGTGACGACGAAGTGATCGTGATCGCCGGCCGCGACAAGGGCGCGCGGGGCAAGGTGATCCGCGTGCTGCCGAAGGAGGGCCGGGTGCTCGTGGCCAAGGTCAACATGGTCAAGCGGCACATGCGCCCGACGCCGAACTCGGCCGGCGGGATCATCGAAAAGGAAGCGCCGATCGCGATTTCCAACGTCCAGTACTTCTGCCCGAAGTGCAAGACGGGCGTGCGCCTGGGCGCGAAGATTCTCGAGGACGGCCGCAAGGTGCGCACCTGCCGCAAGTGCGGTGAAGTGCTGGACCGCTAGGAGTAGGCAACGATGGCACGTTTGAAGGATTTTTACCGCGAAACCGTGGTGCCCGCGATGCAGAAGGAGTTCGGCTACAAGAACCCGATGCAGATTCCGCGGCTGGAGAAGATCGTCGTGAACATGGGCGTCGGCGAGGCCGCGCAGAACGCGAAGGCGCTGGAAGGGGCGCTTGCGGACATGGCCGCGATCACGGGTCAGAAGCCGGTGGTGACGCGTGCGCGCAAGTCGATCGCGAACTTCAAGCTGCGTCAGGGCATGCCGGTGGGCTGCCGGGTGACGCTGCGCGGCGACCGGATGTGGGAGTTCCTGGACCGGCTGATCAACATCGCCCTGCCGCGCATTCGCGATTTCAAGGGCGTGTCGCCGAAGTCGTTCGACGGCCGCGGCAACTACACGCTGGGCATCCGGGAGCAGATCATCTTCCCCGAGATCGACTACGACAAGGTGGACCGGATCCGGGGCATGGACATCACGATCTGCACCACCGCGAAAACCGACGAGGAAGGCCGGGCGCTGCTGAAGCAGTTCAACATGCCGTTCCGGGCCTGAGGAGAGCAAGATGGCGTCGAAGCGAATGATTGCAAAGTGCAAGCGCAAGCCGAAGTTCAAGGTGCGTGCCTACACGCGCTGCCAGGTGTGCGGCAGGCCGCATTCGGTCTACCGGAAGTTCGGCCTGTGCCGCTGCTGCCTGCGCAAGTACGCACTGGCCGGACAGATTCCCGGCATGGTCAAATCGAGCTGGTAGGGGTAGCCGACGATGATGATGGATCGTATTGCCGACATGCTGACGCGGATTCGCAACGCGCAGATGGCTGGAATCGAAAAGATCGAGCTGCCCGCAAGCAAGGTGCTGGAGCGGATCGCGAACATCCTCAAGGAAGAGGGCTACATCGCCGCGGTCAAGCCCTACAACCACAAGGGGCATCGCTACCTGCGGCTGACGCTCCGCTACGACGAGGAAGGGCGGCCGGTGATCCGTGAGATCAAGAGGGTGTCGAAGCCGGGCCGCCGCGTCTATGCCGGCGTCGACGAGTTGCCGCGCGTGAAGAACGGCTACGGCGTCGCGATTGTCAGCACCTCCAAGGGCATCATGACCGACAAGAAGGCCCGGGCCTCCCGCTGCGGTGGCGAGATCCTGTGCACCGTGTTTTGAGGTAGAAGGCGATGTCGCGTATTGGTTATCAACCCATTCCGTTGCCCGCCGGCGTCGAGGTCCGGATCGGCGAGGACGAGGTCCGCGTCAAGGGGCCGAAGGGCGAGCTTGCCGCGCCTCTGTTTCCGGGCATTTCCGTCGAGCAGCAGGACGGCAGCCTTCAGGTCAGGTGCGCCGACGTGGCCGACAAGCAGACCAAGTCCTTTTTCGGCACGGCGCGCGCGCTGATCGCGAACTGCGTCACCGGCGTCAGCCAGGGCTTCGAGAAGGTGCTCGAGCTGCGCGGCGTCGGCTACCGCGCCCAGGCTCAGGGCCGCAAGCTCGTGCTGCAGCTCGGCTTTTCGCATCCGGTCGAGTATCAGCTTCCGGAAGGCGTGGATGCGAAGGTCGAGCAGACCCGGATCACGATTTCGGGCATCGACAAGCAGAAGGTCGGCCAGGTGGCCGCCGAGATTCGTTCCTTCCGTCCGCCCGAGCCCTACAAGGGCAAGGGCATTCGCTACCTGGGCGAATACGTGGCGATGAAGGAAGGCAAGAAGGCCTAAGGGACGACAGGAGTACGGACGATGAGCGCCAAACGATACGAATACAATGCAGCCGTCCGCCGGATGCGGCGCGTGCGCGGCCGCGTGAAGGCTTCCGGACGTCCGCGGCTGAGCGTGTTCCGTTCGGCCCGGCACATCTACGCCCAGGTCATCGACGATGCCACCGGACGGACGCTCGCGGCGGCATCGAGCCTCGAGAAGGGCGTGGAGAACGGCGGCAACAAGCAGGGCGCCGAGGCGGTCGGGCGCCTGATCGCCGAGCGCGCGCTGAAGGCCGGGGTGACCGAGGTCGCGTTCGACCGCGGCCGGTATCCCTACCACGGCCGCGTCCAGGCGCTGGCCGAAGGCGCCCGGGCGGGCGGACTGAAGTTCTAGGAGTAAGCCGATGATCAATGCAGACGAATTGGAACTGACCGAGAAGCTCGTAGCGATCAACCGCGTGGCCAAGACCGTGGCCGGCGGCCGCCGGATGGGCTTTTCGGCCCTGATGGTCGTGGGCGACGGCAACGGCCACGTCGGATTCGGCCATGCGAAGGCCAAGGAAGTGCCCGAGGCGATCCGCAAGGCGACCGAGATCGCGAAGAAGTCGCTGATCTACGTTCCGCGCAAGGGCGGCACGATCCATTTCGAGGTCGTGGGCCGTCAGGATGCGACCCGCGTGCTGCTCAAGCCCGCAAGCGAGGGTACCGGCGTGATCGCGGGCTCGGCGGTGCGCGCCGTGCTCGATGCGGTCGGCATCCGCGACATCCTGACCAAGACCCTGGGCTCGCGGAATCCGATCAACACGGTGCGCGCGACCTTCAACGGGCTCAAGCAGCTCGAAAGCCCCGAGCAGGTGGCGGCCCGCCGCGGCCGCAAGGCCGCCTGAGGCGTCCGGGTCGAGGAGGAAGGCAATGGCCAGGAAGAACACGATCCGGATTCGTCAGATCAAGAGCGGAATCGGATATTCGAAGGATCAGAAGGCGACGCTGCGCGGACTCGGTTTCCGGCGGTTGAATCAGGTGGTCGAGCTTGAGGACACGCCGGCCGTGCGCGGCATGGTGAACAAGGTCCGGCATCTGGTCCGCATCGAATCGGGAGAGGAAGCATGAAGCTGAACGAACTGAAGCCAACCCCGGGCGCGCGCCACGCGCGCAAGCGCGTCGGCTGCGGCATCGGAAGCGGTCACGGCAAGACCTGCGGCCGCGGCCACAAGGGCCAGAAGTCGCGCTCCGGCGGCAAGGTCGCGCGCGGCTTTGAGGGCGGCCAGATGCCGCTGATCCGGCGACTTCCGAAGCGCGGGTTCACGCCGCGCACGCGCGTCCGTTACCAGATCGTCAATCTCGAGGCGCTGAACCGCTTCGAGGACGGGGCGAAGGTTGATCCGGCGGCCCTGTACGAGGCCGGGCTCGTCCGCAACGCGGTGGATCCGATCAAGCTTCTCGGCGAGGGAAGCCTCGAGCGGAAGCTCGAGATCGCGGTTGCCGCGGCTTCCCGGCAGGCGCGCGAGAAGGTCGAGGCGGCGGGCGGCACGCTTGCGCTGACCGCAACCGGAGCCTGAGATGGCCGGGCCCGTTGCGGCGCCGCTCGGCGGTCTGGGGGATATCGGGCGCATTCCGGAGCTGAAGGCCCGGATCATGTTCACGCTGGGCATGCTGATCGTCTACCGGATCGGCGCCCATATTCCGGTTCCCGGGATCGACGCGGCCGTGCTGGCCCAGTTTTTCCAGCAGGCGCAGGGCACGATGCTGGGCATGTTCGACATGTTCTCCGGCGGCGCGCTCAGCCGGCTGACGATCTTCGCGCTCGGAATCATGCCGTACATTTCGGCGGCGATCATCCTGCAGCTGATGACCGTGGTTTCGCCCCGGCTCGAACAGCTGAAGAAAGAGGGCGAGGCCGGGCGCCGCAAGATCACCGAATACACCCGCTACGGGACCGTGATCCTCGCGTTCTTCCAGGCCATCGGCATTTCGATCGGGCTTGAGACCTTTTCGGTCAACGGCCTGCCCGTTGTGATCGAACCGGGGCTCGGCTTCAAGGCGATGGCCGTGCTCACGCTGGTGACGGGCACGGTCTTTCTGATGTGGATCGGTGAGCAGATCACCGAGCGCGGCATCGGCAACGGGATTTCGCTGATCATCTTCGCCGGCATCGTCGCGGGGCTTCCCAGCGCGATCGGCGGCACGCTCGAGCTTGCGCGCGTGGGTGATTTGCAGCCGTTCGAGGTGCTGTTCCTGTTTGCGATGGCGCTGGCCGTGACCGGCGTGGTCGTCTGGTTCGAGCGCGCCCAGCGCAGGATCCCGATCCAGTACGCGAAGCGCCAGGTCGGCAACCGGCTCTACGGCGGCAAGGCCAGCTTTCTTCCGCTGAAGGTCAATACCGCCGGCGTGATCCCGCCGATCTTCGCCTCCTCGCTGATCCTGCTGCCGGCCACGTTCGCCCAGTTCACGAAGGGCGCGGAAGGCTTCGGCTGGCTATCCGACATCTCGGCCGCGCTGAATCCCGGCGGCTGGCTGTATCTGACGCTGTACACCGTGCTGATCATCTTCTTCGCGTTCTTCTACACGGCGATCGTGTTCAATCCGAAGGACACGGCCGACCAGCTCAAGAAGCACGGCGGCTTCATTCCGGGCATCCGTCCGGGCCAGAAGACGGCCGAATACATCGACAGCGTGCTGACCCGGATCACGGTGATCGGGGCGATCTACGTAAGCCTCGTCTGCCTGCTGCCGCAGTGGCTGATCTCCGAGTATTCGGTGCCGTTCTACTTCGGCGGCACGAGCCTGCTGATCGTCGTTGTCGTGACGATGGACACGATGGGGCAGATTCAGGCCCACCTGCTCAGCCATCAGTATGAGGGGCTGATGAAGCAGGCGCGGCTCAAGACCCGGGGATGAACCTGATCCTTTTCGGCCCGCCCGGCGTCGGCAAGGGCACGCAGGGGCAGCGGCTCGCCGAGGAACTCGGGCTCCGGCATCTGGCCATGGGCGACATCCTCCGGGCTGCGGTCCGCGAGGGCACCGAGGCCGGGCGCAAGGCCAAGGCCTACATGGACGCCGGCAAGCTCGTGCCCGACGAGGTTGTCGTGGCGATGATCGAGGACGCGATCACGGCCGATCCCGCGCGCGGCTTTCTGCTCGACGGTTTTCCGCGCAACGTCGCTCAGGCCGAGGCGCTCGATGCGATGCTGGCCCGGCACGGGCTTTCGATCGACCGGGTCGTGTTCATGGAGGCGCCGGAGCAGACGCTGATCGAGCGCCTTTCCGGGCGCCTGATCTGCCGCGCTTGCGGTTTCGGTTTTCATCGGCAGTATTCGCCTCCCTCGGTCGAGGGTCGCTGCGACCGCTGCGGCGGCGAGCTCTACCAGCGCGGCGATGATCGCGAGGATGTCATCGCGCATCGGCTCGAGGTCTATGCCGAGCAGACCCGCCCGCTTCTGGCGTACTATCGTGACAAGCCGGGGTTCGTGGAACTGGACGCCTCCGGCGACCGGGACCGGGTCTACGAGGCACTGAAGAACGTGGTGACGGGGTAGCATGGCCAAGGAAGATCTGATCGAAATGAGCGGGGAAGTTATCGAGAAGCTTCCCAATGCGATGTTCAAGGTCCGCCTGGACAACGGCCATGAACTGCTGTGCACGATTTCGGGCAAGATGCGGAAGTACTACATCCGCATCCTGCCGGGGGACAGGGTGACGGTGGAGATTTCGCCGTACGATCTGTCCCGCGGTCGCATCAGCTACCGCGAGAAATAAGCCTCAGGCTTGAGATGCAAGGAGGTGCGGACGTGAAGGTCAGCGCATCGGTGAAGAAGATTTGCAACAAGTGCCGGGTGATCCGCCGCAAGGGTGTGGTCCGGATCATTTGCGAAAATCCCCGGCACAAGCAGCGGCAGGGCTGAGAGGGCTTGCGCGCAACCGCCGCAATGGCTATGGTTCGCGCCCTTTTTTCAGGTCCCAAGGAGGAATAAGAAGTGGCTCGTATTGCCGGGGTAAACATTCCGACCCAGAAGCGCGTCGAGGTCGCGCTCACCTACATCTACGGGATCGGCCTGAGCAGCTCGAAGAAGATTCTCGCCAAGGCCGGCGTGAATCCGGATACGCGCGTCAAGGACTTGACCGACGAGGAGATCGTCAAGATTCGCGGAATCATCGACAGCGAATACACGGTGGAGGGCGACCTTCGCCGCGAAGTTGCGATGAACATCAAGCGTCTGACCGACCTCGGATGCTACCGGGGCCTGCGCCATCGCCGCGGTCTTCCGGTCCGCGGGCAGCGGACGAAGACGAACGCGCGCACGCGCAAGGGCCCGCGCCGCACCGTGGCCGGCAAGAAGAAGTAAGAGGTAGAACGAATGGCAGCACCCAAGGGTTCGGCGAAGAAGCGCGCCCGCAAGAACATTGCGAACGCGGTCGCGCATATTCACGCCAGCTTCAACAACACGATCATCACCTTCACCGACGAAGCCGGCAACGCGATCTGCTGGGCGACCAGCGGCGCATCGGGCTTCCGGGGCTCGCGCAAGAGCACGCCGTTTGCGGCCCAGGTGGCGGCCGAGGAGGCTTGCCGGAAGGCGATGGAGCATGGAGTGAAGAACGTGCAGGTGCTGATCAAGGGGCCGGGCTCCGGCCGGGAGTCGGCGCTGCGCGCGATCGCCGCGGCCGGCCTGAACGTCACCTTCATTCGCGACGTGACCCCGATTCCGCACAACGGCTGCCGCCCGCCGAAGCGGCGCCGGGTCTGAGGAGCTGAGCGATGGCCCGTTATCTGGAAGCGAAATGCCGCCTTTGCCGCCGCGAGGGAGAGAAGCTCTACCTCAAGGGCGGAAAGTGCTACACCGACAAGTGCCCGATCGAGCGCCGTCCGTACGCGCCCGGCATGCACGGGCAGAACCGCCGCGCGAAGATTTCCGACTACGGCATGCAGCTGCGCGAGAAGCAGAAGGTCAAGCGGATCTACGGGATGCAGGAAAAGCAGTTCCGCAAGTATTTCGCCGAGGCCGACCGGATGCCGGGCGTGACCGGCCTGAACCTGCTGCATCTGCTGGAGCGCCGCCTGGACAATGTGGTCTACCGGATGGGCTTCGCATCCTCGCGGACCGAAGCGCGCCAGCTCGTCCGCCACAAGCATGTCAAGGTCAACGGCCGCACGGTCAACATTCCGTCCTACCTCGTCCGCGTCGGCGACCGGGTGGAGATCGCGGACAAGGCCAAGCAGCACCTCCGGGTCAATGCGGCGGTCGAGGCCGCGGCCAGCCGCGGCGTGGCTGAATGGCTGGACGTGGACCTGCCGAGCCGCTCGGGCGTGTTCCGCGAGCTGCCGATGCGCGAGCAGTTGGATCCGAACATCCGCGAGCAGCTGATCGTCGAGCTCTATTCCAAGTAACAAGGACGCCGCCATGCAGTTGATCAAGCCCCGTACGATTACCGTCGAAGACATGGTTCCCGGCCGTCTGGCCAAGATCACGTTCGAGCCGCTCGAGCGTGGCTACGGCACGACCATCGGAAACAGCCTGCGCCGGATGCTGCTGTCCTCGATCCCCGGAGCCGCGGTCACCGAGGTCAAGATCGACGGCGTGATGCACGAATACGACACGATCAAGGGCGTCCGCGAGGATGTGCTCGACATTCTTCTGAGCCTGAAGGAACTGGATCTCCGCCTCGAGGGCGACGGGCCGGCGACGCTGACGCTCGATTGCAAGGGGCCGGCGGTTGTCACCGCGGGCGATCTTCAGTGCCCGGCCGGTGTGCTGGTGCTGAATCCGGATCTTGTTCTCGCCCATCTGAACGACGATGGCGCGCTGAAGTTCGAGGCGAAAATCGAGAAGGGCCGCGGCTATGTGCCGGCGGGCGAGCGCGAGGGCGGCGAGCGGGCCATTGGCACGCTGCTTCTCGATGCCTCGTTTTCGCCGATCCGTCGCGTGGCCACCCGTGTGGAGCAGGCGCGCGTCGGCCAGAAGACGAACTACGACAAGCTGATCATGGAAGTGGAAACGAACGGCGCGATCACGCCCGAAGAGGCGATCAACGAGGCCGCCCGGATTCTCGCCGGTCAGCTGGACGTGTTCATCGACTTTAACGCGGTGGCCGTGCAGGAGGCCGAGGAACCCGCCGACGACGGTCTTGAGGATCTGCTGCGGCAGCCGATCGAGCATCTGGATCTGTCCGTGCGCTCGATGAACTGCCTGAAGAGCGACAACATCTTCCTGATCGGCGATCTCGTCCAGCGCACCGAGCAGGAAATGCTCCGCACGCCGAATTTTGGCCGCAAGTCGCTCAACGAGATCAAGGAAGTGCTCGAGCGCCACGGCCTGCACCTCGGCATGAAGGTGGAAAACTGGCCACCGGCCGACGCCCAGAGCGGCGGCGAAGGCTGAGCCCGCCGGCGCGATACCGAATCAGGGGTAAGGAAAGATGAGACATCGCAAGCATCGTGGTCAACTCGGGCGTCCCAGCGGCCATCGCCGGGCGCTTCTTGCGAACCTTGCGGCGGCCGTGATCACCCACGGTCGGATCGAGACGACCGAGGCGAAGGCGCGCGCCGTGCGCCCGTATCTGGAAAAGCTGATCACGCTGGGCAAGCGCGGTGATCTCCACGCCCGCCGGCAGGCGCTCGCGAAGCTTCGGCATCGTGCCGTCGTCGATCGCCTGTTCAATGAGGTTGCGAAGAACTACGCCGATCGCCCCGGCGGCTACACGCGGCTGATCAAGACCGGGTTCCGCGTCGGTGATGCGGCTCCGATGGCCGTGATCGAACTGGTCCAGGAACCGTGCACGCCGAAGGCGAAAAAGGCCGCGAAGAAGCCGGCCGAAAAGCCCGAGGCCAAGCCGCAGGCTGAAGCGGAGCCCGAGGAGCAGCCCGCCGAGCAGGCTTCGGCTGCTGATGAGTCCGGCGCCGAGCCTGCCGAGGCTGAGGCTCAAGCCGAGGCTGCCG
>CAYNLY010000009.1:14428-38743 GCA_964398225.1 uncultured Zetaproteobacteria bacterium
GCTGATGAGTCCGGCGCCGAGCCTGCCGAGGCTGAGGCTCAAGCCGAGGCTGCCGAATCCGGTGCCGAGGCTGCCGGAGAAGGCGAAGAACAAGACGCCGAGAAGTCCTGACCTGGCTTCACGCATCGATTCAGGCCCCGCCACTTCGGCGGGGCTTTTTTGTCGGTCAGGAAACGTCGTAGCGGATCTCGAAGGAGGGCGGAGGCGCGCAGTCAGCCTCGTCCCGGATGTGCACACCGCGCACCTCGGCAAGCGGCGGGCCCGAATGCAGAAAGCGGATCAGCGCCTCGACCGAGTCCGGTTCCCCGCAGGCCAGAACCTCCACGCTTCCGTCCGGCAGATTGCGGACCCAGCCGGCAAGTCCCAGCCGGCGGGCCTCCTCGCGGGTGGACTGGCGGAAGAACACCCCCTGGACCCGTCCGGTGATTCGTGCACGAATGCAGCGCGGATTCACAGAAACGCCTCCGGATTCAGAATCGTATCCTTCGCTTCATCGAGCGTGAACGGATAGTCGATCGAATAGTGCAGGCCGCGGGATTCGTGCCGGGCCAGCGCGCAGCGAATGATCAGATCGGCGACCAGAGCCAGATTGCGCAGTTCGATCAGATCGCGCGATACCGGATGGCGCCAGTAGTAGGCGGCGACTTCCTCGTTGATGACCGTAAGCCGGCGGTGCGCGCGGCGCAGACGCTCGTTGCTGCGGACAATGCCGACGTAGTTCGACATCGTCGCCCGGATTTCGTCCCAGTTCTGCTTGATCGAGATGCGTTCGGCCTCGGGCTCGATGCCGGTTTCGTCCCAGGCGGGAAGACTTACATCCGCATCCGCCGGCGGCTCCTGCCTGATTGCGGCGGCGCACAGCCGGGCCATCGCAAGGCATTCGAGCAGCGAGTTGCTCGCGAGCCGGTTGGCGCCGTGCAGGCCGGTGCAGGCGGTTTCCCCGATCGCATACAGCCCGTCCAGCGCGGTGCGTCCGTCCACGCCGGCCTGGATGCCGCCCACCAGATAGTGCGCCGCGGGAACGATCGGGATCGGTTCGCTCAGGATGTCGATGCCGAGATCCGCCAGCCGGTCGCGGATGTTCGGAAACTGGCGGTCGATCCGCTCGCGTCCGATCGGGCGGGCGTCGAGGTACATGCAGTCCACGCCCTGCCGCTTCATCTCATGGTCGATGGCGCGCGCGACGATGTCGCGCGGGGCCAGCTCTCCGCGCTCGTCGTAATCGAACAGAAAGCGCCGTCCGTTTCCGTCCACGACGATCGCGCCCTCGCCGCGCAGCGCCTCGGACAGCAGCATGTTCGAGCCCTGCGGGTGATAGAGGCAGGTCGGATGAAACTGGATGAACTCGAGGTTCATCACCGGCACGCCCGCGCGCCAGGCCATCGCGATTCCGTCGCCGCTTGCGGCATGCGAGTTCGACGTGAACAGGTAGGCCTTGCCGGCGCCGCCGGTGGCCAGCACCGTGTGCCGCGCCCGTACGGCGCGCACGCGGCCGTCGGGATCGAGCAGATAGGCGCCCAGGCAGCGCCTTTTGCCGCGCCAGTTGGGAACGCGGTCGCTGGTCACGAGGTCGATCGCGGTATGATGCTCGAGGTGCCGGATGCCGGCTTCATGGATCCTGCGGTGGAGGGCCTCGTCGATGGCCCGTCCGGTCGCATCGCGTGCGTGCGCGATCCGCCGGCGGCTGTGTCCGCCCTCGCGGGTCAGGTGGAGCTCTTCGCCCTCGGTGTCGAAGTCCGCGCCGAGGCTCCGCAGATCCTCGATGATGCGCACGCCCTGCTCGATGATGCGCCGGACCACGTCCTCGTGGCACAGGCCGCAGCCGGCCGCAAGCGTATCTCGCACATGGTCTTCGATGCTGTCTCCGCGGGCGATCGGGGCGGCAATCCCGCCCTGGGCAAGCCAGGTGCTCGATTCCTCGAAACGGCCCTTGTTGACCACGACGACGTCCATCTCGTCGGGAAGGTTGGCCGCGCAATACAGGCCGGCCGCGCCGCTGCCGATGATCAGAACGTCGCAGACGATATCCTGCTCCATTGCATTGAGGCTAGGGATGGCGTCCCGCGCCTGCAACCGGCGTGGAGACCGGAACTGGGCTTGGCAGGCGGAGGGGAATCGGGTGGAATAGTGGCGTTCAATCCGAGTTGAAGCGGGGTCGCATGGAACATCAGGGAATCGTCGTGGCAGCCGAGGGCGACAGCGTACGCGTGCGCCTGGCGCGGATGAGCGGCTGCGACGGATGCGCGGGAAAGGCCGCCTGCGGCACGCTGGGCGGCTGGCGCCGGCGCTTTGTCGAACTGCGCCTTCCCAACCGCATCGGAGCGCGCCCCGGCGACATCGTGCGCGTGCACGCCCCCGATCACGCCGTGCTCCGGCTCGGCCTGTGGGTGTATGGCATGCCCCTTCTGCTTTTTCTGGCCGCGGGGCTCGTGTCCGAAGCCTGGTTTGCGCGCATGGGGCTTGCCCATGCCGATCTTGCCGCAGCGGCGCTGGGCCTTGCGGCGATGGGCGGGTACTTTGGCCTGTGGCTTCCCCGGCACGCGCCGCGGGTTCCCGACGCGCGTCTGGTCGGCATCGAGCGCGCGGCTTCCGCTTCATGAACTTTTCATCGATCAGACGGAACAATCCCCGCGATTCTTCGGGCCTTGCCGCCGGGCGCGGGGCAGGCCCGGAACGTCGAAACCGAACCTTGTAAGGAGATGCCCGTGAACCAACTGCTGCGCCTTGCTGCCGGAATGATTCTGCTCGCCGTGCCGCATCTGGCGGCCGCGCTGCCGGACAGCTTCGCCGATCTGGCCGAATCGCAGGCCGATGCGGTCGTGAACATCAGCACCACCCAGGTCGTGCAGGGAGGCCCCCAGGGGCTTCCGCCCGGCTTCGGCTTCCCGCCCGGTTCTCCGTTCGAGGAGTTTTTCAAGGACTTCTTCGGGCACCTTCCGCCGCAGGAGCGCCATGCGCTGGGCACGGGCTTCGTGATCAGTCCGGACGGCTACATCGTCACGAACAATCACGTGATCGAGGGTGCCGACGAGGTGATCGTCAAGTTCCGCGACGGCCGCGAAATGCCGGCCGAGATCGTCGGCACCGATCCGAAGCTGGACGTGGGGCTTCTGAAGGTGAAGGCGAAGGGCCTGAAGACGGTCCGGCTCGGCGATTCCGACAAGCTCCGGGTCGGCGACTGGGTGGTTGCGATCGGCAATCCGTTCGGCCTTGAGCAGACGGTCACGGCCGGCATCGTCTCGGCCAAGGGGCGCGTGATTGGCTCCGGCCCCTACGACGACTTCATCCAGACCGACGCCGCGATCAATCCGGGCAACTCGGGCGGACCGCTGTTCAACATCCGCGGCGAGGTGGTCGGCATCAACACGGCGATCTATTCGCGCAGCGGCGGGAACAACGGGATCGGATTCGCGATTCCGATCAACCTCGCCCGGCCGGTTATTGAGGAGCTGAAGCGAACCGGCCACGTCACCCGCGCGCGGCTCGGCGTCTACATCCGCGACATCGACAAGGAAACCCAGGAGGCGCTTGGGCTGCCCAGCCGTGAGGGCGCGCTGATTCCGCAGGTCGAGGCGGGTTCGGCGGCCGACAAGGCCGGGATCCGCGCCGGCGACGTCATCGTCGCGATCGACGGGGAGCGGATCCGGAAGGCGCACGATCTTCCGATCCGGGTGGCCCGGCACAAGCCCGGGGACCGGGTGCGCATCGAGCTGATCCGGAATGGCAAGCGCAAGACGGTCACGGTCACGCTGGAAAAGATGCCCGAGCAGGTCCGGGTCGCGAAAGCGGGCAAGGGTCGTCTGAAGCTGGGCGTGGTGCTCGAGGATCTCGATGCCGAGGCGGCGCGCCAGCTGCATGCCCGGGTGAAGGAAGGCGTGGTCGTGCGCGAGGTCGCGCCCGGTTCGCCCGCGGCCCGGGCCGGCATCGTCAAGGGCGATGTGCTCTATCGCATCAACGGCAAGCGCGTGCGTTCGGTCGAGGATTTCCGCCGGCTGGCGCGGGACTTCGAGCCCGGCATGGTTCTGCGCGTGATGCTGGACCGGCACGGGGACCAGGTGTTCACGCTCGTGCGCCTGCCGGGTGAAAGGAAGCGGGACTGATGCTTCCGCGCGTGGTTGTCATGAGCCGGCGCGATTGCTGCCTGTGCGAGGATGCCAAGCGGGTGGTCGCGTCACTCGCCGATGAAGGGCTCTGCTCCTGGGAAACCGTCGACGTCGATCGCGACAAGAAGCTGCTGGTGAAATACGGCAACGACGTGCCCGTGA
Source organism: uncultured Zetaproteobacteria bacterium (assembly GCA_964398225.1). GTDB lineage: Bacteria > Pseudomonadota > Zetaproteobacteria > Mariprofundales > Mariprofundaceae > CAYNLY01. Next base: position 18,694 of record CAYNLY010000009.1, read on the forward strand.
TTCTGCTCGACGGCGAGGAAGTGGCGAGGCACCGCATCGGCGAGCCCGAGTTGCGGGCCCTGTTGAGCGCCCGGAAGGTGGAGGCATGAAGCGCGGTCTTGCCGCCGCAGCCATCGTTGCCGGAGCCGTTGCTGCGCTCTGGGCCATGCTTCCGGAAGCGCCGGCGCGCATCGGCGAGGGGGATCCGGCCGTGGACTTCCAACTGCCCGATCTCCAGGGAACGATGCGCGGGCTTCCGCGCGGGGAGGTTGTGCTCCTGAACTTCTGGGCGACATGGTGCCCTCCGTGTCGCGAGGAAATGCCTTCGATGGCGCGGCTGTCCCGAACCTATCGCGACCGCGGTCTGAAGGTGGTCGCGGTTTCCGTGGACGGGGAGCACGCGGATGTGGCCGGATTCGTCCGCGAATATGAGCTGCCGTTTCTCGTGCTGCGCGACGTGGACAACGTCGTGGCCCGGCGCTACGGCGTCGTGCGGTTTCCCGAAACCTTCCTGATCGACCGTCGGGGGGTGATCCGGCAGCATGTGATCGGCGCGGTGGACTGGATGAGTGAGCCGGTCCGTCAGATGGTGGAGGGAGTGCTCGATGAGCGACCGGGAGGGAAGGGCTGACAAGGCCCGGCTGAGGGCCGAGATCGAGCAGCTCAGGCGCGAGATCCGCGAACACAACTACCGCTACTACGTGCTAGACCGGCCGGTGATCTCCGATGCCGAGTACGATCGGCTGATGCGCCGGCTCGAGCGGCTCGAGGCCGAGCTCGGCGAGCCGGTTCCTCCGGATTCACCGACGCAGACGGTGGGGGCGCCGCCCAGCGAGGCGTTTCGCCCCCGCCGGCACGCCGAGCCGATGCTCTCTCTGGCCAACGCGTTCAGCGAGGACGAGGTCCGGGAGTTCGTTTCCCGCATCCGGAGCATGCTGAACGAGCCCGTCCGCTTCATCGTCGAGCCCAAGGTGGACGGACTGGCGATCAACCTGCGCTACGAATCGGGCCGGTTTGCCTGGGCTGCGACCCGGGGGGACGGCACGACGGGCGAGGATGTGACCGACAATGTGCGGACCATCGCGGACATCCCGTGGCGGCTTCCGGAGGATGCGCCCGAAGAAATCGAAGTCCGCGGAGAGGTCTATATGTCCCGCGCTGCCTTCGAGGCTCTGAACCGGGAACAGCGGGAACGGGGGGAGCGGACCTTTGCGAATCCGCGCAACGCGGCCGCGGGCTCGCTCAGGCAGATTGACCCGCGGGTGACGGCGCGGCGCAAGCTCAACTTCTTTGCCTACGGCGCGGGGCTGAACGCGGCACGCGTGGCCCGAAGCCAGTCGGAGCTGCTGGCCCGGCTGGCTTCCTGGGGCTTTCCCGTGCAGGCCACTGAGTCCGCCGAGGATGCCGACGGCCTGCTCGCGATCTTCGAGCAATGGTCGGAAAAACGCGGCGGGCTTCCGTACGAGATCGACGGACTTGTCTACAAGGTGGACCGCTTCGATCAGCAGCAGCGCCTGGGCCATGTCGCCCGCTCGCCGAGGTGGGCGATCGCGCACAAGTTTCCGGCCGAAGAAGTGGAGACGGTCGTCCGCCGGATCGTCTGGCAGGTGGGCCGCACCGGGGTCATTACGCCGGTGGCAGTCCTGGAGCCGGTCTTTGTCGGCGGGGCGACCGTGTCGCGCGCCACGCTGCACAACGTCGAGGAAATGGCGCGCAAGGGCGTATTCGAGGGCGCACGCGTGCGGGTCCGACGGGCCGGCGACGTGATTCCCGAGGTTGTTCGTGCGCTGGAGCCGATGCCCGAGGGGCGCCGGCCGAAGCCCCCCGAGCAATGTCCGGCCTGCGGCGCGGGCGTCTACCGCGAACCGGGCGAAGTGGCGATCCGCTGTTCCGGCGGGCTGTCTTGCCCAGCGCAGCTTACCGAGCGGCTGATTCATTTCGCCAGCCGCGGCGCGATGGACATCGAGGGGCTCGGCGAGAAGCTTGCCGCGCGTCTCGTCGAGGAGGGGCTCGTGCGTTCGGTGGCCGACCTGTATGCGCTCGACTGGTCGCGCATCGAGGACTGGGAGGGGTTCGGTCCGAAGAAGATCGCCAACCTTCGGGCGGCGCTCGAAGCGAGCAAGACGCGCCCCTTGCCGCGCTTTCTCGTGGCGCTGGGAATCCGGCATGTCGGGGAGGCGACGGCCGATGCGCTCGCGCGCGCCTTCGGATCGCTCGAAGCGCTGGCCGAGGCCGACGAGGAAACGCTGATGCAGGTGCCGGACGTTGGCCCCGAAGTGGCCTTAAGCATCCGGAATTTCTTCTCCGAGCCCCACAACCGCGAGACCCTTGCCAGGCTCTCGGCCGCCGGGGTTCGTCCGCTACCCGTCCGGTCATCCGGCCGGGAGCATCCGCTTCGCGGCAAGACCGTCGTGCTGACCGGCTCGCTGGAGCACTTCACCCGCCGCGAGGCCGAGGAGCGGCTGCGGGCGCTTGGTGCGCATCCATCGTCGAGCGTATCGAAGCGGACCGACTTGGTCGTGGCCGGAGCCAATCCCGGCTCCAAGCTGGAACGCGCCCGAAGCCTGGGCGTGCCGGTGATCGACGAGCAGGAGTTTCTGAAGCTGCTGGAAGAGGATGGCTAGGCGGCCAGGCGGCTCCGGGCATGCTCCATGCAGAGCAGGTCGTCCATCATTATGCCCAGGGTGAGGCTTCCGGATTCGAAGGTCATCCAGGCAACGGTCCCGCGTCCCAGGTCGATCGGCTCGGGTTCGATCAGGTGAAGCCGGATGCGCTGCCCGTTCTCGACCGGGGCCTCCTGCGGCGCGATCAGGCGCACGCCGCCGCCGGAAATGTCGGCGAGCCACCCCCGGAACCGGAAGATTCTTCCCGCAGGCGTCGTGCCCTCGACGAGTACGGGGATCCGGCAGTGGGTGCGGGGATGCTGGCGACGCTCGATCATCATGCCTGCCTCCGGCGGTCGGGGTTCGTGTCTGGTGCAAGCAAGCATGATGCCGCCCCCGGGGTTGACGCGTTTTTTTCCGGCCACTATCGTGCGGCCCATCCGATGGGGGATCGTCTAACGGTAGGACAGCGGACTCTGACTCCGTCAATCTAGGTTCGAATCCTAGTCCCCCAGCCAGCTTCCGATGAAAAGATCTTCATGCGCCCTTCACCCCGCGCTCACGCTGCGGGGTGTAAGGTTCGCGCATCTGGCGCCATTCCCTCCTCCCCTCCCTAGTGTTTGCGCCGGAACCGAGGCCCCGCTTGCGGGGCCTTTTCTTTGCTCAGGCCAGCGAGATGGTGGCGGCCACCGGTCGGTGGTCCGAGGCCATGGGGTGCAGCACGCGGTAGTCGTCCATGCGCAGCGAATCCGTGACGAGGATGTGGTCGATCGCGCGTCGGGGAGCCCAGCTGGGATAGGTCGGAAGCGCGGGAGCAGCCCTCAGCCGGGTATGAGCCAGCAGAAGCTGGAATTCGAGGGATTCCGGCGGGCAGTTCAGATCGCCCATCACGATGGCGTGGGGATACCGGTTGACGAGCCGGGCAAGGAAGCGGAGCTGCTGCAGCCTGCTGCGGCGGCTGAGCGACAGGTGGGTGACGAACACGGCAACCGGCGTCCGGTCCAGACGCACCCCGATTTCCAGCGCCCCGCGCCCGTGACGCGAGGCGGGCAGGCGGTGGGCGTTCAGCCAGAGCAGGGGCAGGCGGCTCAAGGCGCCGAGCGAGATGCGCGCAAGCGGCTGCATGTCCCGCGTGATCATCGCATGGCGGAACGGAAAGCCGGCTTGTTCGGCAAGTACTTCGAGCTGATGCGCATAGCGGCTCCGGAACGAACCGGCATCGACCTCCTGAAGTCCAACCAGATCGAACGGCGCGATGAGCTCCGCGATTTTCGCCAGCGTCTGCTTGCGCTCTCGGCCGGGCAGCACGTAGCGCAGCCCGTGGGTAAGCGCGTGCCGGCGCCTGTGGCTGCCGATGCCTGCCTGCATGTTGAAGCTGATGACGCGAATCTGACGGATCATGCCGCAAGTTCCCGGATCGTAGCTCGCAGCCTGCGCACTCGGTTCTGGAGCTTGCGCTCGGCAGCATTCGTGGGTTCGATCACCGGAACCTCGACGGGCCGGAATGCCTCATCGACGGCGACGAACACGAATGCCCCCGACATCGCAACCTTTCCGTGTTCGAACGCTTCGACCCAGGTCCAGATGCTGTGCGGGCCAGCCATGATGGCGCAGGCGCGCAGCTCGATCAGACTGCCCGGCCCGATGCTTCGGGAAAAACCCAGCCCATGCACCGCGCGCGTCAGACAGCGCGTGCCGGCATGCGCGAACGCGGCGTGGAAACCCGCCTCGTCGGCCAGGGTCATCAGCCGGCCGCCGTGGAGCAGCCCGTAGGCGTTCAGATCCCGGTCCGTGACGCGATGGAGGGTCTGCCAGGTACTCGGCGGCTTGGCGGGTGGCGGCATACGGCAAGGATAGTCCCGATTGCCCCCTGCGGCCATCCACGGGGCTTGGCACGGCCGTTGCTCACAGCGGACATGAAGCTGAGCCGGCGTCCGCCACCGATCCATATGTTCCTGCCGCCCGAAACGGTCGAAATGGTCATGCATTACGGCAGCGACTTTCCGCCCGACCTGGCCTTCGAGGAGGAAATGGCGGTCGTGTTCAGCGACATGCGGGGATTCACCGAACTGGCCGAGGCGTTCGAGCCGCGCGAGGTCTACGCGACGATCAACGCAAGCCTTGCGATGCAGACGCGCATCATCCACCGGCACGGGGGCAGCGTGAACAAGTTTCTCGGCGATGGACTGCTGGCCTGTTTTTCCGGAGACGAGCGCTGCCGGCGGGCCGTGGCCTGCATGCACGAGATGCTGCGCACGCTCCCGGGACTGCCCTTGCGCCTGCCCTGCGAGGTCGGGTTCGGCATTCACGCGGGCCAGGTGCTGTTCGGCCTGCTGGGGGATGAGCAGCGGCGGGAGTTTACCGTGATCGGGGATGTTGCGAACACGGCCGCGCGGCTGTGCGGGCTGGCGCACCCCTTTCAGTGCCTGCTGACCGAAGCGGTCGTGCACGATCTCGACGAGGAGTGGAAGGCCCGCTGCCGCTTCGTGCGCGACCAGAGCTTCCGGGGCAAGAACCGTCCGATTCGGATCTATGAGCTGATTCCCGACTGATTGCGCGTCGAATCCTGATCGCGTGCCTGCTACACTCGCCGGTGATGACGGGCATGCGAGGGGAGATCCGACGAAGCTGGCGCACCATGCTGGGTGCGGCGATGCTTGCCTGTCTCGTTCCGCATCACGCGCTGGCCGCAAGCCAGAGCGAGCTTGCGGTCAGCGTTGACGAACGGCTGGTCTACACCGATGCCGTCTGGGAGGGTGAGCGTGCGGAGATCGCTCAGGCCTTGCGCGACGGGATGCAGGTGGCGCTGGTCTGGACGTTTGCGATCGAACGGATGCGGAGCTACTGGCTCGATGCGGAGGTCGGCGAGGTTCAGCTGGTCCGCAGGGTGATCCCCGATCTGTTGACCCACGACTGGATTCTCGAGGATGTCGGAGCCGGGATCCGCCGGCGGACCGTACGGCTGGATGATGCCGTCGATTTCCTGACGAGGGTGCGTCATTTTCCCGTGCTGGACCGGGCGCTGCTGGAGCCGGACAGCCGCTACGAACTCGTGGTCACGGTGGAGACGCGCACGGGTGAGATGTCCGATTCGTGGTGGGCGAGACTCTGGCGTCGGGCCTCGGTGACGATGAAGCAGGAGTTCCGGCTTCCGTGAGGCGCATCGAGTGGATGCGGCTGCTGCCGCTTGGGGCTGCAGCTGGCTTGGGGATACTCGTCGTCCAGCTCTGGCCGGAAGAACCCGCGCGGGCCGGCTGGCTTGCCTGGCTGAACCTGTTCCTGCTGGGGCTCCTGATCGTGCTTCTGGTTCAGTACGGCATCCGGCTTCTGCTCCGGATGGGCGAGCCTGCGCCGGGGTCGAAACTGCGGGCCAGGCTCGTGATCGCGATGGTGGGCATGCTGCTCGTTCCTGCGGTCGCCCTGCAGATGGCGGCAAGCCAGATGGTGGAGCGGGGCATGGACGTCTGGTTCGACGTGCGCGTGGATACCCTGCTTGACCGGGCGCTGAACCTCGCCCAGGGCTTCTACGACCGCGTCGAGAAGGAACTGAAGCAGAGCATGCTGCCCTATCTCAGCGATCCCATTCTGCTGAAAGCGGCCGGCGGTCGGCCCGATTATCCGGTGCTGCACGCCCATCTTTCGGACATTGTCGCGCACGAGGGCTGGGATTCGGCCGAGCTGTTCGATCTGAACGAGCGGCTGATCGCGGCCGTCAAGGGCGGCGGCATCGCGGCATTCCGCGCGTCCCCATTGAGCGAGACGGCACGCCTTTCGATGCGCCTGGGGCGCATGGCCACCGAGCTTGTGGCCGATGCCGAAGGGGAAAAGGCGGTCGGATATGCGCCGCTGGTCGGCGCGACCGCCGTGGCAGGTCTGCTCCGCGTCGAGGTGCATCTTCCCGAGGGCATGATTCGCAACGCGCGGGCGGTCGAGGCCGACTACCGGAAATACCGCGATCTGGAACGCAACCGGCAGGCGATCCGCGTGATGTTCACGCATGCGATGCTGCTGGTCACGATGATCATCGTCATCGTCGCGGGACTCGCCGGCCTGATGTTCGCGCGACGGCTGACCGCGCCGATCGGCAGGCTTGCCGATGCGCTCGGCCGGATCAGCGAGGGCGAGCTCGACGTGCAGCTTAAGGAGACGGGAGACGACGAGCTTGGCATGCTGGTGCGCGCCTTCAACCGGATGACGGCAAGGCTCCGCGACAACGCCCGCGCGATCGCTCAGGCCCAGCAGGACCTCACCGAGGCACTGGCCAGCAGCCGGCAGCGCCAGTACGTGCTGGAAACCCTGCTCGCCAACCTGCATTCGGGCGTGCTTCTGGTCGAGGATTCCGGCCGGATCCGGCTCATCAATCAGGCCGCAAGGAACATTCTGCGCCTGGGCGATGCCTGGATGCCGGGTGCGGACTTCACCGGACTTGCCCGAGGCTATCTGCGCGGCGTGGGCGCATTCTTCGAGGAACTCCTGCATCTGGACGAGGGGCAGCTCCAGCGGGAGATCGAAGTCGAACTGCCCCGCAGAAGGACCGTGCACGTGTTGATGCGCGGCGCAAGGCTCCATGCCCGCGGCGAGCGCGGTTTTTCCGGCTTCCTCCTCGTGGTCGACGACGTTACCGATCTGATCGAGGCGCAGCGAAGCCGCGCCTGGGCCGAGGTGGCAAGGCGGCTGGCGCATGAAATCAAGAATCCGCTTACGCCCATCAAGCTGGCGGCCGAGCGCCTTGAGCGAAGGTTCCGTAAGCAGGTCTCCGATCACGAAACCTTCGATGCCTGCACGAGCGCGATCATCACGCAGGTCGAACGGCTCCAGCGGCTGATCGCCGACTTCACGACACTCGCCCGGCTTCCCAAACCCCGTTTTGCCGAGACCGATGCGGCCGAGGTCATGCGCGAAATGGCCCGTCTCTTCGCGCCCTACGGCAGGGTCGATGTCCGCGTGCCCGAGCGGAAGGTTTCCTGCTGGATGGATGCCGATCAGGTGCGTCAGGTGCTGATCAACCTGGTGGACAACGCGCTTGCCGCCACGGAGTCGACGGAGGGACGCGTCCGCGTCTGGCTTGAGGCCGGCGATTCGGAGCTGAAGCTGTTCGTCGAGGACGACGGCCCGGGCCTGGATGCCGAGGAGGCCGAGGCCATCTTCGAGCCCTACTATTCCACCAAGCCGAGCGGTTCGGGCCTGGGACTGGCGATCGCGCAGCGGATCGCCGAGGACCACCACGGCACGCTGAGCCTCGATTCGCCCAGAAACCCGACGCGCTTCGCCTTGCGTCTCCCGCGTGACCCGCGCAGCATGGAGGAGGCATGAACGGCCGTATTCTGATCGTGGACGACGAGCAGCCCATCCGCGATTCCCTCCAGGGGCTGTTCGAGGACGAGGACTACCAGGTTCTTTGCGCCGCTTCAGGCGAGGAGGCCCTCGCCCGCCTGCGCAAGCATCCGGTCGAATGCGTCCTGCTCGACATCTGGATGCCCGGCATCGACGGCCTGGAAACGCTGAGGCGTATCCGCCAGCTCGACGCCGCGCTGCCGGTGATCATGATGAGCGGCCATGCGACGATCGACACCGCCGTGAAAGCCACCCGGCAGGGGGCCTTCGACTTCGTGGAAAAGCCGCTCTCCTCGGAACGCCTGCTGATTCTGGTGCGCAACGCGGTTGCCCGCTGCCGGCTGGAGCGGGAAAACATCGAGCTCCGCAACGGGGAGAAACTCCCGCGCAGCCGGATCGAGCTGATCGGCTCAAGCCCGGCCATCGAGGAAGTACGCGCGCTGATTGCGAAGGTCGCTCAGTCCGACGCGCCGGTGCTGATCCTGGGCGAACACGGAACGGGCAAGACGGTGGCGGCGCGCATGCTTCACGCCGCCTCCAGGCGGGCCGAAGGCCCGTTCGTCGAGGTCAACACGGCCGGGATTCCTCCGGAACGCATGGAATCCGAGCTGTTCGGGCATGAAAAGGGCGCGTTTCCTGGAGCACTGCATGCCCAGCGCGGCAAGTTCGAAGCCGCCGACGGCGGCACGCTGTTTTTCGACGAGATCACCGATCTTGATTTCGCGGCCCAGGCCAAGGTTCTGGCGGTGATGCAGTCGCGCCGGATCCAGCGCCTTGGGGCGCCCGAGCCGATGCCGGTGGACGTGCGCGTCGTGGCGGCGAGTCACCGGGATCTGGAGCAGGCCCTGCGCGAGGAACGGCTGCGCGAGGATCTGTACTACCGGCTCAATGTGGTCACGATCCGCATTCCCGCGCTCCGGGAGCGCGCCGCGGACATTCCCGAAATCGCGCGCGAGCTCGCCGGGGAACAGGCCCGCGTGCTGGGCGGGGAGCCCGTGCGTTTCACCCCGGAGGCGATGGACCGGCTCATGCGGTATCCGTGGCCCGGCAACGTCCGCGAGCTGAGGAACTTCATCGAACGCTGCCATATCCTGATGCCGGGCGCCGAGCTGACCCCGGATACGATGCCCCCGCTCGATCCAGCGGGCGGTCGGGGGCCGGCGCATGAAGTCCGGGTGATTTCTTCCGAGGCGAGCTTCCACGAGGCCCGGGAAGCGTTCGAGCGCGCATTTCTGCTCGAACATCTGAAGCGGAACGACTGGAACATCAGCCGGACCGCGAAGGCCATCGGCATCGAGCGCAGCCAGCTGCACCGCAAGATCAAGGCCTACGGGCTCAGGCCCGGGGAGGACGGGGCATGAACATCGTCATTCTCGGCGCGGGCGAGGTCGGCTATCACATCGCCCGGCGCCTCAGCAGCGAGGGGAACAACGTTTCGGTCGTGGACACCGATGAGGGACGGCTGAAGGAAATCAGCGATGCGATGGATGTGCGCACGGTCTGCGGCCGGGCTTCGCTTCCCAGCGTGCTCGAGCGGGCCGGAGCGGCCAATGCGGAGCTTTTGATCGCGGTGACGACGAACGACGAGGTCAACATGCTGGCCTGCCAGGTGGCGCACTCGCTGTTCAAGGTGCCGACGAAGATGGCGCGGGTGCGCGAGCCGGACTACATGGCCGAGGGCGGGCGGATCTTCGGTCGGGACGATCTGCCGATCGACGTCATCATCTCGCCCGAGAGGGAAGCGGCGAAGGTCGTGATGGGGCGGCTCAACATCACGAGCGCGGCCGATGCGCGCGATTTCTTCGACGGCAAGCTCAAGCTGGTCGAGTTTACGATCCGCCCGAAAAGCAAGCTGGCCGGCCTGTCGCTGATGGAGCTTCCGGAGGTGATGGGCGAGCTTCGGGTCTATGTCGTGGCGCACGAGCACCGCGGCAGGTGGCATGCGCCGAAGGGCGATGCGGTGCTGCTTGCCGGCGACAACATCTACATGGCGGTGGCCAGCGAGCAGTTGCCCGGGGTCATGAAAACCCTCGAGTACGAATCGCAGGACATGCGCGGCCGCCATGTGATGATGGTCGGATGCGGCCGCATCGGTTCGATCGTGGCGCGGGAGCTCGAGAAGGCCGGCGCCCGGATCAAGATCGTCGAGTCCAGCCGGGCAAGGGCGGAACAGCTTTCGGAAGAACTCGAGACGAGTACGGTGATCTGCGGGGATGCGCTGGACCGGAAGCTTCTGGAAGAGGAAAACATCGACAAGATGGAGGACTTCCTCGCGCTGACCAACGACGACGAAACGAACATCCTCGCAAGCCTTGTCGCCAAGCGCTACGGCGTGCCGCATGTCGTGACGCTCGTCAACCGGGGCATCTACACCGAACTCACCCGCAAGATCGGGCTGGACATCACGGTCTCGCCACGGCTGACGACCGTGGCCTCGATTCTCTCCCATGTGCGGAAAGGTCGGATTCACGGCATGGCCACCCTGGGGGACGGCACGCTGGAGGTCATCGAGGCCGAGGCGCTGGCGACAAGCGTTGTGATCGACACGCCGCTTGCCGAGCTTCCGTTCCCGGAGGACGCGGTGATCGGCGCCGTACTGCGCGACGGCGAGGTGCTGATCCCCAACGGGCAGACCCGCATCCAGCCCGGGGATCATGTGCTGGTCGTGACGCCGAGCGCGTCGGTGCCGGCCATCGAGAAGATGTTCGAAGTCCGTCTGGAATTCTTCTGAGCCATGCATCCGAAGGGCATCGGCTGGACGCTGGGCGTGCTCATCGTGCTTTACGGCGGCGCGATGATGCTGCCCGCGGGCCTGGCCTGGATCGACGGGAGCGGCCACCTGCTTCATTTCGTTGCGGCCGGCCTCATCGTGATGGCGGTGGGGCTTGCGCTCATGCACTGGGGAGGCGGCGCACCGGACAAGCTGAGCCATCGCGACGGGTTTCTGATCGTGGCGCTTGCCTGGGTGTCGCTTTCGCTTCTCGGCGCCGTGCCCTTCTGGACCACCGGCACGATCACGACGATCACCGATGCCCTGTTCGAATCAACCTCCGGGCTGACCACCACCGGCGCGACGGTGCTTTCCGGTCTCGATCGTCTGCCGCATTCGATCCTGTTCTGGCGTTCGCTCCAGGAATGGCTGGGGGGGATGGGCATCATCGTGCTCGCGGTGGCGGTCATGCCCCTGCTCGGAGTGGGCGGCATGCAGCTGTTCCGGGCCGAAACCCCGGGGCCGGTCAAGGACAAGCTGACCGCACGCGTGACCGAAACCGCGAAGGTGCTCTGGTATCTGTATCTGGCGATGACGATGCTGGCGGGGCTCGTCTACTGGATGCTCGGCATGAGCCCGTTCGACGCGGTGAATCATGCGATGTGCACCGTCGCCATCGGCGGGTTTTCGACGCACGATGCCAGCTTCGGGTATTTCGACGATCCGGCGCTCCGTCTGGCCTGTGTGGTCTTCATGGTGCTTGCCGGCATCAACTTCACGCTTCATTTCAGCTCGATTCTGCGCGGCTTTTCGTGGCGGGTGTATTTCGGTGATGAGGAGTTCCGGGTCTACATCGGGTGGCTGGTCGTTCTGATCCTGCTCGTGGCCCTTCTGGCCGAGTGGGAAAAAGGCGCCGGCTTCGTGGAAGTCGTCTTCAACGTCGTCTCGGTGGCGACGACGACGGGCTTTGCGGTCAGCGACTACAGCCAGTGGCCCCCGGGCACGACGCTGCTGCTTCTGGTGGCGATGTTCGTCGGCGCCTGCGCGGGCTCCACCGGCGGCGGGATGAAGGTCGTGCGCATTCTCCTGCTGTTCCGCCAGGGAATGCGTGAGATTCTCCGGCTCGTGCATCCGCACGGGGTCGTGCACGTCAAGCTTGGCGGGCAGCGCGTCAGCCCCGTCGTCGGGGACGCCCTCTGGGGCTTCGCGGTGCTGTTTCTCGTCTGCTATCTCGTGATCGCCACGATCGTCGCGTTCACCGGCGTGGACGTGGTCACCGCGTTTTCCTCGGCCGCCGCCTGCATCACGAACACGGGGCCGGGCTTCGGCGAGGTCGGTCCGGTGGACAACTACGCCGGGCTGCCCTGGCCGGCGAAGATCGTGCTGATGTTCGCGATGGTGCTTGGCCGGCTTGAGATCTACACCTTCTTCGTGCTGCTCGTGCCGGCGTTCTGGCGCCGCTAGTCGCCGGATTCGGCGAGGCTGACCTCGATCTGGCCGCGCACCGGATCCACGCGATCGATCCGGACCCGGATGGGGTCGCCCAGCGCGTAGGCCTTGCCGCTGCCGCGGGCGACCAGCCGGTGGCCGCTTTCGTCCAGCTCGAAACGGGCGCCCAGCGCATCCACGTTCATCGAGCCTTCGGCCAGCGTTTCGTCAAACTGGACGAACAGGCGCCGGCCGGTCATGCCGCTGATGCGCGCGGTCAGCTCCCGGCCAAGGTCCTTCTCGTGGTAGAGCGCGCCGAGCATGGCCTGCACGTCCCATTCCGCCCGCTGCTGCTTGCGCTCCTGCCGCGAGATGTGCTCGCCGATCTCGGCAAGCTCCTTCGCCGGTTGCCAGCGGTCGGGATGTTCGCCGCGCAGCACCGCCTTCAGCCGACGGTGCACGGTCAAATCCGCGTAGCGGCGGATGGGGCTGGTGAAGTGGCAGTAGGTCGGATAGGCAAGGCCGAAATGCCCTTCGTTTTCCGGCGAATAGCGCGCCTGCTGCATCGCGCGAAGCACCAGCCGGTGCAGCACATGCTCGAAGGGCCGTCCCTCGGCGGCTTCGAGCACGTCCTGAACATCGGCCGGGCGAACGACAAGACGGCGGCCCTGGCGCCGGATCGGAATGGACAGCCCGAACGGCGCAAGCCAGGTGTTCAGCTGCTCGATCGATTCGGGCTCGGGAGCGGGGTGCACCCGGTAGAGGAACGGGCACTTCCTGGCCTCGAGAAACTCGGCCACCGAGGTGTTGGCCGCCAGCATCATTTCCTCGATCAGATGGTGCGCGATGTTGCGTTCGCTCTGGGCAAGATCGGCCACCCGGCCCTCATGCAGCACCGCTCGAACCTCGGGCACGTCAAGATCGAGCGCGCCGCGGAGCTGACGGCGCCGGGCGAGTTTCCGGTACAGGCGCGCGGCGTCGTCGAGCATCTTCCGGACGGTTTCGTCCGGGACGGCTTCGGCGTCCCGCTCCTCGATCCAGCGCGCGGCCTGGGCGTAGGTGAGCCGCGCCCTGGAATGGATCACCGCCTCGGCCAGATGGATGCCGTGGCGCTTGCCGGTGGCGTCAAAGCGCATGCGCACGGCCATCGTCAGCCTGGGCACGTCCGGATTGAGCGAGCAAAGTCCGTTGGACAGCTTCTCCGGGAGCATCGGGATGACCCGATCGGGAAAATAGAACGAGTTGCCCCGCTCCCGGGCCTCCCGGTCCAGTTCGGATCCCCGCAGCACGTAGTGGGCCACATCCGCGATGGCCACCCAGGCCTCGAATCCCTCGCCGCGGGGCAGGACGCAGATGGCGTCGTCGAAGTCGCGCGCATCCTCACCGTCGATTGTGACAAACGGAAGCCGGCGCAGATCCTCGCGGCCGGCGAAATCCCGGGTTTTCGGCCGCTCGGGGATCGAGCGGCATTCCTCCATGACTCCGTCCGGAAACCCGTGCGGGAGCCCCAGTTCGTCGACGACGATGTCGATCAGCTGCTTCGGCGTGAGCTGCCAGCTGCCGAACACACCCAGGACGCGGCCCTTCAGCGGCCGGGTGCCGCGCCGGATCTCGACGCGGACCCAGTCACCTTCCTCCGCCTGGCCGCGATCGCGTTCGCCGACGAGGATGCGGATGTTCTGGCGGCTCGAGCGGGGCTCGACCCAGAAGGCTCCGCGGTCGCGGATAAGCTGGCCCACCAGAATGGGGCTTGCTTCCTCGACGATGCGCACGACGCTCGCCGATTCGCGGCCGCGCCTGCGGACCGGCCGGATCTCGACGACGTCGCCATGCATCAGGCCACGCATTTCCTCCGGAGGCAGGAAGAATCCCTTGTCGCGGCCGGGTACGTCGACGAAGCCGAAGCCGTCGGGATGCGCGGAGACCGTGCCGATCAGAGGCTTGTCGGCGCCCCCGGCCGAAGGAGCCTTCCGAGCACGGCTACGGGCGCGGCGGCGCGCGCTCTCCTGTCCGCGCTTCCGGGCTCTGCTCCGGGGATTTCTGGCCGGCTTCTTTCTTGACACGTTCGGACTCCGATTTATGATTCTGCACCGCCTGAGGGCGCGGCAGAGGGTACTCCCTTGCGGCGCCAACGCAATGCCGAGGTGGCGGAATTGGTAGACGCGCTGGCTTCAGGTGCCAGTGGCCATTGCGGCCGTGCTGGTTCGACTCCAGTCCTCGGTACCATCTCAGAGTCCAGAGGCATTCCGAGCCGACGATGAAACCCGCCGAAATGGCGGGTTTTTTGTTGGGCGATTCTTCCCGCGCTTCCAGGCCGGGCTCCAGCACGGCCCATGGCCCGGAAGATCGCCACCTTCGGGAGCCCCTTGCCTGCCCGGTTTCGGGGCTGGGTGGCCTTTTTTCGTAGTCAATCGCGGCCTGTCTCCACTATACTGCAAGCCAATGAGGGACGAAATCGCAACGGATGAGGAACGGCTGACCGGAATGATCGATCGGCTGGCGATGCTGCGCGGATGGTCGCCCGCCACCCGGGCAGCCTATCGCGCCGATCTGCTCGATGCCGCCCGCGTTCTGGCCCGGCGCGGTGCCAGTCTGTTCACGGCGGGCGATGCCGAAGTGCGCGGCTATCTTGCTGAGCTCGGCCGGCGGGGACTGAGTGCGGCGACGATTCGTCGCCGGCGAAGCGCGCTCTCGACCTGGTTTTCCTTTCTGCAGGAATCCGGGCTCAGGGAGGATCATCCGGCCCGGAGGCTGCCCGGGATGCGGGCAGGCCGGCGGCTGCCGAGGTACATGTCCGAGGAGGAGGTCGAACGGCTTCTGGCCGCACCCGATGTGCGGACCCGGGCAGGCCTGCGCGACCGGTGCATGCTCGAGCTGATGTATGCGACCGGGCTTCGGGTCAGCGAGATTGCGGGTCTGACGCTGGCCGGGCTGGACATGGCCGCGGGATTCGTGCGGGTGACCGGCAAGGGCGGCAGGGAGCGGATCGTGCCGTTCGGCGAGGAGGCCGGGCGGTGGCTTTCCCGGTGGCTCGAGCGGAGGCCAAGCGGTTCTGCGTTTCTGTTTCCGGGGCGCGGAGGGCGCCCGATGACGCGTCAGAACATCTGGCAGCGCATCCGGATGCATGCCCGTGCCGCGGGCATTCGGCCGCTGCCGTCGCCGCATACGCTCCGGCACGCCTTCGCCACGCATCTGCTGAATCACGGCGCGGATCTGAGGGCCGTGCAGATGCTGCTCGGCCATGCCCATGTGACGACGACGGAGATCTACACCCATGTGACGCGCGCGCGTCTGCGCGAGGCCGTCGAGCGGAATCATCCGCTGGGCAGGGCGGCATGAGCGAAGCATCCCGGCAAGCGGGTCTGCTGCGCGAGGCCACGCGGCACGTAATGGCGGGCCGGTATCTCGAGGCGGCGCGAATCTACGAGCGGCTGCTGGCCGGCGCACATGGCGGCGACGATCTCGACCTGCGCATGCGCTACGCCTACTGCGCGGAGCGTGCGGGGCGCATCGATACCGCCATCGAGGTCTATCGCTGGCTGGTCGATGAATACAGGCGTCGGGGGGAGGCGGGCGCGGCGGCGCGGCTGAGCGAACATGTGCTGGGCCTGGCTGCGGGCGCAACGCGTGCGGTCGAGCGTCCCCGGCCGGCCCCCGAGGTGCGGGTCGAGCCGCTTACCGAGGCCGAGCTCACCGAGGCGTTGTATGCCATGGGAACGCGGAGGCATCTGGGCGCCGGGGACGTGCTCTGCCGCGCCGGCGATGTGCCCCAGGAACTCTGGCTTCTGGAGTCGGGCGCCTTCGAGGTGCATATCCCCGATTTCGAGGATCACGACATCGTGCGCAGGCCCGAGGCGGGCGTGACGCTCCTGGGGGAGATCGGCTATTTCACGCTTCAGCGCCGGACCGCGACCCTGGTGGCGGCCGAGGATTCGAGCGTGATCGAGGTCTCGAGAGCCAGCATCGAGGCCAGGTGCGACGAGGACCCGGCCTTCGCCGGTGCCTTCGAGCGTCTGATGCGTGAAAAATGGGTGGAGCCGGCGCTCGCGCGGCATGAGGTGTTTGCGCGGATCAACGATGTGGACCGGCTGAAGCTGGCGCACTGCTTCCGCCCGAGGCGCCTGACGCCGGGCGAGACGCTGATCGAGGCGGGTGTGACGCATTCGTGCGCGTATCTTCTTCAGCAGGGATGCCTGTTTTACATGCATTCGGAGCCGTCGGTGCGGGACGACGCGTTCGAGGCCGAGGATGGCTCGATCATCACCAGCGTGCTTCCGGGCGACTTCGTTCATCTGGGCGGGCTTGTTGGGGATTATCCCAGCCCGTACCGGATCGTGGCCGCATCGCCCGCGCTCGTGCTCGGGCTTTCGGCCCGGGATTTCGAGCCTTTTCTGGCGCGGCGCCCATGGCTTGTGGCCACGATCGAGGAGTTTCGGGAGCGTCCGGCCCACCTGCAGCTGATGCGCCCGGAGGAGTTTCGCTCGTGGGCGGAAGGCAGCACGTTGAAGGTGCTGCATTCGGGGCTGTGGAGGTAGCGGATGGCGGACGGACGGGACTACAACGAGATCTTCCGCCAGGCGCGGGAGGCTGCAGCAGCCGGCGATTTTGAAACCGCCCGAAGGCTCTACGGCGAGCTGTGGAAGTCTCCGGTCTGGCGCAAGGATCGTGAGGTGCAGCTGCATTACGCCTATTCCTGCGAGCGCACCGGCGACTATTCCGCGGCGCTCGAGGCCTATCAGGCGCTGATCAACAACTACACGCTCGACGACCGGAGCGAGGAGGCCGCGCTCGTCGAGGAGAGCATGGTCCGGCTGCGCGAGCTGATGGTCGGCAGCGAGCAGGACAGCCGCGCCCGGGTCATCGATGCGCTGGACGACGCCACCGAGGCGGTGCTCGTGCGCAAGCTGTTCGCCCATGCCTACGAGCGCCGCTTTCAGCCGGGTGAGCTGATCTGCCGGATCGGGGATCCGGCCGGGCATATGTGGCTGCTCGTCGAAGGCGAGGTGGATGTGCTCGTGCCGGGCCAGAGCGTGAGCACGATCAAGGGGAGCCCCAAACGGCCCGCGCTGCTCGGCGAGCTCGGCTATTTCACCGGCATGCGCCGGGCGGCTTCCCTGTGCTGCGCGACCGAAGTCCGGGTGCTTGAGCTTTCCTACGAGAAGCTCGAGGAACTGCTGGCCCAGGACAGCTCCCTGCCGCCGATGCTCGAGCATCTGTTCCGGCACCGGCTGGTGCTCCGATTGCTGTCCCAGCACGAGATCTTCAAGCTGATCAACGACGTGGACCGGCGCAATCTGACCAAGCTGTTCGAGAACACGACGATGCGGCCGGGACAGGTGCTGATCGAGCAGGGGGCCGAGGAGCCCAACGCCTACCTGGTTCAGTCGGGAACGATGCTTCTGGTCCGGCGGGAAGAGGGCGAGGACGTGCTTCTCGGCAGCATGCATCCGGGCGACATGTTCCATCTGGGCGGCCTGCTGCGGGGATTCCGGGCGCCCTATCGGGCCGTTGCCGGCACGCCCACAAGGCTGCTGCGGTTGCCGCGGGCCGCATTCGAGCCGTTCATGAAGCGGCGGCCGTGGCTGATCAAGGCGATTCTGAAGCAGAGCCGGGTCTCGATGGAGCGCCAGATCCTGCATCCGGAGGCGCGCAACCTCTGGGCGGCCAACCGCTACATCGACCTGGATGGAAAATCCTGAGCGGATCGGGCTAGAGTAGGGCCTTCCGCGCCCGAGATGGCGCGAGAACCTTCCCCGAGGAGACGCCGATGGCCGAATCGAACAACGCTGCCGAGTCCATTGCCTGTTATTCTCCCGGGCTTGCCGGGATTCCGGTGGCGGAATCCGCGATCTCGTACGTGGACGGCCAGCGCGGCCATCTCGAATACCGGGGCATCGACATCGAGGAACTGGCCGAGAAGTCCTCGTTTGAAGAGACCGCCTACCTGCTGATCTACGGGGAGCTTCCGACCCGGGAGGAGCTCGACCGCTTCGATCGCGAGCTGCGCGAACACCGGCGCATCAAGTTCCGGATCCGGGACATGATGAAATGCTTCCCGGAATCCGCGCATCCGATGGATGCGCTTCAGGCCTCCGTTGCCGCCCTGGGCATGTTCTATCCTCTGCCGCACCGTCTCGACCAGAAACTGAGCGAGGACCAGGTCCGGCAGGTGTGCGTGAACCTGATCGCGAAGATGCCCACGCTGGTGGCGGCGCATGCGCGGATGCGCACCGGCGATGATCCGATTCCTCCGCGGGACGACCTTTCGCATGCCGGCAATTTCTTCTGGATGCTGACCGGGCGGGAGCCCTACCGGCTGACCGAGCGGATTCTTGATGTCGCATTCATCGTGCATGCCGAGCATACGATGAACGCGAGCACCTTTGCGACCCTTGTGACTGCTTCCACCGGCGCCGATCCCTACACCTCGATCAGCGCGGCGGTGGGCGCCCTCTCCGGACCGCTGCACGGCGGCGCGAACGAGGAAGTGCTCCGGATGCTCGACGAGATCGGATCGGTGGACCGCGCCGAGGAATACCTGAACCGCAAACTCGCCAACAAGGAAAAGATTCCGGGACTGGGCCACCGCGTCTATAAGACCAAGGATCCGCGCGCCACCCTCCTCCAGCATCTGTACGGAAAGCTCACCGAGAAGATGGGTTCCGATCCCACCTACGAGATCGCCCGCAGGATCGAGGAGCTGTCCGCGGGCACGCTGGGCAAGAAGGGGGTGTGCCCCAACGTCGATTTCTATTCCGGCATCGTCTACCGCAAGCTGGGGATTCCGACCGATCTGTTTACGCCGATGTTCGCGATCGCCCGGGTCGCCGG
Organism: uncultured Zetaproteobacteria bacterium; assembly: GCA_964398225.1. Lineage (GTDB taxonomy): Bacteria > Pseudomonadota > Zetaproteobacteria > Mariprofundales > Mariprofundaceae > CAYNLY01. Next base: position 37,579 of record CAYNLY010000009.1, read on the forward strand.
GTGGCTAGCGCACTGGCGCGAACAGCTCGGGCATTCGCGCATCTACCGGCCGAACCAGATTTATGTCGGCGAACATGGCCGGCATTACGTGCCGATCGACGAGCGGGGCTGAGCGGCAGGCCTAGACGGCCGCGGGAACGGGCGAACGCCCCTTCAGCCAGCGGGTAAGCCCCGCCGCGGTCACGATGCACCAGACCGCGAACAGCGCGCCGGGAAGCGCGGTCTCGGGCGCGAAATGCTTCAGGGCCAGGGCCACGCCAAGGCCCGCGTTCTGCATCCCGATTTCGATGCTCAGCGTCAGTTGCCAGGCCTGCGGGAACGAGAAGAGGCGGCCGACCAGCCATCCCAGCGCGTAACCCAGTCCGTTCAGAAGAATCACGAGCCCCGCCACCATGGGTGGAGTATCCCCGATCCGGTCGTGGTTGGCGGCGACGGCGTAGCTGCAGATGATGATGATGGCCAGCGAGGCCAGCCCCGGTGCGATCGTCTCGGCCGCCGGAAGAAGCCGGCCAAGGCGTCGCCGGGCGCCGATGCCCAGCACCAGCGGCAGCACCACCGTCCAGAGGATCGTGCCCATCATCGGCCAGAAGGGGATCGCCATCAGCGCATGGCCGAGCCATTCGACCAATGCTGGCGTGAGCAGCGGCGAGAGCATCGTGGCCACGAGCGTCATTGCGATCGAGAAGGCGACAAGGCCGCCGGCGAGATAGGTGATGACATTGCTCGCCATCGCACCCGGCGCACAGCCGACGATGATGAATCCGAGCGCAAGCGCCGGCGTGGCGCCAAGTTCCGTGGCCAGCCAGGCGGCGCCGAACCCCAGCGCCGGCATGATGGCATATTGCGCGCCGACCCCGATCAGGATCCGGCCGGGATGCGCGAACGCCTCCCGGGCATCCGCAGGTTCCAGCGTGATGCCGAGCGCAAACATCGTGGCGGCAAACAGCCAGAGAAACACATGGCCGAACGGCAGGAAGATCGCAGGCTGCCAGTAAGCGGCAAGAGCCGAGAGCACCGTCAGCCAGGCGAGGTTCGAGCTGAGATAGCGCCAGACGAACATCAGTCAGGCCGCCCTGGACCGGAAGGAGGAAGTGGTGGCCAGGGACGGAATCGAACCGCCGACACGGGGATTTTCAGTCCCCTGCTCTACCAACTGAGCTACCTG
>CAYNLY010000010.1:0-37189 GCA_964398225.1 uncultured Zetaproteobacteria bacterium
CTCAAAATCTGGTGGCCGCAAGGCCGTGTCGGTTCGAATCCGACTCCCGGCACCAGCTCCCTCTCTTCAACCCTCAAAATAGCCGTAAAATGAAGCCGCGGTTCGGGGCCGCCGGCTGGCTCAGACGGACGCGTCTTCCCCCGCGGGGTGAAGCTGCTCACCGACGAGCGCCAGCAGGCGGTCGGTTTTCCAGGGCTTGCGGATCAGGGGCGGGCGCTCGCCTTCGAAGGCGCGGACGAGCTCGCCCTCCCGGGCATAGCCGGTCATGAACACGACCGGAAGATCGGGCCTTGCGGTGCGCAGAAGGCCCGCGGCCTGTACGCCGTTCATCCGGGGCATCACGACATCGAGCAGAGCGAGGGCCACCGGCTTCTCGCTTCCCAGGCGCACGGCCTCCTCGCCGTTGCGCGCTGTGCAAACTTCGTAGCCGGCCTGGCCGAGGATGTCGCGCAGCGTGCGCCGCACCGTCGCGTCGTCGTCCGCGACCAGGATCAGCTCGCCGTCTCCGGGCCGCCAGCGCACGCTCACCGTATCGTCCAGCTCGATGCTTCCGCTGTCGGCCACCGGCAGCAGCATTCGCACCCGGGTGCCCTCGCCCTCCCGGCTTTCCAGATCGATGACGCCGCCGAAAGCCTGCACGCACTGCTGCACCATCGAGAGGCCAAGCCCGGTGCCCATGCCCTCGGGCTTGGTCGTGAAAAACGGCTCGAAGCAGCGCTTCCGCGTCTCCTCGCTCATGCCCGGCCCGTCGTCGCAGACGCAGATCTCGACGAAGTCGTGCGCCTCGGCGTCGTGGAGCAGCCGGCGCAGTTCCTCCAGGTGGGCGGCCACGCGTTCGGGCGGAGCCGGCCGGACGACGACCTCGATCCGCCCCTGGCTGCGTCCGGCCAGTTCGATGGCCTGGCGGGCGTTGGTTATCAGGTTCAGAAGCGCCTGCTGCAGCGCGGACGGATCGCCCTTCAGGCTCACCGGCAGACGCTCGACATCCTCAATAAGCGCGATGTTTTCCGGCACGCCCACCCGCGCGAACTTCACGACCTCGCGCACGAACGGCACCAGCGCGAAGCGCTCGATCTCGGCCGACTCCTTGCGCGCAAAGCGGAGCATCTGGCGGATCATCTCGGCGGCCCGGTAGCCCTGTTTTTCGATGTCCGCGATGCGGCTGCGCACGCCCTCGTCCTGAACGAGCTTCGTACGCACGAGATAGAGGTTGCCCAGCACGCCCGCAAGCAGGTTGTTGAAATCGTGGGCGATGCCGGCCGCGAGCGTGCCGACCGCCTCCATCTTCTGGGCATGCCTAAGCTGCGCCTCGAGCTCGACCATCTCGGTGATGTCGCGGGTGACGATCACGAAGCCCTCGCAGGCCTCGCCTTGGCCGATGCAGGAAACCGTGCTCAGCGCCTCGAACTCGCGCCCGTCCAGCCCCCGCATCCGGTGCCGGCCGCTCCAGGGCAGATGGCGCTCGAGGCGCTTCCGGGCCTCGTCCCTTGCCTCGGGATCGGCCTCCCAGAGCCGCCAGACGTCCAGTTTCAGCGTATCGCAGACGCCGTTCACGCTGTCGCAGTCCGGCGCCACGCCCTTGCGGACCAGCCGGTCGATGCGCGGGCAGTCCACGCCGATGCGCAGGCAGAAGCTGTGGTTCGCAAAGCGCACGGTGCCGTCGTGCTCGAAGATCGCGATCGCCTCGTCCGCCTGCTCGACCGCCTTGCGCAGCCGGCGCTCGGCCTCCTTGGCCTCGACCTCGGCCGTCACGTCCCGGACGATGCCCACCCAGATCGCGATCCGCCCCTCGTCGTCCCGCACCGGGCGGATCGAAAGATCGTTCCAGAACGGCGTGCCGTCCTTGCGGTGGTTGCGCCGCAGCATCCGCACCGAACGGCCCTCGGCAAGCGCCTCCCTGAGCGCGGCCGACTGCGCGGGATCAGTCTCCTTGCCGACGAGAAACCGGGGATCCCGGCCGCGCACCTCGTCGGGCCGGTAGCCGGTGATGCGCGAAAACGCCGGATTCACCTCCTCGATCCGGTAGCGCCCGGGCTCGGCCTCCCGGGCGATGACGATGCCTTCCTCGATATGGTCGGCGGCGATGCGGAACACCCGGTTGCGGGCCTCCTCCCGGAAGGCCGGGCCAAGCACCAGCGCATGGGCAAGCGCCGCCGCAACCACGGCGCCCGCAAGCAGCCACAGGCTTTCGGAAGGCTCAGGCAGGGCATGCCCCGTAGCCAGCCACAGCGCCAGCAGGACCGCCTCGGCAAGCAGCAGGGCGCCAAGCAGCAGTGCGGTGCGGCGAAAGGCCGCCGCGCTCGGGGAAAATCGAGGCATAAGGGGGACAATAAACCGACGGCGGATCGGGTCATATAGGAAAAATTCCGAAATCCGCTCGGGCTACCCCGTCGGTTCCCGGTCGGGCTGCGATTCGGGCAACAGCCCCAGTTGCAGGGCAAGCCGCGCAAGCTGCGCCTCGTTGTCCACGCCCAGCTTGGCCAGCACCTGACTGCGATGCACGTAGACCGTCTTCGGGCTCAGATGCAGCGTCCGGGCCACCTCGGGCACGCTCTTGCCGCCCGCCAGCAGCTCGAAGACCTCGAACTCGCGCGGCGTGAGCCGGGCGAGCGCATCCGCTCCGGCCGCCGCCCCGTCCGCAAGCCGAGGCTCAATGAAGCGCTTCCCGGCGGCCACCGCCTCCAGGGCCGCGCGCAGCAGCGCAGGCGGCGCGTCCTTGGTCAGATAGCCGTGCGCCCCGGCTGCAAGCGCGCGCGAAAGATGCGCCGCATCGTCGAACATCGTCACCACGAGCACGCGAAGCTCCGGCAGCTCCGCGCGCAGCCTCCGCAGCAGTTCGAGGCCGCCCGGGCCGGGCAGATGCAGATCGAGCAGCACGAGATCCGGCTTGAGCTTGCGCGCGCAATCGAGCGCCCAGGACACCGTGCCCGCCTCCCCGGCCACCGAAAAGCCCGGCATTCGCTCGATCATCACCCGGAACGCGGCGCGCACGAGTTCATGATCGTCCACGATCAGCACGCGCTTTACTCCTTCCGTTTCCGGCGCCCGCATCATCGCGCAACGATTCCCCGAGGGCGCACCGGATTCAAGCCTCGCCGCCTGCGTGGCAGACGAGCTCGATGCCCCCGTCCGGCCCAAGCGCACGGTTGTATGCGGCTAGCAGCGCAAACGCCCGGCGCAACCGGGCATCGTCGGCGTCCGCGCCGGTCAGCTCGAGCATTAGCCGGCCGCCATTGAACGTTGCGGAAAGCAGGCGCACCCCGTCCACGCCGCCCAGCGCCGCAAGCAGCGCATCGAGCGCCGGCGCAAGCCTTGCGGCAAGCGAGGCGTCGGTCCGTTTTTGTTCGCTCCAGGAAAACGCCACGCCGTTGGCCTCCGCCCACCGCTCGAGGCGCCCGCGCAGCGCCGGGATCGCATCGCGGTCGCCGTCCGGGGCTTTGAGCGCCTGCAGCCTGCGCCGGACGCCGGAAAGCATCGCGTCGGCCGCCTCGCGCACGGTGTTCAGCCGCGCGCGCGCCGCATCGCCCTCGGGAAGGCGCTCGGCCAGCGCCTCGGCGATGTTGCGAATCGCGCTCAGGCCCTGCCCCAGATCGTCGTGCAGCCACCGCTGGAGGTCGGCGCGCAGCCGGTCGTGCGCGGCCTGAAGCCGGATCAGGTTCCGGCCGAGCTCGTCGCGCATCTCGGCGAGCCGGGCCTCGGCGCGGCGGATCTCGTCGATGTCGATCAGGCAGCCGTAGCAACGTTCGCCTTCGGGATCGAAGCGGATGTGCTCCTCGATCCAGCGCCAGTGGCTGCCCGCATCCATCCGGAAGCGGTGCACGAACTCGCGCCCGCCTTCGGCGAGGGTTGCCTCGAGATGCGCGCGCACTTTCTCTCGATCCTCGGGATGAATCCGCGCATCCCACCAGCCTTCCGGATCGGGATGGCGCCGGGGTGTCCAGCGCGGATGACGGCCGTGAAACTCCTCGGGCAGGGGCATTCCCTCACGGATCCTGCCGCGGTAGAGCAGCACCGGTGCCTGATCGAGCAGAAACGACAGCCGCTCGTTCGTCTCGGCAAGCGAAAGCTGCGCCATCCGGCGGCGTTCGATGTTGCGCCGCCAGAAAAAGATCGAGGGCCCGATCAGCAGCGTGCCGACAACGAGCAGCGTCCAGCTCTGCCGGCGCTCGGAGGCAAGTCGCGACGCAAGCGCCTCGGGCGGCAGCCAGCCGACGAACTCCCAGACGGGCTCCATGCCGGCAGCCAGATCGCGGCCGGGCCGATCGAGGCGCAGCTTGGTGGCGGCACGCACCGGGGCGGCGGCAAGATCGGCCGGCCAGGCATCGAAAACCCCGGGGGCATCCCCTCGAACGACGAACACATGCGCCCGATCGGGCCGGATCCCCCAGCGAAGTCCGGGCACCGGCGTGGCCGAGTCGAACAAAAGCAGCGGGGAAAGCCGAAGCACGAGCACCGCAACTCCGGCAAGCGTTCCGGAAGCATCGCGCACCGGCGCGCCCAGCCGCACAAGCGGCAGCGCCTCCGGCCAGCCCTCGGGAAGCCTCCGCGATGCCGCCGACCACAGCGGAGCCAGATGCCAGCGTCCCGCATCGAGCTTCGCGCTCGGGGAAAAACAGGCGCCGGCAGGCTCGGGCGCATCCGTTGCCAGGCGCCGCCAGCCCGCGCGTCCCCGCTGCCAGCGCGCGCGCACCAGCCCCGAGGCATCGACGAGCCGAAGCTCGAGGCCGGCCGCGCCCAGGCCCTCGAGCGCGGGCATCAGCCCCGCCTCGTCCGGCGCAAGATTCCGCACGACATCCGGTCGCGAGGCGAACATCAGCAGGAACCCCGCCGCCCGCTCCAGCTCCTCGTTCAGCCGCTGACCGAACAGCTCGAGGTGATGCGCGATCTCCAGCCGGAGCACGCGCTCCCGCTCCCGCTTCTCGCTCTGATCAAGGCTCCAGACAAGCGTGGCCCAGAAGGAAAACACCAGAATCCCGATGAGCACGCAGTCCCGATGAAAGCGGCGGCGATCGAAGCCGGAGGCGCTCATGCCCGGCAAGCCTCGGGCGCGGTTGGGAAGCAGGAAGCCCGCATGCTAGGCTGCGCCGCAAAAACGAACGGAACACCCATGCACGATCTGCCCGAATCTTCCATCTTCGACACCCTGCGCACTCTTGCCCGCGAGCGCATCCTGATTCTGGACGGCGCCATGGGCACGATGATCCAGCGCCACAACCTCACCGAGGACGACTACCGTGGCAAGCGCTTCGCCGGCTGGGACGGGGAGCTGAAGGGCAACAACGACCTGCTCACGCTCACCCGGCCCGAGATCATCCGCGGCATCCACGAGGCCTACCTCGAGGCGGGCGCGGACATCATCGAGACGAACACCTTCAACGCGAACGCGATCTCGCTTTCCGACTACGGGATGGAATCGCTGGTGGCCGAGCTGAACCGGGCGGGCGCGCGCCTTGCGCGCGAAGCCGCCGATGCGGCCGCCGCTCGCGACGGCAGGCCGCGCTTCGTCGCCGGTGTACTGGGCCCGACCAGCCGGACCGCGTCGATCAGCCCGGACGTCAACGATCCCGGCTACCGCAACGTGCATTTCGACGAGCTCGCCGACACCTATCTGGAGGCCGCGCGCGCGCTCGTGGAGGGCGGCGCCGACCTGCTGCTGATCGAAACCGTGTTCGACACGCTGAACGCGAAGGCGGCCGTGTATGCCGTGCGCAGGCTCTTTGAGGAGCGCGGCGAGCGCCTGCCGGTGATGATCTCGGGCACGATCACCGACGCCTCCGGGCGCACGCTCTCCGGCCAGACCCCGACCGCGTTCTACGACTCGCTGATGCATGCCCCGCCGTTTTCGATCGGCCTGAACTGCGCGCTGGGCCCGAAGGAGTTGCGCGCGCACATCGAGGAGCTCGCCGAAACCGCGGAATGCCTGATTTCGGCGCATCCGAACGCGGGGCTTCCGAACGCCTTCGGCGGCTACGACGAAACGCCGGAACAGATGGCCGAGGAGATCGGGCGCTGGGCCGAGGCGGGGCTGGTGAACATCGTCGGAGGCTGCTGCGGCACGACGCCGGACCACATCCGCGCGATCGCCGAAGCGGTGAAAAAGCATGCGCCGCGCACGCCGCCCCGGCTTCCGGTCGTCACCCGGCTTGCGGGGCTCGAGCCGCTGCACATCGGCGAGGATTCGCTGTTCGTCAACGTGGGCGAACGGGCGAACGTGACCGGATCGGCGAAGTTCAAGCGGCTGATCCTCGAGGGCGATTACGCGACCGCGCTCGAGATCTGCCGCGAACAGGTCGAGAACGGCGCCCAGATCATCGACGTGAACATGGACGAGGCGATGCTCGACGGCGTGGCGGCGATGACCCGGTTTCTGAACCTGATCGCGGGCGAGCCGGACATCGCCCGGGTGCCGATCATGATCGATTCCTCGAAATGGGAGATCATCGAGGCGGGGCTCAAGTGCATCCAGGGCAAGGGCATCGTCAACTCGATCTCGCTGAAGGAAGGCGAGGAGCCCTTCCGCGAGCATGCGCGCAGGCTCATGGACCTGGGCGCGGCCGTGGTCGTGATGGCCTTCGACGAACAGGGCCAGGCGGACACCTTGGAGCGCAAGATCGAGATCTGCGAACGCAGCTACCGGATCCTCGTGGACGAGCTCGGATTCCCGCCCCAGGACATCATCTTCGATCCGAACATCTTCGCGATCGCCACCGGCATCGAGGAGCACAACAACTACGCGGTGGACTTCATCGAGGCCACGCGCTGGATCAAGCGGAACCTGCCGCATGCGCTCGTTTCCGGAGGCGTGTCGAACGTCTCGTTCAGCTTCCGCGGCAACAATCCGGTGCGTGAGGCGATCCACTCGGTGTTTCTCTACCACGCGATCCGGGCCGGCATGGACATGGGCATCGTCAACGCCGGACAGCTTGCGGTCTACGACGAGCTGCCGGAGGAACTGCGCGAGCGCGTCGAGGACGTGGTGCTCAACCGCCGGCCGGACGCGACCGAGCGGCTGCTGGAGATCGCCGAGAAATACCGCGGCGAAGGCCAGCAGGCGAAGAAGGAAGACCTCGAATGGCGCTCCTGGCCGGTGGAAAAGCGGCTGGAGCATGCGCTGGTCAAGGGCATCGACGCCTTTGTCGAGGAAGACGTCGAGGAGGCCCGCAGGAACTACGCGCGGCCGATCGAGGTCATCGAAGGGCCGCTGATGGCGGGCATGAACGTGGTGGGCGATCTGTTCGGCGCGGGCAAGATGTTCCTACCGCAGGTCGTGAAATCCGCGCGCGTGATGAAAAAGGCGGTCGCCGTGCTGCTGCCCTACATCGAGGCCGAGAAGCAGGAAGGCGACTCGGGCAGCCAGGGCAAGGTGCTGATGGCCACGGTCAAGGGCGACGTGCACGACATCGGCAAGAACATCGTCGGCGTCGTGCTCGCCTGCAACAACTTCGAGGTCATCGACCTCGGCGTGATGGTGCCGGCGCAGACGATCCTCGACGAGGCGAAAAAGCATCGGGTGGACATCATCGGGCTTTCCGGCCTGATCACGCCGAGCCTGGACGAGATGGTGCACGTGGCCCGGGAGATGCAGCGCCAGGGCTTCACGATTCCGCTGATGGTCGGCGGCGCCACCACGAGCAAGGCGCATACGGCGGTGAAGATCGCGCCGGAGTACGAGCATCCGGTCGTCTGGGTCAAGGACGCGTCGCGGGCGGTCGGCGTGGCCCAGAACCTCGTGTCCGATTCGATGCGCGAGGCGTTCGTGGCCGGGCTCCGCGACGAATACGCGCGGCTGGCCGAGCGCCATGCCGGCCGGCAGCGCGCCACCGAATGGCTGAGCCTGGATGAGGCGCGCCGGCGCAGGCTCGTGATCGACCCGCAGGGCATCGCGCCCGCGCCGAAGCATCCCGGAGCCTTTACGGTGGACAACATCGCGCTTGAGGAAATCGCCGAATACATCGACTGGTCGCCGTTTTTCACCGCCTGGGAGCTCAAGGGCGCCTATCCGCGCATTCTCGACGACCCCGAACGCGGCGAGGAGGCGCGCAAGCTGTTCGACGAGGGCCGCCGGCTTCTGGAGCGGATGATCGCCGAAGGGTGGCTCGAGCCCCGCGCGGTGCTGGGGCTGTTCCCGGCCCGCGCGGACGAGCGCGACGACGTGCACGTGCTTGCCCCCGACGATCCGGAGCGGGAGCTCGCCCGGCTGCATTTCCTGCGCCAGCAGCAGGACAAGAAGGATGCGCGCGCCAACCTGTGCCTGGCCGATTTCATCGCCCGCGACCGCACCGACCACATCGGCGCGTTCGCGGTCGGGATCTTCGGCGCCGAGGAGCATGCCGCGCGCTTCGAAAAACAGCACGACGACTACCATGCGATCATGGTCAAGGTGCTGGCCGACCGGCTGGCCGAGGCGCTGGCCGAGTGGCTGCACGCGCGCGTGCGGCGGCACTACTGGGGCTATGCGCCGGACGAGAGGCTCACGGCCGAAGATCTGATCCGCGAGCGCTACCAGGGCATTCGTCCGGCCGCCGGCTACCCCGCCTGCCCCGACCACACGGAGAAAGCGACGATCTGGTCGCTGCTCGACGTCGAGAACAAAACGGGCATCCGGCTCACCGACTCGTTCGCGATGCATCCGGCATCGAGCGTTTCCGGCCTGTATTTCGCGCACCCGGAGTCCTTCTATTTCACGGTCGGCCCGATCAACCGCGATCAGGTCGCCGATTACGCCGAGCGCAAGGGCTGGACGGTCGAGGAGGCCGAAAAGTGGCTTGCGCCCAACCTGGGCTACACGCCGTAAATCCCTGAAACGGTCCGGGCTTGAACCCGGGCGCGTTTTTGCCGATATATTCCGGCATGGAGCGCGGAGATCCCGAACCGATGATCCGGCACGGACGGGGCGAGGCCCTGTTCCACGAGCTGGTGTCGCGCGCACAACGGCGCAGCCGGGTGCGGCTTCCGGACATGGTCGAGGGCTACCTCGTGCTGACGCTGCTTCGCCATCTGGGCACCGAGGCGGCGCAGGCGCTCTACCAGCGGCTTGCGCCCCGGCTTCTCGCCGGCCGGGTCCACGGCGAGCCGTCGCTGCGCGACACCGGAGACGCCTGCCTGATGCTGGCCGGCCTGTTCCCCGAGCAGGCGCAGCGGCGACACGTGAGCGTGGGCTACTTCATCCGCATCGGACGCACGGCCTACGCGCGGCTTGCCGCGGCCGGCAGCGGCGGAGAACTGTTCGCCGAGCTCTGCCGCTGGTTTCCTGGGCTCGTGAACGTGCTTCAGGCGATGCGCAGCGAGGAACGCGAGCTGAACCTGATGGCCGCGTTCGAAACCTGGGCGGCGACCGGGAACCCGGACCTGCTGCGCGAGCTCACCGACGCCGTGCCCATCCTGCCGGACCAGCGGCGCCCGCTCTAGCTCAGATCCGCTGATCGAGCCACTGCACAAGCTGCGCCTTCGGCAGCGCCCCCATCAGCTGATCGGCCAGAATCGGGCCGCGGAACAGCATCAGCGTCGGAATCGAGCGGATGCCGTGGCGGGCGGCAAGGCCCGGATTTTCGTCCACGTTCACCTTGACGATCTTCAGCCGCCCCCGCATTTCGCGCGCAAGCTCATCCAGCACCGGCGCCACCATCCGGCAGGGGCCGCACCACGGCGCCCAGAAATCCACGAGCACCGGCAGCGGATAGCGCTCGACCTGGTCGCGAAAGTCCGACTCCCCCGCCTTCACCGGCTCGGACGGCAGCACCTGCCCCTGGCACTTGCCGCAGCGGACGGCATCGGCCTTTTCCGGCGTAAGATGATCGCGCGGCACCCGGTTGATTGCGCCGCAGGATGCGCAGGGAATCTCGATCGTATCGGCCATGACTCACTCCTTGCCCGGAAGTCCCGGCCCAAGGCCGGGTGCGTCGTTTATAGGGCCCGGGCGGGCGATATTCAAGCTCTTTCGTATATTCTCAAATGCTGATTTTTTACTTGTCGGACTTCGGAGCGGAACTTCCGGCCGCCCTCGCCTGCTTCCGGGCGCGGATGCGCGCTTTTTTCTCGTCCACGGCATGGGGATCGCGCGCGCGCTTTTGCAGCGGCCGGTAGATTTCGACCCGGTCGCCCTCGTTCAGCGGCTGGTCGGGCTTCACGAGCTTGGCGTAGATGCCGAGCCGGTTGACGGAAAGATCGATCTCGGGATGCCGCTCGAGGATCCCGCTCAGATGAACCGCATCAAGCACGGTCGCCCCCTGGGGAACCTCAAGCTCCACGTAATCCTGCTCGTGCGGGAGCGCGTAGACGACCGCAACCTTCACCGCGTTGCCTCCAGCTGAACGGCACGCTTCTCGAACGCGTGCACCATCGAACGGCAGGCGGTCGCAAACAGCGGGCTTGCGACCAGATCGAGCATCGCGCTGCGGAAGGCGAACTCGATGGAGAAATGCACCCGGCAGCGGCGGGCATCGAGCGCCTCGAAGGTCCAGAGGCTTTCAAGAAAGCGGAACGGCCCCTCGAGCAGACGGATCTCGACCAGCTTCGGCCGGATGAAGCGGTCCACGGTCCGGAACGGATGCCGGGTGCCGGCCAGTTCCGCGACCAGTTCCGCGGTGAGCTCCCCTTCCGAGCGCTCGAGAACGCGCGAATCGGCCACCCAGGGGAGAAAGTCGGCGTAGGCGTCGATGTCCATCACGACATCGAACATCGTCTCGGCCGAGCAGGCGAGCTCGCGCGTTTCCTCAAAGCTGTGCATCAGCGTTTCCTGCGCCGGGCCCTGCCCGCGCGTTTTCCGCCTGCGGACTCATACGGGTTTTCCCCCGCCGCGAACTGAAACCGGATCGGCACACCCTGCAGATCGTAGGCTGCGCGCAGCGCATGCTCAAGATAGCGGCGGTAGCTTGCCCGGACCGCCTGCGGCCGGTTGCAGAAGACCTTGATCGTCGGAGGCGCGGTGTCGATCTGGGTGGCGTACTTCATCCGCACCGGAGCTCCATCGTCGCTCGGGTGATGCTGCCGGCTCTGGACGTGCTGCAGCCAGCGGTTGAGCTCGCCGGTCGGAATCCGGACATGATTGCGGCGGGCGGCCGCAACCGCTTCGTCGAGAAGCCGCGCCGTCCCCCTGCCGCTGCGCGCGGAAATCTGGAAGACCGGCACGTCCGAAAGCCCCCGCATCCGGAAATCGAGGCGTTCGAGCATCCGCGCCTTCGCCTCGCGATCGAGCAGGTCCGTCTTGTTCACCGCGACGATCAGCGCGCAGCCTTCCTCGAGCGCCAGCCCCATCAGCCGCAGATCCTGCTCGACGATGCTCTCGGTCCCGTCCAGCACCATCACCGCCGCATCGGCGCGCCGGCAGGCCTGCACCGCCTTGATCCGGGCCACGATCTCGATCTCGTCCTCAACACGGGATCGGCGCCGCAACCCGGCCGTATCGACGAGCCGGATCCAGCCGTCCCCGTAGGCAAGCGGGGTGTCGATCGAGTCGCGCGTCGTCCCGGCCACGGGGCTGGTCACCATCCGCTCCTCGCCCAGCCACGCGTTGATCAGCGTGGACTTGCCGACGTTCGGCCGGCCGATCACGGCGATGCGGGCAAGCTCCTCGACTTCCGCCTCCGGCTCCGCCCCGGGCTCGGGCACGGCCGCCTCGATCGCGCCGATCAGCCTGCGGATGCCCTGGCCGTGCAGTGCCGAAACGGGCAACGGCTCGCCCAGACCCAGGGCGTGAAACTCCAGGGCCAGATCCGGATTCTCGGCTTTCGTGGCAACGACGAGTACGGGAAGCCGCTGGCGCCGGAGCCGGTCGGCGATCGCCTGATCGGCGGGGGTAAGCCCCGCCCGCGCATCGACCGCGAACAGAACGAGATCGGCCACGGCAAGCGCAGCCTCGACCTGCGCCTCGATCGCCGGCTGCATGACATCGTGCGCCGCGGCCGCGATGCCGCCGGTGTCCACGAGGGTCACGCGCCGTGCGCCGATCCTGCATTCGCTCTCCAGCCGGTCGACGGTCACGCCCGGCCGGTCGCCGACGATCGCCTTGCGGCTGCCGACGAGACGGTTGAACAGCGTGGACTTGCCGACGTTCGGACGGCCGACGATGGCCACAACCGGCAGCGGTCCCCCGGAGCGCATCGCGGATCAGGGCTTGATCAGGCGAACGATGCCGTCGGCGGCCCGGACGAGCACCCCGCCAGGCGCGGGCACCGGCGCCCGGTGCAGCCGGCCCGGAAGATGCAACACGCCGCGCACCGCGCCTTCGCGCGAGACGGCGAACACGCGCCCGTCGGATGCGGCCACGACCAGCGCGGAACCCGCGTCGGCCGGTCCGCACAGAGAGCCCGCGCCCAGCTTTTTCGCCCAGCGCGTTTCGCCTTCCCGGGCATCGAGCGCAAGCAGCCGGCCGTCGCTCGTCGCGGCATAGAGCACATCGCCCTCAAGCAGCGGCGTGCACGGCACCGAAAGCCGCCGGGTCTTGATGAGGCTGCCGTCCCGGGCCGAAAGCCAGTTCAGCTCGCCCTGAAACACGGGCACGACGATGCGGTCCTCGCCGTCCGCCTCCACCCAGACGGGCTGGGCGGTCGGCACCTTCAGCTCGCTGAGCACGGCCGCCTCGGTATCAAGCAGGAGCTGATGCTTCCAGAGCAGGATGCCGCTTCCGGCCTTGAGCGCGACGACGTCCCCGTTCGTGAACACGGCCACGACCGTGTCCCCGTGCACGAGCGGCGAGGGCGTGCGCAGCATCGCGAGCCCCCCGAGCGCCCCGGTATGAGCCCAGACCTGCTCGCCCCTGGCCGTGAACCGGTAGAGCCGGTTGTCGACGGTCTGGATCACGAAGCCGTCGCCGAGCCGCACCGGGGTCGAGGTCACCATCGAACCGACCTGGGCCTTCCAGAGAATCCGCCCCCGGTCCGGATCAATGCCGTAAACGCCGCCGTCGGTATCGGCAACGACGACGAGGCCGCCGGCAAGCTCGACGGCGCCGGAGCGCACGGGGGCATCGAGCGCGATCCGGCGGATTTCCCGGCCGGCCGCGTCCAGCACGTGCAGCCGCGCGTCCATCCCTCCGGCCACGACCCGCCAGCCGCCGCCGCGGCGGATCACAACAGGCTGACTGAAGGCTTCGGGGCTTTTCGGCGGGCGCTGGTCCAGATCGGCCGCCCATCGAACGGCCGGCCCGGAAGCAGGCGAGTTTTCCGGCGCATCCGCCGATTTCGGCGCCGAATGGCAGGCGGCAAGGATCAGACCGCTCAGAACGGCGAGCCGGGCAAGGCGGCCGATGCCGGCGGGCCGCTGCGCGGGCATCAGGACGACTTGTCCCCGCGATGCTGGAGCGCGGCGAGCTCGCGCTCGATGCGCGCCTTCAGCTCCTCGTCGTGCGAATCGGCGGCCAGCGCCTTGTTCAGATGCTCAAGCCGCTCATCCCGGCTTTCGGAGGCCTGCGCGAGCAGATAATGGCGAAGCTGGCGGAACGCCGGCCCCACCGGCTCCTGAAGCCAGCGCGCGGCAGCCGCCCGGTCGCTGCGGGCAAGCGCGATCCGGGCCAGATCCAGCCGCGCCTGCCAGACCCACTCCTGCATCGCCTCGGGATGCTCGACCACGCGCTTGAGGTGCTCCGCGGCATGTTCGCGGTCGACGGCGGCAAGCTGCATCTCGGCCATCGCGCCGTAGGCCGCATCCCCGAATTCCTGGCTCAGACGCTCAAGCAGCGTGCGTTTCTTCGCCTCGTCCTTCTCGGCCAGCGCCTGCTGGTAGAGCATCGCCGCCGATTCCCGCTGGGTCTTCCGGTGTTCGAGCCACAGCCCGAGGCCGGCAAGCCCAAGCGCGAGCGCCACGCCCGCGGCGATCAGCTGCTGCTGATGGCGCTGGGCCCAGGCCAGCATTTCGGCCGCGCGCATGTCGCGCCGGATTTCCTCGATCTCGGTCCTCGGAATCGCGTCCTGATTCGGGTTTGCCTTGTCGTTCATCGCATCATGCTCCGTGCCTCAGTCTTCGCAATGGCCGGGATTTTCGCCCGGCGCAGCCTGCGAGGGCGCCGGGGGAGTGTCAATCGGCCCTCGATCGGCGTGGCGTTCGGTGATGATCGTCAGCACGCTTTTGACGAGCGCCGCCATCGGAATGGCAACGATCACTCCGACGATGCCCCAGATGCTCCCGAAAAAGAGCACCGCGACGATGATGGCGATCGGGTGCAGGTCCACCATCTCGGAAAACAGCCAGGGCACGAGCAGATTGCCGTCCAGAGCCTGCACGACGGTATAGGCGATCAGGCTGTAGAGCGTCATCTCGTCCATGCCCCACTGGAAGAACGACAGAAGCGCGACCGGAATCGTCACCACCGCCGCGCCGACGAACGGCACCCAGACGGAAACGCCGGTCAGCATGCCCAGAAGCAGCGCATACTCGTGGCCCATCCACCAGAACACGAGCCACATCACCACGCCGACGATGACCGCCTCCCAGAACTTGCCGCGAATGTAGTTGCCGATCTGCACGTCGAGCTCGCGCCAGACGCGCTCGATCAGATGCCGGCGACGGGGCAGGAACTGGCGTCCCCAGAGAAGAAGCGCATGCTTGTCCTTGAGCAGAAAGAACACGAGCACCGGCACGAGCACGGCGTAGACGAGCAGCGTGATCAGATCGGGAATCGAGGCGATCGAAAACGAAACCAGGCGCCCGCCCCATTCCTGGACCTGCGCGGCAAGCTTGGCGATCATGTCCTGGATCAGGCTGGGATTGATCCACTCGGCATGCCGGGCCTGGATCCCGTGCAGCTCGTCGCGGAGCCGGACGACGTACTGCGGCACCTCGGAGACCAGCCGTCCGATCTGTTCGCTGAGCAGGGGCAGCACCGACAGAAGCAGAAACAGCACCAGCGCGATCGCGCCGAGTCCCGCCAGCGCAATCGCCAGCCATCTCGGCATTCGGCAGCGCTCCAGGAGCTCGACGACGCCGTCGAGCACATAGGCGAGCGCGACCGCGACCAGCACCGGCGCCAGCATCGGCCCGAAAAACACGATCAGAACGAAGATGACGAGCAATGAGGCAAGCAGAATGGTCAGCTCGGTATCGGCGAGCATGCGCGCAAGCCAGTCCCGGAACGGCTTCATCCGCCCTCCCGGCGCCCGACGGGCCCGATCACGACGAGGACCAGACCGGCGAGCGTGGCCAGAAGATGGGCGAGACTGCCCATTGCGTGCGCAAGCGCAAAGCGGGCGCGCATCGGATCGTGCTCGGGCAGGCGGTCGATCGGACCCGCGGCGTCCTTGATCTGGGCGATCGTCGGCGACAGCCAAGCCCATTCGACCGCCATCGCCGCGACCACGACTCCCAGCATCGTCCAGCGCAGCCAGCCGATGCGTTCGTCCGCCCGCATCCGCAGCCAGAACGCGCCCACGGCCAGCGCGAGCAGCAGCACGCCGGGATGAACAAGCGCAAACACATGCCCGGCAAGTCTTCCGGCCTCGACGGGATCCGCGTGCCGGAACAGAACCGGCGCGACGACGTAGCCGGAAACGACGAGCAGGCCCGCGATCAGCGCCAGCAGCAGGCGCAGCGCGCCGATGCGGATGCAGCGGGGCTCAACGGACCTCATCTATTCGTAGCGGATGGCCTGGATCTCGTATTCGCGCCTTCCGCCCGGCGCATCGACGGTGACGACGTCCCCCTCCTCCCTGCCGATCAGCGCGCGCGCGATCGGCGAGGTGATCGACACCTTGCCGGCCTCGATGTCGGCCTCGTCCACCCCGACGATCTGGTAGGTCACCTCGGTGCCCTCGTCCAGGTCGATCAGATCGACGGTCGCACCGAAGACCACCCGGTCCGCATCGATCGTCGCGGGATCGATGATGTGCGCGCGCGCCAGCCGGTCCTCCAGATACTTGATGCGCGCTTCGTTCAGCCCCTGCTCCTCCTTGGCCGCGTGGTACTCGGCGTTCTCGGAGAGGTCCCCGTGCGCGCGCGCCTCCTCGATCGCGGCGATGATGGCCCGCCGCTTTTCCCCCTTCAGATATTCCAGCTCGCGCCGGAGCGCTTCCGCGCCCTGTTTCGTCATCGGCACCCGTTCCATGTTCACCGTCCCCCGTGATATTCCTGCAGGCTCGTCACCTCGGTGACATCGGCGGCCTTCGCGATGGCCTCGGCGGCCGCTAGCCCTCCGGCCATCGTCGTGAAATAGACGATGCCCTGATCGAGCGCCGCCTGCCGGATCGACTTGGAATCGCGGATCGCCTGCGCGCCCTCGGTCGTGTTCACGATCAGGTCCACCTCGCCGGCCAGCAGCCGGTCCACGATGTGCGGGCGGACCCCTTCGGTCACCTTCGGCACCGTCGTCACCGGAAGCCCGGCCTCGCCAAGGGCCGCGGCGGTGCCTCCCGTCGCCATCAGCGCAAACCCCGCATCCGCAAGCATTCGCGCAAGCACGACGGCCTGCGGCTTGTCCGCATCCCGCACGGAAATGAACGCGCAGCCCTCCTTCGGCAGCGACTGCCCCGCGCCCAGCTGCGCCTTCGCAAACGCGGTCGGAAAATCGGCGGCCAGCCCCATCACCTCGCCGGTGGACTTCATCTCGGGCGAAAGCAGCGGATCCACGCCGCGGAACTTCACGAACGGGAACACCGCCTCCTTGACCGCCCGGTATCGCGCAGGCTGCGCGATCTCGCGGATCCCGAGCCGATCGAGGCTTGCACCGGCCATGATGCGGGCAGCCACCTTCGCCAGCGGCACCCCGACCGCCTTGGACACGAACGGCACGGTCCGGCTGGCCCGGGGGTTGACCTCGAGCACGTAGAGGTCGTCGCCCTGAAGCGCGAACTGGATGTTCAAAAGCCCCCGCACCTGAAGCGCCAGCCCGAGTTTTTCGGTCTGGCGGCGCACCTCCTCGACAACGCGCTCCGGAATCGAATGCGGCGGCAGGCAGCAGGCGGAATCGCCCGAATGCACGCCAGCCTGTTCGATGTGCTCCATGATGCCGGCGACGACGACGCGCTCGCCATCGGCCAGCGCATCGACGTCGAGCTCGATCGCGCGGTCCAGGAAACGGTCGAGCAGCACCGGATGATCGTGGCTGACGCTGACCGCCTCGCGCATGTAGGCCAGAAGCTCGGATTCCGAATGCACGATCTGCATGGCCCGGCCGCCGAGCACATAGGACGGCCGGACCACGAGCGGAAAGCCGATTGCCCGCGCGATCTCGAGCGCCTCCTCGACCGAGCGCGCGGTTCCGTTCTCCGGCTGCTTCAGGCCCAGCTCGCGCAACAGCTTCTGGAAGCGCTCGCGATCCTCGGCCAGATCGATCATGTCCGGGCTCGTGCCAATGATCGGCACGCCCGCCTTCGCAAGAGGCTCGGCAAGCTTCAGCGGCGTCTGGCCGCCGAACTGGACGATCACCCCGTCCGGCTTCTCGGTTTCGACGATGGCCATCACGTCCTCGAAGGTGAGCGGCTCGAAGTAGAGCCGGTCGGAGGTGTCGTAATCGGTCGAGACGGTCTCCGGATTGCAGTTGACCATGATCGTCTCGTAACCGTCCTCGGAAAGCGCGAAGGAAGCATGCACGCAGCAGTAGTCGAACTCGATGCCCTGGCCGATCCGGTTCGGGCCGCCGCCGAGCACCATGATTTTCTTCCGCTCCGTGGGCCTGGCCTCGCATTCGTCCTCGTAGGTCGAATACAGATACGGCGTATGCGCCTCGAACTCGGCCGCGCAGGTGTCCACGCGCTTGAACACGGGACGCACGCCCGCGCGGATCCGGGCCGCGCGCACCTCGTGCTCGCGCGCACCCAGAAGCTCGGCAAGCCGCGCGTCCGAAAGCCCCATGCGCTTGGCCTCAAGCCAGTCGTCGGCGTCAATCTCCGAAAGGCTGCGGCCGGCAAGCTCTTCTTCATGCCGGACGATCGCGGCGATCTCGCGCACGAACCAGGGATCGTAGCGGGTCAGTTCCGCCACGCGGGATTCGGACCATCCGAGGCGCAGGGCCTCGGCCACCCACCACAGCCGCTCCGCTCCCGGCACGGCAAGCTTCTCCTGCAGGAAGGCGTCGGCGTCCACGCCCTCGGGCAGGCGGAAATCGAAGCCGTGCGTGCCGGTTTCCAGCCCGCGGATCGCCTTGCCCAGGCTCTCGGCAAAGGTGCGGCCGATCGCCATCACCTCGCCCACCGACTTCATCTGCGTGGTCAGCCGCGCGTCAGCCCCCGGAAACTTCTCGAAGGCAAAACGCGGCATTTTCACCACGACATAATCGATCGTCGGCTCGAACGCCGCGAACGTCTCGCCGGTGATGTCGTTTCGGATCTCGTCCAGGGTGTATCCGACGGCGAGCTTCGCCGCGATCTTCGCGATCGGAAAGCCGGTGGCCTTCGAGGCCAGCGCCGAGGAACGGGAAACGCGCGGGTTCATCTCGATGACGATCATCCGGCCGGTTTCCGGATGCACCGCGAACTGGACGTTCGAGCCGCCGGTTTCGACCCCGATCTCGCGCAGAATCGCGATCGAGGCATCGCGCATGCGCTGGTATTCCTTGTCGGTGAGCGTGAGCGCGGGCGCGACCGTGATCGAATCGCCGGTGTGCACCCCCATCGGATCGAGGTTTTCGATCGAGCAGATGATGACGCAGTTGTCGTTGCAGTCGCGCATCACCTCCATCTCGTATTCCTTCCAGCCGATGATCGATTCCTCGACCAGAATCTCGTTCGTGGGGCTCGCCTCGAGTCCGGCCGCGGCGATCTGCTCGAACTCCTCGGGATTGTAGGCGATGCCGCCGCCGGTGCCGCCGAGCGTGAAGCTCGGCCGGATGATCAGCGGAAAGCCAATCTCGCGCGCGTAGGTGCGGGCTTCCTCCATCGAATGGGCGAAGCCCCCGCGCGCCATCTCGAGCCCGATCCGCTCCATCGCCTCCTTGAATCGCTCGCGATCCTCGGCCTTGTCGATCGCCTCGGGCTGCGCGCCGATCATGCGCACGCCGTATGTTTCGAGAACGCCGTGCTTGTTCAGACTGAGCGCGCAGTTGAGCGCGGTCTGCCCGCCCATCGTCGGCAGAATCGCATCGGGCCGCTCCTTCTCGATGATGTTCGCCACCACCTCCCAGGTGACCGGCTCGATGTAGGTGGCGTCGGCGAACTCCGGGTCGGTCATGATCGTCGCGGGATTCGAGTTCACCAGAATGACCCGATAGCCCTCCTCCTTCAGCGCCTTGCAGGCCTGGACGCCCGAGTAGTCGAACTCGCAGGCCTGGCCGATGACGATGGGTCCGGCGCCGAGGATCAGGATGGATTCGATGTCGGTGCGTCGGGGCATGCGCGAACGTCTCCTTGGGGCGGACTGGGTCCTTCACGCGGACACAGAAAACGGGCAAGCCCGGGCTTACCCGCCGAGGCCAAGCCTAGCCGCTGCCAGGGCGCCGGGAAAGAAGCGCGGAGAACTCAGGATCGCCCGGCCAGCAGCCTGCGAATCCGGCGTCCGAGCTCGTGCACGCGGTAGGGCTTGGCCAGCACGGCGGCATGCTCCCAGCCGGTCACTTCGGCGGCGGTTGCGCCCAGATCGTAGCCGGTCACGAACAGCACCGGGAAATCCGGCGCAAGCTCCCGCATTTTGCTGGCCGCCGCGGCCCCGCCCTTGCGCGGCATGATCAGATCGAGCACGGCCAGCGACAGCGCCTGGCGATGCTCGCGGAACAGGCGGACCGCCTCCACCCCGTCGGCCGCCGTGATCACCCGATAGCCCAGATGCTCGAGAATCCGCCGTCCCAGATCGCGGACGACCTTCTCGTCGTCGGCCAGCAGGATCAACTCGCCCCGTCCCTTCGGCGGGCCCGAACGCCCGGTCGTCCGCGAGGCCGGCTCGTCCGCTTCGCCCTCCGCTCCGGTCAGCGGCAGGTAGATGCGGAACTCGCTTCCCCGCCCGGGCTCCGAATCCACCTCGATGAAGCCCCCGTGCCGCTCGATCGCGCCATAGGCCATCGAAAGCCCCAGCCCGGTTCCCTTGCCGACCTCCTTGGTCGTGAAAAACGGCTCGAAGATCTGCTCCCGGATCTCCGGAGACATGCCGCAGCCGTTGTCGATGACGCGGATCAGGGCCAGCGCCTCGGCCGTCAGGCCCGGGTGTCTTGCGCGCATGGCCGCATCGGGCCGCGCGCGCTCAAGGATCAGCCGGATGCGGGGCTCGGAAACCTTCTCGCAGGCGTCCACGGCGTTGTTGATGAGGTTGAGCAGCACCTGCTCGATCTGGTTGACGTCCATACGCGCGAGCAGCGGCTCCCCGCAGGTTTTCGCCTCGAAACGCACCGATTCCGGATAGCCCACCCGGACGAGCCCCGCGACATCCTCAATCACCCGCTGGAGCCGCGCCACGCGCACCTCGACCCGGTCCTTGCGGGCAAAGGCCAGGAGCTTGGCGATCGTCTCCGCCCCCCGGCCCGCCAGCACCTCGAGATCCTCCAGCCAGCGCTCGATCCTGGCCGGATCGTTCACGTCGAGGCGGGCAAGCTCCAACGAGCCCGAGATCGCGGCCAGCAGGTTGTTGAAATCGTGCGCGATGCCGCCCACGAGCACACCCACGGCCTCCATCTTCTGCACCTGCCGGAGCTGGCTTTCGAGCTTTTCGTGCTCGCTCATGTCCCGGAGCGAGACGACGTAGCGGGAGATGCCGCCGTCCGGCTCCACAAGCCTTGCCACGCTGACGATGGCCGGGTATTCCGTGCCGTCCGCCCGCCGGCAGCGAAGTTCCTCCTTCCAGACGTCGTGCACGAGCAGCCAGTCGAACACCCGGCTCTCCAGCGCCTCGTCGAGCACGCCGGCACGTACGAGAAGGTCCGGATGCCCGTCGAGATCTTCGCGCGCATGACCGGTGATCGCGGCAAACGAAGGGTTCAGGTATTCGACGCGCCCGGCCTGATCCATCAGCAGCACCGCCTCGCCCATCTGGTCGAGCGCCCAGAACACCTTCTCCAGGTTGCGTTCGACGCGCCGGCGCTGATCGAACTCCTCGCGCATCCGCCGGGTGCGATCCTCGACCAGCCGTTCCAGATCCCGCTCATGCGTCTGCAGGCGCTCGATCATCTGGTTGAAGCCTCGCGCAAGCTCCGCGAGTTCGTCCTGCCCTCTCGCCTCGATCCGGACCGACAGATCGCCGTCCTCGCGCACCCTTTTCATGCCCTCGCGCAGCGCGATCACGCTCCGGCACAGGTAGTCCTGCATGACGAAGGCTAGCAGCACGGCGACAAGCAGCACCACGAACGCGATTCCGGCCACCCAGGCAAGCTCGCGTTGGAGCTCCCGCTCCAGCGGCCGGGTATCGACCATCAACCTCAGCGTGCCCAGCTGCTCGGTGCCGAGCGCCACCGGCAGCTCCAGCGGCTCGACGGGGGCTGCCGCCACGCTCCCGCGCCCGACCCGCTGAAGCAGCCCGCCGTCGAGTCCCCGAACCTCGGCCGCCACCACGTCCGGCTCGCGCAGCAGCACGGAAAGCGTTTCCCGGACCGCCCCCACATCGCCGAAGCCCAGGGCCGGCGCCAGGTTCTCGGCGGTCAGGCGCGCTATGGTTTCGTGCTTGCTCCGCTCGGCGTCCGTCATCGCCCGCCACTGGAAGATCACGAAGGCCGTCGCGGTGAGCCCGACGGCGAATACGACCAGCCCGACGAGCATCGCGACCAGCTTGGCCCGGAACGAGACGCGATCGAT
This sequence comes from uncultured Zetaproteobacteria bacterium, assembly GCA_964398225.1. Taxonomy (GTDB): domain Bacteria; phylum Pseudomonadota; class Zetaproteobacteria; order Mariprofundales; family Mariprofundaceae; genus CAYNLY01. The sequence goes on from CAYNLY010000010.1 coordinate 21,636, forward strand.
CCAGCTCACGGACGCCCCCCACCGTCCAGACGCATGACGCGCATCAGCCGCGCGCTGATGCTCAGTCCCGCCCGCCGCCAGGCCGACGGATTGCCGCGCAGTTCGATCCGGCCGCCCGTTTCGATCAGCGACAGCATCGCTTGCGGCACCTCCCGCAACGCGACCACCAGCTGCCCGGCGGGCGCATCCGGCACCGGACGCTCGGTCAGGCGGACATTGCAGGGGCGACAGGCGTCGCCCTCGCATCCCCGCGCATGAACGACGCGGCCGGCGACCCGGCGGGCATCGAGCCGGAGATAGGGGGACGGATGCGCCACGGACGAATCCAGACAGACCTCGATCGCATCCCCGAGACGACCCTCGGGCCAGGTGACGAAATGCAGCAGGCGATAGACCATCGCCGCCCGCACCTCATCCGGCGCATGGGCGCCCGCCGCCAGCGGACCGGGCGTCACCGGCACGAGCAACAGCGCCGGCAGCAGGACCAGCGCCAGTCGTCGACGCGATCGCGTGCGGCCGCTCAGTGCGTCCACCGGGCCTGCAAATACCAGCTGCGGCCGATGGGCTGGGTGGCGCCGCCCGGCTGCGGGTACTCCACATGCCGTTGATCGAGCAGATTCTCGACGCGGCCGGAAAGCTCGAGGCCGTCGGCCGGCAGCCAGGCCAGCCGGAGATCGATCCGGTCGCGGGAGGGAATCCCGCGCACCCGGTAGCGATCGGCGTGATAGGCCTGCACTCCCGCCTCGAAATCCGTGGCCAGCCAGGTCAGAGCGCCGCTGACCACGTTCCGCGGCACATCCGCGGTCCATTCGGGCGAATCGGAAAGCTGCGCAACAGGCACCCGCGACCAGGCACGGGCGCGGGACCAGGCATAGCCGAGGCTGGCCCGCAGGTGGCGCCCGGGCTGCCACCGGGCCGAAAGCTCCAGCCCCTGGCTGCGGAGCCTGAGTCCTCCGACCGTCACCAGACGGATTCCCGTACCCGAAGCGATCTGCTGGACCTGGGAAACATCCCGATAGTCATGCCGGAACAGACTGGCATCGAACGAGAGCGTTCCGCCCGCCCAGCGCGCGCCGGCCTCCCAGGCATCGAGGTAGGTCGTGGCCAGGTTCGGATTCGGCTCCAGCGCGATGCGAAATCCCGGCATCTGGAAGAATGTGTGATGGATGGAGACATCCGCCTGCTTGGGCGGCACATAGGCGCGGGAATAGCCCAGCCAGGCGTTGATGCCCGCGCCCGCCCGCCACAGAAGACGCGCGCTCGGGGCATGTTCCAGGCCGCTGTAATCGTTGCGCTCAAACTTGAGGCCCAGCGTCAGCGACAGGGCGCGCCCGATGGCGATCTCGTCCTGAACGAATCCGCCGACCCAGCGATCGGTTGCGGCATCCGGGACGAAATAAAGCGTCGGCGTTCCCTGGAGTCTGCTTGCGCTCTGCCGCAAACCCAGACCCAGTTGCAGCCCGTGCGCCCCCAGCCTCCGGCGGCCGATCAGATCCAGACTCCAGGTGTCCCGGTGCTCGGCAAGCAGGGCGTAGCGGTAGTCGGTCCGATCGGCCCAGGCGTGCAGATCGAAGCCATCCGAGGCATACCGGACGCGCACGTGGCCCCCGCTGCTTGCGACCACATCGTCCAGCGTCCGGGATGCGGGCACGGAAACATGCGCGGTATGGCCGAAGCTGTCCCGGAAGGCCGAGGCTTCCAGCGTCAGGCGGCCGGAAGCCAGCGGACGATCGGCGCGCAGCGTCGCCCGCCCGTCCCGCCACGGAGCAAGCGCCCGCCCGGTCCGGAACGCATTCGCATTGTCGCGCTCAAACCCCTGCACGGAAAGCCGCAGGGCGGTGCCGCCCGCCTCGGTGCCCTGGCGGATGCGCACGAATCCGCGCTCGCCCGCGCGGCCGGCGCCGGCCACGACCAGCGATCCCTGGGTTTGCGCGGCATCCCGGGTCACGATGTTGATCACCCCGTTGACCGCGTTCGCACCCCAGATCGCGCCTCCGGGGCCGCGGATGACCTCGATGCGCTCGATGTCCTCGGGCATCAGGTTCAAAAACTCCCAGTTCACCCCGCCATACAGCGGCGTGAACACGCTGCGTCCGTCCACCATCACGAGCAGAAAGGACGAAAAGCTGGACAGAAGGCCGCGCGCGCTGACCGCCCAGCGATGCCCGTCCATGCGGCCGACGTTCATGCCGGGAACGAAACGCAGCAGTTCGGGAAGGCTGGTGGCGCCCGAGACGCGAATGTCCTCGGCCGTGAGGACGGTGACGGCCGCCGGCACCTCCGACAACGCCTGCGTCCGGCGCGAGGCCCCCTCGACGGGAACCCGCATCAGCTCCTCGATGCTCATCGAGAACAGATCCTCGGATGCCATCGACGGGATCGGACCGCCCGCAATCACACCAACCCACGTCATGCTCCAGAGAAACCGGCGATACACCACGCGCATTCGGCACCTCGTCCAATGAACCGGATTGACTCAACATAGATCGTCTTCGCCCGATCCGCAAACCGCATGGCCAGTCGGACGCGGAAAAGCTAGGCTGCCGCGCATCCGCAAGGCCTTGCCCGAGGAGGATGGGTGAACGAGCCCGAACGATTCCAGACCGACGCCTACCGGGACGTGCTTTCGTCCCTGCCCGCCACCGGCCGGCTGATGCTGGGCCGACAGGCGCTGACCACGATGACCGAGGCCGCATGCGCCGGCTATCCGCTGGAGGTCTGCGGACTGCTCATCGGCGACCGTCCCGAGCCGGACGTCTGGCGCGTGACCGAGGCACGCGCCGTGGAAAACCTGAACCGTGAGCGCGCCGCCGACCGCTTCCTGCTCGACCCGAAGGCCTTTCTGCGCATCGACCGGGAGCTTGCCGGCACCGACAGGGAGATCGTGGGCGTGTATCATTCCCATCCCGACTGCCCGGCCCGCCCTTCCCCGACCGATCGGGAAAACGCCTGGGAAGACTTCGTCTATCCGATTCTCTCGGTGGAAAACGGGCGCATGTCCGACATTCGCGCCTGGTGCCTCGATGCGGAGGGACGGTTCCGCGAAGTGAGGATCGAAACCGAATGATCCGTCTTGCCTGCCTTGTTCTGGCAGCCTTGCTGGCAGCCTGCGCAAGCCGCGCGCCCGATGCGGCAACAAGCGCTTCGAAGCCCGCGCCCCGGCCGCTTGCCGAACACAGCGACGACTACCTCTATCTGGCCGCGCAGCAGGCCATCGCCGACGGCAACTACAAGCTCGCCGTGCGAATGCTCGGCGAGCTTGTGCGCCGTCATCCGGACGATATCGAGCCCGCCCGCCAGCTGATCGAGCTGGAGCTGGGCACGGGGCAGCTGGTCCGTGCGCGGGGGGAGATCGAGCGCCTGCTTGCAAACCCTCGGCTGGAAAAATCCGCGCGCATCGAGCTCAAGCTTGCGCTGGCCCGGATTGAAGCGAAGGAGGGAAACCCTGAGCAGGCGGAGCGCCTGTTGGGCGAGATCATCGAGGCCGAACCGGGCCATGCGGAAGCGGTGCACGAACTGGCAAGGCTCATGCTCGCCCGCGGAGAAACGGACCGGGCCCTCGCCCTGATCCGGCGCGCGCGCCGCATCAACAAGGATGCGCGACTTGCGCTCCTGGAGGCCGAGCTGCTTGCCCGCACCGGGCAGAGCAAGTCCGCGCTTGCGCTGCTCGAGAAAGCCGCCCGCGAAAACCCGGACGATGCGCGCCCCCTGCTCATGCGCGTGGATCTGCTCGTCGCGCTCAAGCGCGAGGACGAGGCCGAGCGCGCCCTGCGCGCCTTCCTGGATCGCCATCCCGATGCGCTCGAGGTCGCCAACCGGCTGGGGCGGCTCCTGGTATCCCAGCATCGTGATGCCGAGGCGATCCTCATTTACCGGGACCTCGCCACGCGCACCGGCGGGGCGGCACCCGTGCTCGAAGCGCTTGGGCTTTTGTACTTCCAGCACGGCGATCATGCCGAGGCCGAGCGGGTGTTCCGCAAGCTGATCCGCTCCCGGCCGACGGATACGAACCGCTTTTATCTCGCCGCAAGCCTCGAGGCCCAGGGACGCGAGGAGGAAGCGGCCAGGCTCTACCGTGAGATCGGCAAGGATTCCCGGATGTACCCGGACGCCCAGATCCGGCTTGCGGGCATCGACTATTCGGCCGGACGGCTTTCGCGGGCGGCCCGGAGGCTTGCGGAAGTCATCCGGATGCGCCCGCGAATGGCCGAAGCCTACGCGCTTCTGTCCGGCGTGCGTCTGGCCCGGAAGGAATACCGGCGGCTGCTGTCCGAAACGGAGCCCGCGCTGGCCCTGCCGAAACTGCCTCCGATCCTGCTCATCAACAGGGCCGCGGCATACGAGCATTTCAAGGAATACGACGGTGTCGAACGGGAGCTGAAGCGCCTGCTCCACCACGATCCCCGAAACGCCGAGGCCCTGAACTTTCTCGGCTACGCCTACGCCGAGCAGTGCATCAAGCTGGATGAAGCCGAGCGGCTGATCCGGCGCGCGCTCGAGCTCAAGCCGGACGACGGCTACTATCTGGACTCGCTCGCCTGGGTCCGCTACTGCCAGGGCCGTTTCGACGAGGCGCTCGCCATCCAGCGCAGGGCCATGAGTCGGGTCGCAGACGATCCGGTGATGCACGAACATCTGGGGGACATCCTCTGGCGGAAGGGCGATACGGACGCGGCCCGCAAGGCCTGGCGACAGGCGCTGAAGCTGAAGCATCCGGAGCCGGCGCGCATCCGCGAGCGCCTCCGGCACGGTTTGAGCCCCGCACGATGAGCCTGACACGCATGCCCGGACACCGCGCCGCCCGAGGCTTCGGGCTCATGCTTGCCGCCGTGCTTGCGGCCGCCTGCGCGCATAAGCCCCCGCATGCGACGGAGGCGATCGGCCCGTTCCCTTCCTGGCAGGGTCGAATGCTCGTGCTTGCGCCCGGCCACCGACTGCAGCTTCTCGTCCGCTGGCAGAGCGCTGGCCCGAATGCCGGATGGGCCCGGTTCACGCATCCGGCCAGCGGCCGCATCGTCGAGGTGCGATGGCACGGGCGCCGCATCCTGATCCGCGACGACCGCAGTTCCGTCTGGCGCGCGGTTGCCTCGCGTGAGCTCGAACGCCTGGGGCTCGTGCTGCCGCCCGCGGAGCTGGGCGGCATTCTGACGGGCAGGATCCCGGCGGGCTTCAAGCGGACACCCGCAAATCATCCGCGCTGGCAGGGCGCGCGCTCGGTTGCGGGCCGCGTGCACCGGATGCGCATCGACTGGATGCCGGAGCAACGCACGCTCGAGCTCACCGACCTGTCCGCGGGCGCCCGCATCCGCATTCTGATCGGAGCAGGCGACTGATGCCCGGTCTGCCCGCCCGTCCTTTGCCAGCACCGGCGAAGATCAACCTGTTTCTGCGCGTTACCGGCGTGCGCGCGGACGGCATGCACGAGCTGGACACGGCCTTTGCCTACCTCGACCTGTGCGACGAACTTTCGTTCGAGCCGGCCGGCTGGCTCGAGGTGATCTGCAGCGATCCGGATCTTTCCGGCGAAGGCAATCTCGTGCACCGGGTGCTCGAGGCCTTTGCCGGTGAGCCCGGCGTCCGGGCGGCCCCCTTGCGCGTGCGGATCCGCAAACGGATTCCTGTCCAGGGGGGGCTGGGCGGCGGATCCTCCGATGCCGCAACCGCGCTTCTTCTCGTCAACCGGCTCTGGCGGGCGGAATGGAGCCTTGAGCGCCTGATCGACTGGTCCGCGAGATGGGGGGCGGACATCCCCTGTTTTCTGTTTGGCCGGGCAAGCCGTGCGACCGGCATCGGCGAGCACCTCACTCCGTTTCCACATCCGCTGCCCGGACAGCCGGTGGTGCTGGCGCGCCCCGGCGAGGGCCTGGCCACGGGCGAGGTGTTCCGCCAGTGGGATGTGCTTGCGTTGACCCCCCACGGGGGCGCCGATACCATCCGCAACCGATCCGGAGCGGGCGGCGGAGGCGCGCTCAGGCTTGGCGAGAACGACCTCGAGCAGGCGGCCTGCAGGCTCTCGCCGGCGGTTGCCCGGCTGCTTGCGGCGCTGCGTCGGGAAACCCGCCTGGCCTGGATGAGCGGCAGCGGCACGACCTGTGTGGCCCTCGCCGACGACGAGGCCGCAGCCCGGGGGCTTGCGGCACGGCTGGAGCGCGAGGGGCTGGCGTCCTGGACGCATGTCGGCCGGCTGGAATCCGTCCACCGCCTTGCCCGCATGCATCCGGAATACTGGGACGTAGCCAAGCGGTAAGGCAGCGGGTTTTGGTCCCGCCATTCGCAGGTTCGAATCCTGCCGTCCCAGCCAGATCGGGCCACGGCCCGAAAACGAGCCGTCGGGAGAACACGGCATGATCAACAAGCGCCTGCGCCTGTTTTCAGGCACCTCCAATCCGCCATTGACGAAGGCGATCTGCGAGCACATCGGCATGCCGATGGGCGAAGTGCGCATCCAGCGCTTCTCCGACGGCGAGATTTTCATGCAGATCCAGGAAACGATCCGCGGGCTCGACGCCTTCTTCATCCAGAGCACCTCGGCGCCGGCCAACGACAACCTGATGGAACTGCTGATCTTCATCGACGCCGCCAAGCGCGCCAGCGCCCGCAACATCTGCGCAGTCATCCCCTACTTCGGCTATGCCCGGCAGGACCGCAAGAGCGCCGGGCGCACGCCGATCTCGGCCAAGCTCGTCGCCGACATGATCTCGCGCGCGGGCGCCACGAGGGTGCTGACGATGGATCTGCACGCGGCCCAGATTCAGGGCTTCTTCGACATCCCTGTGGACAACATCTTCGCCGCGCCCCTGTTCGCCCGCGACATCGAGCAGCGCAACGATCTGGAGCGGACGATTATCGTCTCGCCGGACGTCGGCGGAGTCGTGCGGGCGCGGGCGCTCGCCAAGCGCCTGCACGTGGACATGGCCATCGTGGACAAGCGCCGGCCGGCGCCGAACGTGGCCGAGGTCATGAACATCATCGGCGATGTCGCGGGCAAGCACTGCATCCTCGTGGACGACATCGTCGACACCGCCGGCACGCTTCGCAGCGCCACCGACGCGCTCCTTGAGGCCGGCGCCGACCGCGTGACCGCCTACGCCACCCACGGCGTGCTCTCCGGCCCCGCGGCCGAACGGATCGAAAACTCGGCGCTGCACGAGCTCGTGATCACCGACAGCATCCTTCAGCCCGAGCGCATCCTGGCGACCGGCAAGGTGCGCACGATCACGATCGCGCCGCTTCTGGGCGAGGCGATCAGCCGCATCTACGACGCCCGCTCGATCTCCAGCTTGTATAACTGAGGCTGGGCGCTAAACTGCGCCGCCACGCGCGGGAACACATGCGTTTCCGCGCCCGCCGCCACGGTCCGAGCCGTCGGCGCATTCCAGCAAGGAGGATGAAGGATGAGCGAATATGTCGTCGAAGCCGAGCTTCGCAAGGAAACCGGACGCCGGGCCGCCCGCAGGCTGCGCCGTGAGGGCAAGGTGCCGGGCATCATCTACGGCGGCGACAAGCCGGAGCTGCCGATTGCGATGAACTTCCACCACATCACGAAGCTGCTCGACGAGGAGGCCTTCCACACCTCCATGCTGGAAGTGAAGGTCAAGGGCTCCCGCGGCAAGAACACCGTGCTGCTCAAGGACGTGCAGTACGATCCGGTCAAGGATCTGCCCACGCATCTGGACTTCATGCGCGTGAAGGCCAGCGACCTGGTGACGATGGAGGTTCCGATCCTTCCGGTCAACCACGAGAAGTGCCCGGGCATCGTCAAGGGCGGCGTGCTCGAAATCATCCGGCATGAGCTCGAAATCGAATGCCGGGCCGACGCAATCCCCGAGCACATCGAGGTGGACTGCGGCGGCCTCGACATCGGCGACACGATCCATGTCCGCGATCTGACGCTGCCCGAGGGCGTGACCGTGCCCGAGATCGAGCACGATCCCGAGCTGAACTTCACGATCCTCAACATCGCGGCGCCGACGAAGGCTGAGCCCGAGGCTGAAGAGGCGGCTGAGGAGGCGGCGGAAGAAGCCGAAGGCGAAGCGGGCGAGGAAGGCTGACCCGTTTCGTGAAGCTGCTCGTGGGGCTGGGCAACCCCGGCCAACAGTACGCGCGAACAAGGCACAACGCGGGATTCCGGTTCATCGAGGCCTTGGCCGGAACGTTCGGCCTGACGCTTGCCGCCAGCCCGCGCTTTCGCGCCGAAACGGCCGAAGGACGCATCGGGACGCACCGCGTCCTGCTCGCCCGGCCCCAGACCTTCATGAACCATTCGGGCGAATCGGTGGGGATGCTTGCCCGCTATTTTCAGCTGCCCACCGAACGGATCCTCGTCGCCTACGACGACCTCGATCTGCCTCCCGGCCGCTTCCGCCTGCGCAAGGGCGGCGGCCATGGCGGCCACAACGGGTTGAAGTCGCTGAACGCGCACCTTCCGGATGCCGGATACGTACGCCTTCGCTTCGGCATCGGCCGGCCGGAACATGGTGAGGTCACCCCCTGGGTGCTCGGCCGGATGACCGGGGACGAGCTCGCCCTTGAGGCGCGGGTTTTCGACGCCGTGATCGCCGAGATCGAGACGATTCTGAACGGGGATCTCGCGCGCGCGGCGAACAACATCCACCTGCGGCTTTCCGCCGCCACGGAGTAGGAACCATGGCGCTGTCCATCGGAATCGTGGGACTTCCGAACGTCGGCAAGTCCACGCTGTTCAATGCGCTCGCCGGCGGGGGTGCCGAGGCGGCCAACTATCCGTTCTGCACGATCGACCCGAACGTCGGCGTCGTTCCGGTGCCCGATCCCCGGGTGGAGAAGCTTGCCGAGATCGTGAAGCCCGAACGCATCCAGCATGCGGTCGTCGAGTTCGTCGACATCGCGGGGCTCGTGGCCGGCGCCGCCAACGGCGAGGGTCTGGGCAACCAGTTTCTGGCCAACATCCGCGAGTGCGCGGCGATCGCGCATGTCGTGCGCTGCTTCGAGGATCCGAACGTCACCCATGTCGCCGGCCGCGTGGATCCGATCGGCGACATCGAGACGATCGACACCGAGCTGATGCTCAAGGACCTGGAAACGCTCGGCAAGGCCGTGCAGCGCACGGAAAAGCTCGCGAAATCCGGCGACAAGGACGCCCGCGCGCATCTCGAGCTGCTTGCGCGCGTGCGCGCCCGGCTTGAGGAGGGCCGGCCGGTGCGGAGCATGAAGCTTACGCCCGACGAACGCGAGGCGCTGAAGGAGCTCTGCCTGCTCACCGCCAAGCCGGTGCTCTACATCGCGAATGTGGACGAGAAATCGCTACCCGAGGGCAACGCGCATGTCGAAAAGGTGCGCGCCCATGCCGAGGCCGAGGGCGCGCGCGTGGCCGTGGTCTGCGCCCAGATCGAGGCGGAACTGGCGGAAATGGACGAGGAATCCCGCGCCGAGTTCCTGGCCGAGCTGGGCCTTGGCGAGCCGGGTCTGAACACCGTGATTCGTGAGGCCTATGCGCTGCTTGGGCTGATCACCTATTTCACGGCCGGCGTCAAGGAAGTGCGCGCCTGGACGATCCGGCGCGGCTGGACCGCGCCAAAGGCGGCGGGCGTGATCCATACCGATTTCGAGAAGGGCTTCATCCGCGCGGAGGTTATCGCCTACGAGGATTTCGTCCGCTACGGCGGCGAACAGGGCGCGCGCGAGGCCGGCAAAATGCGCCTGGAGGGCAAGGACTACGTCGTCGCCGACGGCGACGTGATGCACTTCAGGTTCAACGTCTGAGTTCGCGCCCGGCCGGGGCTCCCTATTCCTGACCGGAGAGCCAGCGCTCGGCATCGAGCGCCGCCTTGCAGCCCTCGCCCGCGCTGGTCACCGCCTGCCGGTAGACCGGATCGGCCACGTCGCCGGCCGCGAACACGCCTTCCACCGAGGTGTGCGTGCTCTTGCCCTTCGTGATGATGTAGCCGGCCTCGTCCGTTTCGAGCTGGCCCTTCAGAAAATCGGTGTTCGGCTTGTGTCCGATCGCGATGAACACGCCGTGCACGGGGATTTCCTCGACCGTGTCGTCCACGGTCGAACGAAGCCTCAGCCCCGTGACCCCCGAATCGTCCCCGAGGATCTCGTCCACGACCCGGTTCCAGGCGATCTCCACGTTGTCCCGGGCGAACAGCTTTTCCTGCATGATCTTCTCGGCGCGCAGCGCATCCCGGCGATGCACGAGCGTGACCTTGCGGCACAGATTGGAGAGGTACAGCGCCTCCTCGACGGCCGTATCGCCGCCGCCGACGACGGCGACATCCCGGCCCTTGTAAAAGAACCCGTCGCAGGTCGCGCAGGCCGACACCCCGCGGCCGGCGTACTTCTCCTCGCTGGGAAGCCCCAGATACTTGGCCGAGGCGCCGGTCGCGACGATCAGCGCATCGCAGGTGTACTCCCCCTCCTCGCCCTTCAGGTGGAACGGCCGTCGGGAAAGGTCGGCCTCAACGATGTGGTCCCAGACGAGGGTCGTGCCGAAGCGCTCGGCCTGTTCGCGGAAGTCCTCCATCATCTGCGGGCCCTGCACGCCGTTCTTGTATCCGGGATAGTTCTCGACGTCGGTCGTCGTCGTCAGCTGGCCGCCCGGCTGCATGCCCTGGATCACGACCGGATCGAGCCCCGCGCGCGCGGCATAGATCGCGGCCGTGTAGCCGGCGGGCCCCGAGCCCAGAATGATCAGACGATGATGGGGTACAGTCATGGTCGAACCTCGATCGGATCAGGATGGCCGCCGAGCTTAGCAGCCGGCGCTCCGCGCATCAAGCCGGGGCACGCCGGGATTTTTTGCATTTTTCCGGCCACTAGAGGAGAAAGGCGGTCGCAAGCCCGAGAAACGACATAAATCCAACCACGTCGGTGACCGTCGTCAGGATCGTGCCCGAGGCCAGCGCCGGGTCGATGTTCAGCCGCTGCAAGGTCAGCGGGATCAGTGCTCCGGCAAGCCCCGCCGCCAGCAGGTTGACGAGCATCGCGGCCGCAATCACGAAGCCCAGCCGGGCGCCGATTTCCGGAAACCAGAGGCTCGCGATCACGCCCATCAGCACCGCGAACGCAAGCCCCGAGACGGCCGCCACGGCCACCTCCTTGATCAGCGCCCAGCGAGCATTGGCGAACGTCACCCGCCCAAGCGCGATGTTGCGCACGATCACCGTCAGCGTCTGGGTGCCGGCAATGCCCCCCATGCTGGCCACGATCGGCATCAGCACGGCCAGCGCGACAATCTGCTGGATCGTCTGCTCGAACTGCGCGATCACGAACGAGGCCAGAATCGCCGTACCCAGGTTCACGGCCAGCCAGATGCCGCGCCGCCAGGCCGTGGTCAGCACCGGTTCGGCCAGGTCGTCCTCGTCCGAGAGCGCGGCCAGCCGGTACATATCCTCGGTGGCCTCCTCGCGCACGACGTCGAGAATGTCGTCGGCCGTGATCCGGCCCACGAGCACACCGTTCTCATCGACCACCGGAAGCGCCAGCACGTCGTATTTCTCGAACACGTGCGCGACTTCCTCCTGGTCCATGCCCGCCTGCACGCGTGGAAAATCGGCATGGGCGACCTCGGCCACGGGAAGATCGCGCTCGACGAACAGAAGTTCATGCAGCGGCAGCACGCCGACGAGCCGGTCGTCGTCGTCCACAACGTAGATGTAGTTGAGGTTTTCGATGTTTTTTCCCCATCTGCGGAGAACATTCAGGACTTTTTCAACTTTCCAGTCGGCGCGGACCTTGAACAGCTCCACCTGCATCAAGCCGCCGGCCGACTCCTCGTCGTGCGCCATCAGCGGCTGGATCTCGCGCCGTTCCTCCGGCTCCAGCCGGGCCATGACCTCGTCGGCCACGCCCTGCTCGACCTGCTGCAACAGGTCGGCGGCATCGTCCGAGTCCATGTGCTCGACGACGTCGCCGATGCTCCCGGGCGAGAACTCGGCGAGGAGGTCTTCCTGCATCGATTCCGGCAGGGCGAGCAGGGCCTCGCCCAGCTTCTCGTCCGGCATCAGCCGCACGAGCGACAGCCGCTCCTCATCGTTCCGGCAGCTCAGCAGAAGCTCGGCCAGCTCGCTCGCATGCATCCGCGCAAGAATCTCGCGCAGGCGCGCGGGCGATTTCTCCAGCAGCGAGAGGGCCTGCTCGCGTTCCAGCGCCGGCGTGCGATCCACGCTTGCCATGCTCCCACCTCCTGCCAGATTTCCCGCCCTTCCGGCCGGGTCGGCGAACCCTAGCGCCGCCGGTGCCGATTGCGAGTCCGCCGGCGTTTGCCGCAAACCCCGGGCCAACCCGGAGGCGTGATCGAAATCACACGCACAAACCCCTGGCCTCGGGCAGCCTTGGACGCTAGCTTGGGGCCGTTTTTTTGGAGCGAGAAAAACGCTTGAATAACGGTGACTTGGCGAATACGATTTGGAGCGGAACATGAAGTTCCGTTCATGAAAGGGGGCGAAGGCATCATCGGGACGATGAAAAATCGGCGGTTCTGGATCGGCCTTGCGGGCTTGCTCGCAGGGCTTTTCGCGCCCGCTCATCCGGCCCATGCGCACAATGTGGCCATGGTCGAAACGATGAAGTTCCTTGCCCCCGAAACGATCAACATGCTGGTGCAGCGCGCCAAAAACGGCGGCCCCTTCGGGTTTCAGGTCGGCGACACGATCAAGTACATCATCCGCTATCGGCCGGTTGCCAACGGCGCCAACACCGGCGTCAACGGCTACATCACCGACTACATCCCGGCGGGTCTGCAGGTGATCGGTGCAGCCTTCGTGCAGCCCGACGGTGCCGGGGGCTATGTCGAAGTCCCGCCAGCCCTGCCAGGACCGATGAGCAACGATCCGCGCTGCAACGGCTGGGGCTTCTGTCCTCTGGATACGCTCAACGCCAATCTTCCCGCGACGCCGGCCAACTTCGCGCTGCTCCCCCCGATCCCCGGCCAGAAGGTCAAACCCTGGCCTCCTGGCCCGAACGGGATGGGCACGCTCGCCCAGATGTACGGCGATACCGGCATTTTCTGGTCCATCGATCCACGCACGCGGATGACCAACCCGGCAGCGCCGGTGGCCGGCCAGTCGAACAACAGCTGGGATCTCGTCCAGGTCGCCCAGGACAGGATTTGCACCCAAAACAAGGATGCGAGCGGCCCGTGGGGCATGGGCTCGGCCGTGGCCGGCCCGGATTCGTTCTACCAGTGGGAATACCCCGCCGCCGGCACCTGCCTGCCCGGCACGGTCGGCCCGTGGCATCGAATCGCCTATCCTGGCTCGACAATCGGCGACTACGGCCGGATCGGCGACTATGTGGCCGCGCGGGTGCTTCAGCCCGGCGACCCCCACTATGGCCGCGATCTGGCCACGAACCCCCTGCCCGTTTCCACGGGCCACGCTGTCGGAAGCACCACGCCCGTCACCCTGCGCTGGGCCAACGGCCTCAACCAGGTCGGCGAAATCAAGTACGTCAGCGTCACCGCCCGCATCGCATACCTGCCGCCGGGCGGCAGCATCATCAACCACTCCGAGGTCTGGGGCGGTGATGCCGCCTACAGCGACGGCGGCAAGAACTCGCCGTGGAAGTACAACAAGGGACTGGTTTCGATCTCGAATGTCTCGGATCTGACCGTCCTCAAGGTGCCGAGCGTCACCTCGGCCGCCCCCGGGGATGTCATTTCGTTCACGGTGGCCGTCATCAACACCGGCGCCCAGCCACAGACCAACGTGACCCTGGTCGACTATGTGAACACCTCCACCGACAACAAAGGGAGGCCTCTTGCTGCTCCGGTCGTCACCTACAACATGGACGCGACCGGCGGCGGCCTCTACACACCAGGCACTCCAGGAACAGGGCCGGGCGCGGAAAACATCACCTGGACGGTGCCGCTGCTGAATCCGGGCGAGATTCGCACCTTCGCCTACTCGGTGACCGTCAACAATCCTGTGCCGGCCAGGGCCACTGCCGCCACCGACACGGTCGTGGCCACATCCTCGCTGGTGCCGGCTCCCGGAGCCCAGGCATCCGCCAACGTCAATCTCGGGGGCGGACTGACGGCCAACCTGAACCAGACCAAAACCGTGACACCATCCTCCTCGCTGCCCGGTGGCACGGTGCGCTACCATATTCAGATCACGAACACCGGCAACGGCTACGCTGGCGGTTTCGTGGATCCGGCCAACCCCCTGAATCAGTACGCGCCGTATGACATGAACGGCAATCCGATCCCGACGACGATCACCGATACGCTGCCGGCCGGCTTCTCCTATGCCGGCAATCCGGTGCTGACGATCAATGGCGCACCCGTCACCGGCTGGAGCGTCAGCGCAGTCGGCCAGAACCTCACCTTCACGATCCCCCATGTTGCCAACCCTGCGGCACCGCCAGGCAACCCGCCCGCCCTGATCCAGCCGCCCATCAATCTGATTCCGCCGGGGGGCACGCTGGATGTCTGGTTCGATGCCGCCATCGACCCGGCCGAACCCGCCGGCGTCTACACCAACACCGTCAGCTCATCCGTGCCGACATGGTCCAAGGCCCAGGCGGGCAAGGTTCCCGAGCCCCAGAAAAGCTGGTTGAAGGGCAAGCCCGCGAAGAAGACCGAATGGGGCGGCTTCACGCTGTTTACGCCCAATACCGCGCCGGTCACGGTCGGCTCCGTGATCCTGTCCAAGACCGCAACCCCCTCCACCGTGGTCAACGACGGCACCGGCGCGTCCACGAGCTACACGATCACGCTGACGAACCAGGGCGCGACGGCGGTGACGCTGAACAACCTCGTCGTCACGGATACGCTGCCCGCCGGCTTCTCCTACCGGGCCGGCACCACGAGTGGCACGGCCGGCGCCGCCGAGCCGAACGTGATCGGTCAGCAGGTTGTCTGGAGCTTTGCCTCGCTGTCGATTCCCGCCGGCAGCAGCCGGACGATCACGTTTACGGCGGATATCGCCGGAACCGTCGCTGATGGCGTGTATCGGAACGACGTCAGCGCCACTGCTACGAACGCCACGATTCCCGCAGCTCTGCAGACGGCGCCGGTGACGGTGACCTCCCCCGGCCTGACGGTGTCCAAGACCGTAGACCGCCCCTTCGTCGTCTGGCAGGGCGACGGCGTGACGGCTCAGCCCTATCCATCCGAGGTGGTCCATTATACGATCACCCTCAGAAACTCGGGGTCGGCCAGCGCGACGGTGGATATTTCCGATCAGCTCCCGGCCGGATTCCAGTACGACCCTCTTCTCGGCCCGGAGACCGTCACACTGACGGTCGGGGGAACAAGCACAACGCTGGCGAGAGGCGCGGCCAACACCGCGACGACCTATGCCACCTGGCCGGCTGCGGCCACCCGCACTCCGCTGTGGGGAACCTTTACCATCCCGCCGAGGCAGGGCACCCAGGATTCCGTGCTTACCCTTACCTTCCCGGCGCGCATCGACATGGCGCAGACCCCGGCCCCCGGCACGACCGCCGTGACGGCTCCCGGCACCTACACGAACACGGTGTCCGTTGCCGGTTCCACCCTGGTGCCCGCCTATCACGGCGCGCCGGTGACGATCTACCGCCCGGCCTCGAAATGGACGACGACGCCGAAC
>CAYNLY010000011.1:0-35606 GCA_964398225.1 uncultured Zetaproteobacteria bacterium
ACCGGCCGCTGACCTTCGAGGAGTTCGAGGCCATCGTGCCGCAGGCGATCTATGTCTCGGCCACGCCGGGGCCCTACGAGCTGGAAAAGTGCGAGGGCCATGTCGTCGAGCAGGTGATCCGGCCCACGGGGCTCGTGGATCCGGAGGTCGAGGTGCGGCCGGCCTCCACGCAGGTGGACGATTTCGTTTCGGCCGCGAACGAGGTGATTGCGCGCGGACATCGCGTGCTGGCCACCTGCCTGACCAAGCG
This sequence comes from uncultured Zetaproteobacteria bacterium, assembly GCA_964398225.1. Taxonomy (GTDB): domain Bacteria; phylum Pseudomonadota; class Zetaproteobacteria; order Mariprofundales; family Mariprofundaceae; genus CAYNLY01. The sequence continues at coordinate 251 of CAYNLY010000011.1, forward strand.
CATGGCCGAGGATCTGACCGAGTACCTGAACGATCTCGGCATGCGCGTTCGCTACCTGCACTCGGACATCGACACCGTCGAGCGCATGGAGATCCTGCGCGATCTGCGCCTGGGCGTGTTCGACGTGCTGATCGGCATCAACCTGCTGCGTGAGGGGCTGGATCTTCCCGAGGTGGCGCTGGTGGCCATTTTCGATGCGGACAAGGAAGGTTTCTTGCGCAGCGAGCGATCGCTGATCCAGACCATCGGGCGTGCGGCGCGCAATGTGGAAGGGCGGGTGATCCTGTATGCGGATACGATCACCGAGTCCATGCGCCGCGCGATCGACGAAACCGAGCGTCGCCGCGCGAAACAGCTTGCCTGGAACGCCGAGCACGGCATCACGCCGGAAACGGTGAAATCCGCGATCAAGGACGTGGCCGGCTCGATCTACGAAATGGACTATGCGCACATTCCCGAGATCGCCGAGCCCGCGCCCGAGGCGATGAGCGAGGCCGAACGGAAAGCCCGCATCGCGGAGCTCGAGCGGCTGATGCTCGAGGCAGCCGCCGATCTCCGCTTCGAGGATGCCGCGAAATACCGCGACGAGTTGCAGAGGCTGGAGAAGGCCAAGGCGGCCTAGGCGCTCCGGCCCCCGCTTATTGCCGGTTAACCGTCGGAAAACTCAGGGACTTTCCACCCGCCAATCCCCTCGGCGATCGCTTGAAACGGACCCCGGCAGTCCCCATATAAAAAACGCGAAGGCCGGACAGGCCAGAAGATAAATCCCCGACGAAAGGAGGTGATGAGTTATGACCACCCTGACTCGCTGGTCGCCTTGGTCCGAGCTTGAAGAAATGCAGAGGACGCTGACCCGCTTGCTGGATGAAACGACCGGTGGCGTGCGTCCTTCCGAGGGCACCTGGCTGCCCGCGGTGGACATCCGCGAGACCGACGATGCGCTGATCGTCACGGCGGAGCTGCCGGGCATCGACAAGAAGGATGTTCACCTGGACATCCGCGATGGTGTGCTCACCATCTCCGGCGAGCGGAAGTATGAGAAGGATGTGAAGGAAGAGAATGTCCATCGGATCGAGCGCGCCTACGGCCGGTTCTCGCGCAGCTTCGCGCTGCCGAGGAATGTCGACACCGACAAGGTCGAGGCGAAGATGGACAAGGGCGTTCTCGAGATTCGGCTGCCGAAGAAAGAGAGCGCCAAGCCCAAGGCCATCGAAATCAAATAGTTTCGCTGGCCGAAGGGTCATGAGCAACAGATCGGTCCATCGGTGACGGGCCGGGCGCAATGCCCGGAGGATGGCCGCCAATCGCGGCCCGGTGCTGGAAAACAGGATCCGGCACATGCCTGGAAGCGATGGATCAGGGGGCCAAGGGCCCCGGTGAAAAGGCCGCCAATCGCGGCCTTTTTCTTTTTCCGGGATGCGCTGCTGGCATGCAGGCCCCGGATGCGTCAAACTCCGCGTCGCTATGGCGGAATCCAGCCTTGAAGCGCGCAATCTTTCGCTGGCGGTCCCGATCGGGGGGCGGCTTGTGCCCGCGGTGAGTGACGTGTCGCTCACGATCCTGCCGGGGCGTGTGCTGGGTCTGGTCGGGGAATCCGGGTGCGGCAAGTCGCTGACGGCTCAGGCGATGCTTCGCCTGGGCGAAGGACAGGGGGTTGAACGCACCGGCGGCGACATCCTGCTCGACGGCGAAAGCCTGTTCGCGATGGATGAAAGCCGGCTGAGGCAGGTGCGCGGGGGGCGCATCGCGATGGTTTTTCAGGAGCCGATGACCGCGCTCAATCCGGTGTTCACGATCGGCGCGCAGATGACGGACGTGATCCGCGTGCATCTGCCGATGGACCGCCGTCAGGCAAGGGCGCATGCGGCGCGGATGCTGGCGGAGGTCGGGCTTCCCGACCCGGAGGATTTGCTCGATGCCTATCCGGACCAGCTCTCCGGAGGCATGCGTCAGCGCGTGCTGATCGCGATGGCGATCAGCGCCGATCCCGACTACATCCTGGCCGACGAACCGACGACCGCCCTCGATGTGTCGGTGCAGAAGCGCATCATTGCGCTGCTCAGGCGGCTGCAGCGGGAGCGTTCGCTCGGGATGCTGCTCGTGACCCACGATTTCGGGCTCGTGGCCGAAATGTGCGACGAGGTGGCCGTGATGTACGCGGGCCAGATCGTCGAACGCGGGCCGGTCGAGGCGCTGTTCGAAAGGCCCGCGCATCCGTACACGCGCGCGCTGATGGGCTGCCGGCCCGAAATCTGTCCGCCGGACGTGCCGCTTCCGGTGATTCCGGGGCAGGTGCCGACGCCCGGGGCGTGGCCCGCTGGCTGCCGTTTTGAGCCCCGGTGCCCCCATGCGGCCGAAGTCTGCCAGGCAGCTGTGGACGAGGATGCCTGGCAGGACGGAAGCCATGCGGCGCGCTGCCTGCGCGTGCCGGTCGTGATGGAGGATGATCGGTGAGCGATCTTGTTCGGGTCGAGGGACTGGAAAAACGCTTCGGCCGCGGCGGCCTGTTTGGACGCGGAGCGCAGACCGTGGCCGTGCGCGACGTATCCTTTGCGCTCGGCGAAGGGGAAACCCTCGCGCTCGTCGGCGAATCCGGCAGCGGCAAGTCCACGACGGCCCGGCTGGTGATGCGTCTGCTTGCGCCCGATGCCGGCCGGATCGAATGGGAAGGCCGGGACGTCAGCCGTCTGCCCGCGCGCAGGCTCAGGCCCTTGCGGCGCTTCATCCAGATGGTGTTTCAGGATCCGTTCGCAAGCCTGAACCCGCGCATGCGGATCGGGGAGACGGTCGGGGAGGGGCTTGCGATTCACGAGCCACAGCTCTCCCGCACCGAGCGGCGCCGCCGGGTGGCCGAGGCGCTCGAGCGTTGCGGCCTTGATCCGGACGCGATGGACCGCTACCCGCACCAGTTCTCCGGCGGCCAGCGGCAGAGGATCGGCATTGCCCGGGCGCTGATCGTGAAGCCGCGCGTGCTCGTGCTCGACGAGCCGGTCTCCGCGCTCGATGTTTCGGTGCAGGCTCAGATCCTGAATCTGCTCGCCGAGATTCAGCACGAGCAGGGGCTTTCCTATCTGTTCATTTCGCATGATCTGTCGGTCGTCCGGCATGTGGCCGATCGCGTGGCGGTGATGTATGCGGGTCGCATCGTCGAGCTGGCACCCGCCGAATCCCTGTTCGGGAATCCGAGGCATCCCTACACGCGAGCGCTGCTCGATGCGCGCCCCGCGATCTCGCCCGCCGACCGGAAGGAGGTTCCGGACGAGCCGATGCCCGAGCTTCACGCGCAGCCCGCCGCATCGGGCTGCCCTTTTCGGCCGCGTTGTCCCAGGGCGGTGGACGACTGCGCTAGTACTGCGCCCGCGCTTTCCGAGGAAGCGCATGCCCATGCCTGCCTGAACCCGTTGCCGGAAGGACATCAGTCTGGTGCTCGCTGAACCCCTTGCCGATGCGGTGGATCGGGCCTTTGCCCCGGACGGCGCGCTGGCCCGGGGCTGGCGGGGCTTCGTCGAGCGGCCCGGCCAGCGGAAGCTGGCGCTTGAGATCGCCGAAACCTTCGAGCATCAGGATGCGCTGATGTCCGAGGCGGAGACGGGCACGGGCAAGACGCTGGCCTATCTTGTGCCCGCGCTTTTTTCGGACCAGCGCGTGCTGATCTCCACCCATACCCGCGCGCTCCAGGATCAGCTCGTGTTCCGCGATCTTCCGCTCGTGCAGCGCGCGCTGAAGCGGCGGCGGAGCGTGGCCCTGCTCAAGGGCAGGCAGAACTACCTGTGTCCGGAGCGCCTCGATCGCGTTCTCCGGCAGGGCAGGGTGAGGGCAACGGAGCTCGATCTGTTTCATCGCCTGCGCGAATGGGGCGAGGAGAGTGCGGACGGGGATCTGGCCGGATTCGAGGTGGACGTCGCAGCCGCCGGCATCCTTGGCCGGATTACGGCCACATCGGAGCAGTGCCTGGGAAGCCGGTGCGATTTTTTCGATGCCTGTCCCCTGATGCGCGCGCGCAGGCGGGCGATGGAGGCCGACATCGTGGTCACGAACCACAGCCTTCTGCTGGCCGACTGCGCGCTGAAGTCGAACGAGCACGGCCGGGTGCTGCCCGAGTTCGACGCCTTCGTGCTGGACGAGGCGCATGCCCTGGCCGATCTCGCCGGACAGCAGTTCGGGCTTCAGCTCACGGTGAACCGGTTTGCGCAGTGGTTCAACGACATGCAGATGCTGCTCGAGGACTTCGGCGACGAACCTGATCTGAAACGAGGATTCCAGGAGCTCGCGGGGCCCGTTCTGGATGCCTGGAAACAGGGCGACACCGGGAAGGTGAGCGAACTCTGGTCGGAGGTGGCGGCGCTTGCGGAAACACGCGCGATGCGCAGCGAGGAGGCGCGGCGCCTGCACGAGCGGGCGGAGCGCATCCAGGATGAGCTGGCGATGGTTCTTTCGCCGCCGGAAGGGTTCGTGAGCTGGCCGGAAGGTGAGGGAAAGGACCGGAAGTGGTCGCTTGCGCCCGTGCAGGTCGGGCCGGTGCTGGCCGAGCGCCTGTGGTCGAAGGAGGCGGCCTTCGTGCTGCTGTCGGCCACGCTGCGGATCTCGGGAACGTTCGATTACGCCCGCGCAAGGCTTGGCCTGGATGCGGCGCGCACAAGCCACCACGCCTCGCCGTTCGACTACGGCCGGCAGGCGCTGATCTACATTCCCGAGCGCATGCCCGAGCCCCGGGAACCCGGCTATCCCGATCGGCTGGAGCGGGAAATCCGGGGCCTGCTTGCGGCATCCCGTGGCCGGGCCTTCGTGCTGTTTTCCTCGTGGAAGATGCTCGACCGGATTGCGCCCAGGCTTGCGGGCGATCTGCCCTGGCCGGTGCTGATTCAGGGCCGGAGCGGAAGCCGGGACGCGCTGCTGGACCGCTTCCGCGGCGATACGCATTCGGTGCTGTGCGGCACGCGCAGCTTCTGGGAGGGGGTGGACGTCCCCGGAGAGGCCCTGTCGCTGGTCGTGATCGACAAGCTGCCGTTTGCGCCGCCCGACGATCCGCTGTTCGAGGCGCGGCTCAGGCATTGCGAACAGTCCGGGGGCAACAAGTTCCGCGACATTCAGCTTCCCGAGGCGATTGCGGTGCTGCGCCAGGGCGCGGGCCGGCTGATCCGGACCGAGCAGGACCGGGGCGTGATCGCCATTCTCGACGGAAGACTGCGCACGCGTCCGTACGGCCGGGAGGTGGTGTCGAATCTGCCGCCCGCGCGGATCACGGCGGATCTGGAGGACGTGCGCGCGTTTTTCCGGGAATGAGAATCCTTGTCGCGCCCGATGCCTTCAAGGGCACGCTCGATGCCGGCGAGGCCGCCCGGGCGATCGCCTCGGGACTGGGGTGCGCAATCCCCGATGCGCGCATCGACGAGCTTCCGCTTGCGGACGGAGGCGAGGGAACCCTGTCGGTCGTGGCAGGACACCTTCCCGGCCGATGGGAGGAGCTGGAAGGCGGCCGGGTGTGGATTTCGGGGGGCGATGCCTGGGTGGAGGCGGCCGGGTTCATCGGCCTGAACCATCCCGCGATGGCCGGGCCGGTGCTTGAGCGCACAAGCCTCGCGCTGGGGCGCCTGCTCGCCCTGCTCAATCGCCGCGGCACCGGTCGCATTCATCTCGCGCTTGGTGGCACGGCGACCGTGGACGGCGGGCTCGGCATGCTCGTCGGCATGGGCGCGCGCATTCTGGACGCACGCGGCAGGGAGGTGGCGCCCACTCCTGCGGGATTGCTTGCAACGGAAACGTTCCGGATCGAACGCCTGCCCAGGCCCGGACCTGCAGGTTTCCGGGTGCTCGTGGACGTCGCGGCGCCGCTTCTGGGAGAGGAGGGCGCGGTGATGCGCTTCGGGCCCCAGAAGGGACTGAGGCCCGAAATGCTGGCCCCGATGGAGCGGGCGATGGCGCGCTGGGCCGAGGCACTGGAACGCAAGACGGGCATGCGTTGCCGCGATCGGCCCGGCGCCGGCGCGGCCGGCGGCATCGGCTTTGCCGCCGCCTGTCTCGGCGCGGAGCTTGGTTCCGGGGCCGAAGTGATGCTTGAGATCAGCGGATTCGATGCCCGATTGGCCGGCGCGGACTGGGTCCTGACCGGGGAGGGATGCGCGGATGCGCAGACCGCACAGGGAAAGCTTGCTTGGGCCGTAGCGAAAAGGGCGCGTGCGGCCGGCGTGCCCGTGGCGCTGCTGGCGGGCCGGGTGCGCGAGCCGGAGCGGCTGGGCCAGAGCTTTGCGCTGATCGAGGCGGCTCAACAGGAAGCGGAAACGCCAACCCCGCAGGAAGCCCGCGCGAGGCTTGCGGCCGCCGCCGAGCGGCTGGGCCGGAGGATCGCGCGTGGGGGCGAAGATGGCGGATAGGCCGAGCCGGTTTCCCGATCCCGAGCTGGCCGATCCCTCGGGGCTCGTTGCGATTGGTCTCGATCTGAAGCCCGAAACGCTTCTCGATGCGTACGCGCACGGCATCTTCCCCTGGTATTCGGAGGGTCAGCCGATCCTGTGGTGGTCGCCCGATCCGCGCATGGTGCTGTTTCCGGAAGCGTTTCACTGTTCGCGGAGGCTTGCGCGCAGGCTCAGGCAGCCGCGCTACGGCTTCACCCGCGATCGCGCCTTTGCGGACGTGATCCGGACCTGCGCCGAAATCGAACGGCCCGGCCAGGACGGCACCTGGATCACGCCCGAAATGATCGAGGCCTATCTGGAGCTGCACCGCCTCGGATGGGCGCACAGCTACGAGGTGTGGCTGGACGGCGATCTCGTGGGCGGGCTGTACGGCGTGGCGATGGGACGCATCTTCTTTGCCGAGTCGATGTTCTCCAGGGTGACCGATGGATCGAAGATGGCGCTGGCAAGGCTCGTTGCCGACGCGCTCGACTCCGGCATCCGCTTGATCGACTGCCAGTTGTACACGCCGCATCTCGCAAGCCTCGGCGCCTGCGAGATTCCGCGCTCGGAATTTCTCGCCATCGTTCGCGCCTCGATCTAGGCTCGGCGGCCATGCGGATCTTCGCGGCGCTCGAGCTTCCCGAAGACATCCTCGATGCAATCGGGGACTGGTGGATGCAGGCAAGCCTGCATCTGGATGCCGGCGCATGGCGCGAGATTCCCCGCGAAAACTGGCATCTGACGCTGGCCTTTTACGGGGAAGTCTCGGGCGGCGAAGCCGAGGAGATCGCCGAGGCGCTGCACGATTGCGCGGCGCGAACTCCGCCCCTTCGTCTGGCGCTCGACGGCTACGGTGTGTTTCCCACGCCGGCAAGGCCCCGGGTGTTCTGGATCGGGGTGAAGGAGACGGGGGATGCGGGGTTTCTTGCACGGCTCGCCCGCTGTTGCGAGCGTGCCGGACATGCTACGCTTCGCAGGAGAATCGAAGGCCGGAACCGCTTCCGCGCCCATGTGACGCTGGCCCGGGCCCGGGGAGGTCTGGCCTCGATGCACGATCACTGGGAGCGGATGCCCCAGCCGCCGCAGGATTGCTGGACGGCCACCGGGATGACGCTGTTCCGTTCGCTGCTCAGGCCCGAGGGAGCGAGCTACCGGCGGCTTGAGGAATACATGTTCGAGGAGCAAGACGATGTCGGATAAGAGCAAGGCCCTGGAAACGGCGTTGAGCCAGATCGAGCGGCAGTTCGGAAAGGGCGCGGTGATGCGCCTCGGGGAACAGGCGCATGTGAAGGTGGACGTGATTCCCACCGGATCCCTGGCGCTGGATGCGGCGCTGGGCGTGGGCGGATATCCGCGCGGGCGCGTGATCGAGATTTACGGGCCGGAGTCCTCCGGCAAGACGACGCTCGCGCTGCACGCGGTGGCCGAGGCCCAGAAGCGCGGAGGCACCTGCGCCTTCGTCGACGCCGAGCATGCGCTCGATCCGGTCTATGCGGAGAAGCTGGGCGTGAACGTGGACGAGCTTCTGGTCAGCCAGCCCGATTCGGGCGAGCAGGCGCTGGAGATCGTGGACATGCTCACCCGCTCCGGCGCGCTCGACGTGATCGTCGTGGACTCGGTGGCCGCGCTCACGCCCAAGGCCGAGCTCGAGGGGGACATGGGCGATTCGCACATGGGCCTTCATGCGCGGCTGATGAGCCAGGCCCTGCGCAAGCTGACGAGCTCGATCGCCCGCACGCGGACGATGGTCATCTTCATCAACCAGATCCGGATGAAGATCGGCGTGATGTTCGGCAATCCCGAAACGACCACGGGCGGCAATGCGCTGAAGTTCTATGCCTCGGTCCGCCTCGACGTGCGCCGCACCGGCGCGATCAAGAAGGGTGACGAGGTGCTCGGCAACGAAACCCGGGTCAAGGTCGTGAAGAACAAGGTGAGCCCCCCGTTCAGGCAGGCCACGTTCTCGATCATGTACGGCGAGGGCATCTCGCATGCCGGCGAGGTGCTGGACATGGGCGTGCAGTACGGCCTGGTGAGCAAGAGCGGCGCCTGGTATGCGAAGGGCACCGAGCGCATCGGCCAGGGCCGCGAGAATGCGATCCAGTATCTGAAGGAGCATCCGGAGCTGCTGGCCGAGATCGAGGCGGGCGTGCGCGAAAAGCTCGGGCTGCCTTCTCAGGAGGCTCAGGCAAGCAGCGAATAGGTCCCCGGTGGGCGAACGCGAGTCGCTGGCGCGGCAGTGGGCCCTGCGGGCGCTTGCGCGGCGCGAACACTGCCGCCGCGAGCTGGAGGCGAAGCTTGCCGCCCGGGGCTTCGAGCGGGAGGAAATCGACCGCGCGCTCGATGCGCTCGAGGCCGAGGGGCTGCTCAGCGATTTCCGTTTTGCCGAATCCTTTCTGCGCGCGCGCCTTCGCCGCGGCGAGGCGCTGTGGCTGGCCGTCCGGAAGGCGCGGGCGCGCGGAGTTCGGAACGAGGCGCTGGAACGCGTCGCCCGACTGCTGGAGGCCGAGGACGATGCATCCTCACGCATCCGGGAGCTGATCCGCCGGCGCGATCCCGAAGGAAGGCGCTTCGACGATGAACGGGTGCGCGCGCGGCTTGCGCGTTTTTTGAGGAACAAGGGCTTCGATGCTGCTACGATTTTGCGCGCGCTCGACGACCGGTCCGACGAAGGCTCGGACCAGGCTTGACGGATGCGCAGACCCGCACGGGAGGTGGCGGTGAAAACTTCGGAGATTCGAAGCCTGTTTCTCGATTATTTCAGGAGCAAGGGGCACACGATCGTGCCGTCCAGCCCGCTCGTGCCGCACGGCGATCCGACGCTGCTGTTCACGAACGCCGGCATGGTGCAGTTCAAGAACGTGTTTCTCGGCAAGGAGACGCGGCCGTATACCCGCGCGGCATCGAGCCAGAAGTGCGTCCGCGCCGGCGGCAAGCACAACGATCTCGAAAACGTCGGCCATACGGCCCGCCACCACACCTTTTTCGAGATGCTGGGCAACTTCTCCTTCGGCGACTATTTCAAGAAGGAAGCCATCGAATACGCCTGGGAGTTTCTGACCGAACATCTGAAGCTCGATCCCGAGCGGCTGTTCATCACCGTCTTCGAGGAGGACGACGAGGCCTGGGAGATCTGGAGAAACCGGATCGGGATTCCGGAGGCGAAGATCGCGCGCATCGGCGCGAAGGACAATTTCTGGTCCATGGGCGATACCGGTCCGTGCGGACCCTGCTCCGAAATCTTCTACGACCACGGTCCCGAGGTGCCCGGCGGCCCGCCCGGATCGCCCGACGAGGACGGCGACCGCTTCGTCGAAATCTGGAACCTGGTCTTCATGCAGTACGACCGCGATGCGGACGGCACGCTCCATCCGCTCCCGAAGCCGAGCGTGGATACGGGTATGGGCCTTGAGCGGATCGCGGCGGTGATGCAGGGCGTGCACAGCAACTACGACATCGACCTGTTCCGGCACCTGATCGCGGCGGCAAGCCGTGTGACCGGCGTGCCCTACGGCCGGAGCGAGGCCAGCGATGTGTCGCTCAGGGTGCTCGCCGATCACCTCCGCTCGGTGAGCTTTCTGCTGGCCGACGGCGTGCTTCCGTCCAACGAGGGCCGGGGCTTCGTGCTGCGGCGCATTCTCCGGCGCGCATGCCGGCACGGCAGAATGCTCGGCATGAAACGCGCGTTCATCCACGAGCTCGTGCCGGCGCTCGTCGAGGCGATGGGCGAGCACTACAAGGAGCTGATTGAAGCGCAGGAGAACATCGTTCAGGTCATCCGGATCGAGGAGGAGCGCTTCATCCAGACGCTCGACAAGGGCCTGAAGCTCGTCGAGGAGGCGGCGGAAAAGGCCGGCGAGGGCGGCACGATTCCAGGCGAGACGCTGTTCATGCTCTACGACACCTACGGCTTTCCGGTGGACCTGACCGCGGACATCCTGCGCGGGCGCAACATCAGCCTGGACTACCAGGGATTCGAGCGGTGCATGAACGAGCAGCGGGAACGCGCCCGCGCCGCCTGGGGCGGGTCCGGGGAGTCGGCGGTGCCGAAGGCGGTGTTCGAGCTGCGCGACCGGCACGGGCCGACCGAGTTCCTCGGCTATGCGACGCTGAGCGCGGAAGGCGCGATCGTCGGGCTGATCCGTGGCGAGGACGAGGTCGAGGCACTTGCGGAGGGCGAGGAAGGCTGGCTGGTTGCGAATCAGACGCCGTTCTACGGAGAGTCGGGCGGCCAGGTGGGCGACACCGGCACGATCGAAACGGCCGAAGGCAGTTTCGAGGTCCGGGATACGATCAAGCCGCTGGCCGATCTGCACGTGCATGTGGGCCGGGTCGTCCGCGGCCGGATCCGCGCGGGTGTTCCGGCCCGTTTTGTTGTGGACGGCGCGCGCCGGATGCACATCCGCCGGCACCATACGGCCACGCACCTGCTGCACGCGGCCCTGCGCGAGGTGCTGGGCGAGCATGTCAAGCAGGCGGGCTCGCTGGTGGATCCGGACCGGCTCCGCTTCGACTTTTCGCATTTCCAGGCGCTGACCGACGAGGAGATCGCCGCCGTCGAGCGGCGGGTCAATCAGGAGATCATGGCCAACCATGAGGTCGCCACGCGCATCATGCGCCAGGAGGACGCGATCGCGGCCGGCGCGATGGCGCTGTTCGGGGAGAAGTACGGCGAGGAGGTGCGTGTGGTCACCGCGGGCTTCTCCACCGAGCTCTGCGGCGGCACGCATGTGAACCGGACCGGGGATATCGGTCCGTTCGTGATCACGTCCGAGGGCGGGGTTGCCGCGGGCGTCCGGCGCATCGAGGCGCTGGCCGGGGAACGGGCCTGGGCATGGATCGACCGCGGGCGCCGGGCGCTGGCAAAGGCGGCCTTAGAGCTTCGGACGCGGCCCGAGGAGCTGCCCGAAGGCATCCGGCAGCTGCAGAGCCGGCTGAAGGAGACGGAAAAGGAGCTTGCGCGCGTGCTTGCCCGGCAGTCCGCAGGGCTGCTCGACGAGCTCGTCGGCAAAGCCGCCGAGGTGAACGGCGTGCGCGTGCTGGCAGCCGAGCTTCCCGATTCCGTCGGGGATCTGCGCGACGTGATGGACAAGGCCAAGGCCAAGCTCAAGAGCGGCGTGATCGTCTTCGGCGTGCGGCGGGGCGGCAAGGTGCAGCTGATTGCCGGGGTCACGAAGGATCTCGTTGGCCGCTTCCACGCGGGCGACCTGGTACGACGGGTGGCGGAGATCTGCGGCGGGCGCGGCGGCGGCAAGCCGGAGATGGCGATGGCGGGCGGCCCGAACCCGGACAAGCTGGAAGAGGCGCTGAACGCCGTGTCGGGCATCATTGAGGCCGGGGGCTGATGCCGGACTGGCATGAGCCCTGGTTTTCCGGGCTGATCGGGCTGGTTGCAGCCGTCCTCGCGGGCTGGCTGGTCCATGCGCTGTCACAGAGAAAGAAGCTGGAACAGACTGCGGCATCGCTTGCCGACGAGCGCGAACAGACGGCGCGGCTTGCGGCCCGGTGCGAAGCGCTCGAAGCGGAAGTTGCGCGCCTCCAGGCGGAGCTCGAGACTGCCGGCGGCGAGCTGGACGGGATTCGCGCAAAGCTTGCCGAAGCGAAGGCCCGGGAAGCGCATCTTTCCACCCGGCTTGAGGACGAGCAGAAGCTTGCGCGCGAGAAACTGAAGACGCTGGAAGAGGCGCGCGATCAGCTGCGCGCCGAGTTCAAGGAGCTAGCCCGCCAGATCTTCACGGAGAACAGCCGCAGCTTTCACGAGGCCAGCGAGCAGCGTCTGGATGCCTTCATCCGTCCCGTGCGCGAACAGATCGCCGAGTTCCGGAAGCGCCTCGATGCGCTGCACGAAAGCGAGACCCGGGATCGGGCGATGCTCCGCCAGCACCTGGAGCACCTCGAGCAGCTCAATCGCCAGATGAGCGACGAGGCCCGGCATCTTACCCAGGCATTGAAAGGCGAAAGCAAGGCCCAGGGCAACTGGGGCGAGATGGTGCTCGAGCGCATCCTCGAGGCTTCGGGCCTGCGCGAGGGCAAGGAGTTTGTCCGCGAACAGACGCGCGAGGACGCCGACGGACGCAGGCTGCGCCCGGATGTCATCGTCCGGCTGCCGGGGGACAAGCACGTCGTGATCGATGCGAAGGTTTCGCTGACGCACTATCAGCGCGCGCTGGCCGCCGCCACCGACGCCGAGCGTGCGCAGCATGCGCGTTTGCTCGTGGAAAGCTTCCGCCGCCATGTCCGCGAACTGGCCGCGAAACGCTACGACCGGATCCCCGCGCTCAATGCGCCCGACTACGTGCTGATGTTCGTGCCCGTCGAAGGCGCCTACCTGATGGCCATCGAGGCCGGCGAGCAGGTGTTCGAGGAGGCGTTCCGCAGCCGGGTCGCGATCGTCACCCCGTCCACGCTGTATGCCACCCTCCGGCTCATCGAGCAGCTCTGGCGCCACGAACGCCAGAGCGAGAACGTGCTCCGGCTGCTCGAGCGCGCCGCGAAACTGCACGACAAGATGGCCGCGTTCACCGAGGCCTTCGCCGAGGTCGGGCAGCGTCTGGAGCAGGCCCGCAGGGCCTACGAGACGGCCGAAGGAAGGCTCACCCGCGGACGGGGCAACGTGCTCCGGCAGATCGAGCAGATCGGCGAGCTTTCGGGGCTTGCGCGCAAGGAACTTCCGCGGCACATGCTCGGGGAGGATACGGACGAGTCCGACTGAGCCGGATTGGTCATTCCCGCATTTCACGTCTAAGCTCTACAGGCATCTGGAACGAGGAGGCGACAGGGTGCGGCGACGCCATCCGCTCTGGCACAACTGGTTTCGCGCGGGCTCCGCGTGGACGCATCGCGCCGCACGGCTTTGTGCCGCGAACGCGCTGTTCGAAGGCCTGCCGCGTGCAAGCATCGACCGGCTGGTCCGCGAGATGCACCACCGCAGCTACAGCGCCGGGGAAACGATCTTCGCGATGGGGCATCCGGGTGCGGGCGCGGTGCTGATCCTGGAAGGGGAGGTGCGCATCGAGGCGGGCGGCGTGGAGCTTGCGCACCTCGGGGAGGGGGATCTGTTCGGGGAGGTCGCGCTGGTCAACGAGCAGCCGCGGACCGCGAACGCCGTCGCCGTAACGGATTGCGAGCTGCTGTTCTTCCTCCGCTCCGACCTCGAGGAATGGATGGAGCATCAGCCGAGGCTTGCCGGGCGGCTTGCGATGAATCTGGCTTCGATGCTTGCGGTGCGCCTGCTTGAGGCCAACCGGCGCCTGGCCGAGTCCGGAACCGGGTCGTGAGCCTGGCATCCCGCTCCGCGGGCGCGCGGGCCGCGATCGGGCTGATGCTGCTGATCCTGGCCGTGGCGGCGGCGCTGATGCTGCTTCGTCCGCTGTTTCTCCTTCTTGCGCTGACCCTGCTGCTCTATGCCGCGACCGGGCCGGTGATGAACGCCTTTGTCCGCCGGGGCATGAAGCGGGAGACGGCCGCGCTTTTTGCGATGTCGGTGATGATGCCGCTCGTGCTGGGCGCCGGACTCGTGCTGTTTCCGATGGTGACGGCCCAGGTGCAGGCTCTGTCCGAGCGTGCGGAACTTCTTGACGAGCGGCTTCTGGGCGCGCTGGAGCATCTGGAACGCTGGTCGGCGGCCTGGATCGGCTTTCATTTCGACGCGGGTCAGGCGGCGCAGACGCTGGTGGAATGGAGCGGAAGCCGGCTGGATGCCGCGGGCAGGCTGCTTCGCTCCTACTTCAACGACGTGGCCTACTCGCTGCTGCTGGTGCCGCTGTTCACCTATTTTCTGCTGCGCGATTTCCGGATGCTCCGGAACCGGCTGCTGGAACAGCTTCCGAACCGCTATTTCGAGACCGGATGGCTGATCTACGACCGAGCCTCCACCCAGCTCGTGCATTATCTGCGCGGTCTGTTCGTCCAGCTGGTGATCATGACGCTGGTCTCCGCCTTCGGTTTCTCGCTCGTCGGCATCGACTACTCGGCGCTGCTGGGGCTTCTGGTGGGCCTGTTGAACCTGATCCCGATCTTCGGGATCGCGATTGCGAAGATTCCGCCTGTGGTCGCCGTGCTGCTTTCCGATCAGCCCGAGGCCTGGCGTGCGCTTGCGGCCTTCGCCGTCGTCGTGGTCGCGCAGACCGTGGACGGCCTGGTCGTTCTGCCCCGGATTCTCGCGCGCGCTTCCAGCCTGCATCCGCTGACGATCATGGCTGGGGTTGTGCTTGCCGGGTTCTATTTCGGATTTCTCGGCCTCGTGCTCGCCGTGCCGGTAATGTTCACGACCAAGGTTGTGTTCACGGAGCTGCTGCGCGGGCTGAGGCTCGTCGAGGCGCTTTCGCCCGATGCCGGAGCTGCCGCTCCGCGCTAGCATCGGATGCATGGCGTGCTATGCGGTCGGGGACATCCAGGGATGCTACGCGCAGCTTCGGGAGCTGCTCCGGCAGGCGGACGTTCATCCCGGACGGGATCGTCTCTGGTGCGTGGGCGATCTGGTCAACCGGGGCCCGGACTCCCTTTCGGTGCTCCGGTATCTTGCCGATCTCGGGGATCGCTGCACGGTCGTGCTGGGCAATCACGACCTCTATCTTCTTTATCGCGCGGCCGGGGGTGCTGCGAAGAACGACACCCTGGATTCCGTGCTTGAGGCCGAGGACGCGCCCCGGCTCATCGACTGGCTGAGGTCGCGCCCGCTTTTTTTCCGGGATGCATCGCTCGGATGGTCGATGGTCCATGCGGGTCTGAGCCCCTGCTGGATGCGGGCGCAGGCTGAAGAACATGCGCGCGGACTCGAACGGCGCCTTAAGTCGGACGACTGGCGCGCGTTCGTTCGCGGTCTGTTCGGAACGCCCGCACCGGATGCGGAGCCTTCTCCGGAGGACCCGGCATGGTTCGCATTTTCGGCGGCGGTGCTGACGCGTACGCGCTATTGCACGGCGGACGGCCGGTTCGACTGGTCGGTGCGAAGCGGTACAAGCCGGGATCCCGAGCAGCGCCCGTGGTATGCGCATCCGGACGCGGCCTGGCGGCAGGATGCCGGCACGGTGGTGTTCGGTCACTGGGCGGCGCGCGGCCTGGTCACCGACGAAGCGGGCGTGCTGGGGCTGGATTCCGGCTGTGTCTGGGGCGGGAAGCTTACGCTTGCCGAGCTTCTTCCCGGGGGCGGCTGGCGGATTGCGGCTCAGGTGGACTGTCCGGCCTGCGCGCCGATCGGCGCCTGAACCGCGTCAGCCGGCAAACTCCGCGATTACCGGCGCGTGGTCGGAAAAGCGCGGCGTGCGCTCGGCGATCCAGGCCGAGCTCAGGGTCGAGGCGAGGCCATGGTTGGCAACGATGTAGTCGATGCGCCAGCCCACATCGTTTTCCCGGGCGCGCCCGCGGTTCGACCACCACGAATAGCGTTCGAGCGTCGGATGTAAGCGGCGGAAGGTGTCGGTGAACCCTTCGCTGAGCAGGCACCCGAACCATGCCCGCTCCTCGGGCAGAAAGCCCGAATGCTTCTGATTCGAGCGCCAGTTCCGGATGTCCAGGTGCTGGTGGGCGATGTTGAAGTCGCCGCAGATCGCCAGATGCTCGAAATGTCGCGCTAGTCTCCTGGCAAGCGGCAGAAAGCGCTCCAGAAAGCGCATCTTCGCCGCCTGCCGTTCGGCCGAGGACGATCCGGACGGGAAATACACGCTGGCAATCGCCAGTTCGCCGAAGTCGGCGAGCAGGAAGCGCCCTTCGTCGTCGAAGTCGCGCCAGTTGATGCCGGCATCAAGCTCGCCCAGCCGCGTGATGACGCGCAGGGGTTGCCGGTTCGCATACAGAGCCACGCCCGCATAGCCGGGCCGGACGGCGGGCAGGATGTAGCGGTGCATGTCGGGTAGCGACGCCTCGGCAGGGAACTGATGATGAAGCGCCTTGATTTCCTGCAGGCAGACGAAGTCCGGCTTTTGCTCGGCAAGCCAGGAAAAAAAGCCCTTCGCGGCCGCCGAGCGGATGCCGTTGACATTGCAGCTGATGATTTTCACGCCGATTGATCCAGTTCGTCTTCCAGCTGCGCAAGTTCGGCGAGGTAATCGGCCTCCGGCTTGAGCTTCTCGGCATCGGGCACGAAGACCGCATTGGCGCGGGTGCGCAGATGCTCGATCCATCCGGCAAGGAACTGGCGCCAGAGCTCGTCCATGCGGACGGGATCCTCGGCCGCCTTCGGTCCGATGTGCTCGGGGCTGGAAGCGATCTCGCCGCGCACGGCGATGTCGAGGTTGTCGAGAATCGAGGTGGCGCCTGTGTCCAGCGCCCGGAAGCGCGCCTGTTTGTCGAGGTAGACGAGCCAGGGCGTGCCGGGCGTCAGGCTCCGGATGGTCTCGACCAGTTGCTCACGGCTGGGGCGTGGCGGCCGTCCGAGGTGATGGGGGACGGCATGGGCAAAGACGCCGCGCATCCAGAAATCGAAAATGCCGGGCTTTCCCTTGCGCTCGAAGCGCCCGTCCCGGGTGCGCCTGAGCCTCTGCCCGGCCCATTCTTCGGCCTGTTCGGTATCGAGCCGCGCGTCTCCTTCCCGGATTGGTTCGGCGTAGGTGCACGGCCGCCAGCACCCGTCCTCCATCAGTCGCCAGGCGCGGTCCCCGCGCGCATTCAGCGCATCGATCGTATAGACCACCTTCATCGCTACGTTCAGGCCGGCCAGGGAACCGGCCGGATGACGGGGCGTCCGGTCTCAGGGTTCAGGTGCAGGCAGATGCGGCCTTCGAGCAGCGCAAGCAGATCGTTGCCCACCAGCTCCCGGCGCCAGCCTTCCAGGCAGGCAAGCTCCGGCGGAGTTCCCTTGCGCCGGCGACCCCACGAGGCCAGGCGCGCAAGCTCCTGCCGGCTGGCCAGGATGCTGGGCGCGATGTCCGAAGCTTCCGCCTTGAGCCGCACGAGGGTGTCCAGAAGCTCCAGGCGCATTTCCGTGCCCGGCGAATGGGAAGGCGAGGCCTCTTTCTTCGGCCACTGCCCGGGTTCGAGATTCGCTCCTTTCCTCCAGGCCTCGATCAGCTCATGACCAAAGCGGCGGACGGCGCCGGGCGACAGCCCGCGGACGCGCTCAAGCCGGCCGGCATCCAGCGAAGTGCAGCGCGCGATTTCGACCATCGGTTCGTCGCCGATGACCCGGCGCCGGGGCAGGTTCAGTCGTTGCGCGGTGCGCTCGCGCCAGGCCGCAAGTTCGCGGAGCACGGCCAGATCGCGGCCTTTGAGTCGGTTCACGCCCTTCACGCGCCAGAATGCCTCTTCAGGCGGATCCTCGTAGCTGTTCACATCCACGAGCCGCGCCTGTTCCTCGGCAAGCCAAGCCTTGCGCCCGCGCCGTTCGAGTTCCCGGTCGAGATGACGATGGACCGGCATCAGCCAGATGACGTCGTCGGCGGCATAGGCCAGCTGCTTTTCGGACAGGGGGCGCCGCATCCAGTCCGTGAACGACTGCGCCTTGCTCAGCGTGTGCTTCGTGATCCGCTGCACGAGGTTTCCGAAGCCGGACTGCAGCCCGTAGCCCAGAAGGCTTGCGGCCACCTGGGTGTCGAACAGCGGCAGCGGAAGGCTTCCCGACTCCCGATAGATGATCTCGATGTCCTGCCGCGCGGCATGGAAGACCTTCAGGACTTCTTTCCGCAACAGAAGCTCCCAGACCGGACCAAGATCGGGGCACTCGAGCGGATCGAAGAGCCAGGCATGCGATCCGTCGTAAACCTGAAGCAGCGCGAACTCGGGATAGTAGGTGTTTTCCCGGAGAAACTCGGTGTCCACATACAGAACGGGCGCATCGGCCAGAGCCCGCACCGCGCGCTCCAGCGCCGATTGCGAGGCGATCAGCGAATAGGGCTTGCGTTGGTGCGCCTTCGTCTGCATCGGTCGCAGGCTAGCCGGGCGCGTCGCTCCGGGCCAGTTGGCCGCGCCGATTGCTCGTTGACCGGGGCGGCCCGGATTATAGAGTGCCCACGCACTCCGTGAGTGCGGCGTTGCGATCGCCGATGCGGGTGCGAAACCAGCTTGCGGAGCATCTGAGAGTGATCAAGCAGTATCTTCTTTCTCCAGGGCCTACGGCCGTTCCCGAGCGCGTGCTGTTGCGCATGGCGCATCCGATGATCCACCACCGCACGCCCCAGTTTTCGGCGATCTTCCGCGAAACGAAGGCGATGCTCGAGCAGGTCTTCCAGACCGAAAACGATGCCCTGATGCTCGCTTCCAGCGGCTCCGGCGCGATGGAAGCGGCGGTGACGAACCTCTGCTCGCCGGGCGATACGATCATCTACGTCAACGGCGGCAAGTTCGGCGAGCGCTGGGGGAAGATCGCCGAGCGGCACGGCGTGAACGCGGTCGAGATCCGCGTGGACTGGGGCAAGGCCGTGGATCCGGCCGAGGTGCGCGCGGCGCTCGAGAAGCATCCCGAGGCGCGCGGCGTGTTCGTGCAGGCCTCCGAGACCTCGACGACGACCGAGCATCCGGTGCGCGAGATCGCCGAAATCACCCGCGATCTGCCCGAGTGCGTGACCGTCGTCGATGCGATCACCGCGCTCGGCGTGATCGATATGCCGATGGATGCCTGGGGGCTCGACGTCGTTGTCTCCGGCTCGCAGAAGGCGTTCATGCTGCCGCCGGGGCTTGCGATGATCGCGCTTTCCGACAAGGCGTGGAGGCTCGTGGAGAAGGCGACGTGCCCGCGCTTCTACTTTGACCTCGCTACCGAGCGGAAGAATCAGCGGAAGGGCAAGGACACGACCGCCTGGACGCCGGCCGCCTCGCTGATCATCGGGCTCAACGAAGTGCTCAAGATGATGTTCGAGGAGGGGCTGGAAAACCTGTATGCCCGGCATACGCTGCTTGCGGAGGCGACCCGCGCGGGGGTTGAGGCTCTGGGGCTCAAGCTCGTGTCCGAGCGGCCGGCAACCTCGGCCACCGGCGCCTACGTTCCGGAGGGCATCGACGGCGGGGCCTTCGTCAAGTACCTGCGCGATACGATGGGCGTCACCTTCGCCGGCGGCCAGGAGCACCTGAAGGGGCGGATCTTCCGGATCGCGCACCTGGGCTACTACGACGTCTTCGACATCACGACCGCGCTTGCGGCCGTGGAAATCGCGCTCGAGCGCTTCGGTCATCCGGTCGAGATGGGCCGGGGCGTGGCCGCGGCCCAGAAGGTGCTGACGCGACGCTTCCCGAAGGCCTAGTTGCGATGCCCCGTGTCTGGATTGCCGATGCGATGAGCAAGCGGGCCGTCGAGGTGCTGCGCGCGCGCGGCATCGAGGTGGACTACCGGCCCGGCCTTTCGGACGAGGAAAAGCTTGCGATCGCAGGCGACTACGACGGCATCGCGGTGCGCTCGGCCACGAAGCTTTCCGGAGCTCTGCTAGCGGCCGCAACGAAATGCCGGGTGATCGGCCGGGCCGGCATCGGCGTGGACAACATCGACGTCGAGGAGTGTTCCCGGCGCGGCATCGTCGTGATGAACACGCCCACCGGCAACACGATCACGACCGCCGAGCTTGCGATCGCGCACATCGTCTCGGCCGCCCGGATGATTCCTCAGGCCAATGCCTCGACGAAGGCGGGCAAGTGGGAGAAGTCGCGCTTCATGGGCAAGGAGCTCACGGGCAAGACCGCGGGCGTGATCGGCGCCGGCAACATCGGGGCGATCGTCTGCGACCGGCTGCGCGGCCTGCACATGAAGGTGCTCGTCTACGATCCGTTCATCTCCGACGAGCGCGCCCGGCAGATGGGCGTGGAGAAGGTGGGCAGCATCGAGGAACTGGCCGAGCGGGTCGATGTGCTGACGATTCATGTGCCGCTTCTGGAGAGCACGCGCAACCTGATCGATGCGCGGATTCTGAAGCGGATGAAAAAGGGCGCGATTCTCGTCAATTGCGCGCGCGGCGGCATCGTCGACGAGCAGGCGCTTTATGAGGCCTGCGCGTCCGGGCATCTGTTCGCGGCGGCCCTCGACGTGTTCGCCGAAGAGCCCGCGCGCGAACATCCCCTGTTCGGGCTCGACAACGTGATCTGCACGCCGCACATCGGCGCTTCCACCGAGGAGGCCCAGGAAAACGTTGCGGTGCAGGTGGCCGAACAGATGGCCGACTACCTGCTGCGCGGCATCGTGCGCAACGCGGTCAACATGCCTTCGCTGTCCGAGGAGGAGCAGCGGGAGCTTGCGCCGTACATGACGCTGGCCGAGCGGATGGGTCGCTTCCTGGGCCAGACGATGCGCCCGGGCTACAGCCGCGTCCGGATCGCGTTCGAGGGGCATGCGGCGACGGTCAACCGCAAGCCTCTGGTCAACGGCATCCTCGTAGGCCTTCTGTCCGGAAGCATGGAGGAGGTCAATCCGGTCAACGCCGGCGTGCTTGCGCGCGAACGCGGGATCGCCGTGGTCGAGGAGGCGAGCGAGGATGCGGGCAACTTCAGCACGCTGATCCGGCTCGAGGTTGAGGGCGACGAGGGAACGCGCTGCGTTTCGGGCACGCTGTTCGACCGCAAGCGCCCGCGGCTGGTGAGCTTCGATACCTGCGAGGTCGAGGTGGCGCCGGCCGGCAACATCATTTTCATCCAGAACGAGGACCGTCCGGGCGTGATCGCCGCGATCGGAAAAATCCTCGCCGATGCGAACATCAACATCGCCGATTTCCGGCTCGGCCGGCGCGAGGATACGAAGAACGCGGTTGCGCTCATCCATGTGGATACACCGCCAAGCCCCGAGGTGCTGGATCGTCTGGCTGCGCTGCCGAACATGATCATGGTCCGCTACGCGGAGCTCGGCGAGTGAAGGATTACCGGCCGATTCCCGGTGTCGACGATGCCTTCGGTGCGCGCGCGAAGGCTTTGCGCGAGCTTCAGGGCCTGCTTGCCGGGCTTTTCGAACAGGCAGGCTTCGAGGAAGTGATTCCGCCGATCGTCGAACGTCCCCAGTCCCTGAACTCGGGGGCCGGGCGTTTTCTTGCCGATCAGACCCTGGTGTTTTCCGATCCTGCGGATGCGGGGCTGCTCGCGATCCGTCCGGACATGACCCCGCAGGTGGCGCGCATTGCGGCCACCCGTCTGCTCGATGCCGACGAGCTCAGGCTGTATTACTCGGGGCCGGTCATGCTCGCCCGTCCCGAGGGCGCGGGCGGAAGCCGCGAGCTCTGGCAGATGGGCGTCGAATGCCTGGGCGTGCCCGGCGAGGAGGGCGATGCGCAGGTGATCGAGCTCGCCGCGCGGAGCATGATCGAGGCGGGGCTGAACGAACCCGTGATCGTGCTCGGCCACATTGGCCTCGTGCGCGCGCTTGCGGCGGGCGCCCGCGCGCCGCTCGAGCAGTGGGTGGCGGTGCTTGGCCGGCGTTCGCCGGACGATCTCGAGACCATGCTGCAGGCCGAACCGGAACTGGACGCCGCCTGCGCCGAAGCGCTCCGCCGGATGGCATCGGGACGTGCCGATTTCGACTGGCTGGACGAACAGAGCGAGCGCATCGGCGGAGCGTTTGCGATCGCTGCGTCCGAGCTCATTTCGCTTGCCCGTCGGCTTAAGGGAACGCTGCCCGCAGGGGTGGAGCTGCATGTCGATGCGGGCGTTGTGCCGCGCTACCTGTACCACAGCGGCGCGGTGTTTCAGGGCTTTGCCTGCGGGTGCGCGCGCATCCTCCTGCATGGCGGGCGCTACGACGCGATGATGGCGGCCCACGGGCGCGACATGCCGGCAACCGGCTTTTCCTGCGATCTCTGGACCTGGATCGACGCCCTGGGTCATACGGCGTCGGTCGGGAGGTAGTGGATGAAAAACACCGTGGCCGTGGGCATTCAGTGGGGCGACGAGGGCAAGGGAAAGATCGTCGATCTACTCGCACCCGAGGCGGACATCGTCGCCCGCTTCCAGGGCGGACCCAACGCCGGGCATACGTTGGTCATCGGCGGGCGCAAGACGGTGCTGCACCTCGTGCCCTCCGGCATCCTGCACGAGGGCAAGCTGTGCGTGATCGGCAACGGTGCCGTGGTGGCGCCGGAGACGCTGGTCGAGGAGATGGACATGCTGCTCGCCGCCGGCGTGCCGGTCGCCGAGCGGCTGCGGATCTCGGACCGCGCCCAGCTGATCCTGCCCTATCACCGGGCGCTGGATGCGGCGCGCGAGGCCGCCGCGGGCAAGGGCAGAATCGGCACGACCGGGCGCGGCATCGGGCCCGCCTACGAGGACAAGACGGCCCGGCGCGGAATCCGTCTGATCGATCTCGAGACGGATGAGCTCGAGCGCAAGGTCGCCGAGAACCTGGACTGGGTGAACTTCCTGCTCACCGAGCGCTTCCATGCCGAGCCCGTCGACCGCGCCGAGGTCGATGCGGCGCTGGAGCTTGCTCGTCTGCGGCTGCTGCCGCTGATGACCGACGTTGCCGTGCTTCTGCACGAGCGGCATCGGGCCGGCGCCAAGATGCTGTTCGAGGGCGCGCAGGGCGCGATGCTCGACGTGGATCACGGCACCTATCCGTTCGTGACCAGCTCGAACACGATCACCGGCGGCGCGCTGACCGGCCTCGGGATTGGCCCGGCGCTGATCGAGGAGGTGCTGGGCATCGTCAAGGCCTACACGACGCGGGTGGGGGCGGGGCCCTTTCCCACCGAGCTCTACGACGGCCGGGACAAACTGGACGAGGCGGGAAGGCACATGGCCGAGCGCGGCCAGGAGTTCGGCTCGACCACCGGGCGGCCGAGGCGGACCGGATGGTTCGATGCGGTTGTCGTGCGCCACGCGGTGCGGATCGGCGGAGTGACGGGGCTGGCCGTCACCAAGCTGGACGTGCTCGACGGCCTGCCCGAGGTGCGGATCTGCGTCGGCTACGAGCTGGACGGCGAGCGGCTGGACCGCGTGCCCGCCCATGCCGGCATGCTGGATCGCGTCCGGCCGGTCTACGAAACCCTGCCCGGATGGCAGGCCTCGACGTTCGCGGCAACCAGCCTCGATCAGCTTCCGCGGGAGGCCCGGGCGTTGCTGGACCGGATCGAGGAGGTCTGCGAATGTCCGATCCGGCTCCTGTCCACGGGGCCCGATCGCGAGCATGTGATCCGGCTGTCCTGATGGCGGCTGCGGGCGTGCCAAACTTCGCGTTTGCGGCCACGCCGCACATCCATTTCGGTTCCGGCGCGCGTGCCCGGCTTCCCGGCATTCTGGATGGCTACGGGCGCAAGGTGCTTCTGGTTTCGGGCCATCGTTCCCTGCAGGACAATCCGCCCGCGCGGGCGCTGATCGAGGAAATCGAGCGGGAGTTTGAGCTTGCCCGCGTGCAGGTCCGGGGCGAGCCGTCGCCGGAGCTTGTCGATGCCGCGGTGGCCGAGCATCGCGCCTGGAATCCCGACGTCGTGCTCGCCATCGGCGGCGGGAGCGCGGTCGATGCGGGCAAGGCGATCGCGGGGCTCATTCGCATCGGCGACTCGGTGATGGAATATCTGGAAGGGGTCGGCCGGGGCAAGGCCTATCGGGGGCCTTCCGCGCCGTTCGTTGCGGTGCCGACGACGGCGGGAACGGGCGGCGAGACGAGCAAGAACGCGGTGCTCTCCCGCATCGGACCGGACGGGTTCAAGA
Organism: uncultured Zetaproteobacteria bacterium; assembly: GCA_964398225.1. Classification (GTDB taxonomy): domain Bacteria; phylum Pseudomonadota; class Zetaproteobacteria; order Mariprofundales; family Mariprofundaceae; genus CAYNLY01. The sequence goes on from CAYNLY010000011.1 coordinate 24,193, forward strand.
AATCCTTCCGGCACGAGCGGCTGGTGGCACGCCATGTGGTGGTCGATCCGGAGCTTACGCTGAGCTGCCCGCCGCATGTGACCGCCGCCTGCGGCATGGACGCGCTGACGCAGCTCATCGAATCCTATGCCTCGTGCAAGGCCACTCCGATGACCGACGCGCTGGCCGAAAGCGGCCTGAGGCGCGCCGGTGCCGGCCTGGTTGCCGCGTTCGAAAACGGCGGGGATCTCGCGGCCCGGGAAGCGATGCACTATGCCTCGATGATTTCGGGGCTTACGCTGGCCAATGCGGGTCTGGGCTCGGTGCACGGTCTTGCCTCGCCGATCGGCGCCTTTTTCCCGATGCCGCACGGCGAGGTGTGCGGCACGCTTGTCGCCGAGGCCGTGCGCGTGAATCTGGAGGCGATCCGCGCCCGGGATCCCGGGAATCCGGCCCGCGCGAAATACGCGCACATCGGCCGGATGCTTTCCGGCCGCACGGAGCTGTCCGGGGACGAGGCCGCCGACCAGCTCGTCGAGCTGCTGGCCTCATGGGTGGAGCGGCTGAAGATGCCGCGGCTTTCCGACTACGGGGTCACCCGCGCCGATGTTCCCCGGATCATCGCGAACATCAGCGGCGGCAGCATGAGCGGCAATCCGATCGTGCTTGCCGAGGAGGAGATCCGCCGCCTGATCGAGTCGCGGCTTTAGGCCGTTTTTCCGCGTTCGGCCGCCGCCTTGGTGGCGTCGCTTTCCGCGCCTTGGTGTCGCAGGCCTCCGATCAGCTCGTTGCGTGAGGCGGCCAGATAGTCGTAGGCGGACCACAGCGTGAGCGCGGCCGCAATCCAGAGCGCAATCAATCCCGCGAGGTGGATGTCGATGCCGGCGATCGGCATGTGCCACAGCAGCATCACGATTGCGGCCATCTGCATCGTCGTCTTCAGCTTGCCGAGCATCGAGACCCGGACGAGCGACGCCTTCTCCGCAAGCCACTCGCGCAGCGCGCTGATCGTGATTTCCCGACCGATGATGATGATGGCGAGGATCCCCGGGATGCGTTCGGCTTCGACCAGAAGCACGAGCGCGGTGGCCACGAGCAGCTTGTCGGCCACCGGATCGAGAAAGCGGCCGAACTCGGTTTCCTCGTTGCGGGAGCGGGCAAGATATCCGTCGAACCAGTCGGTCAGCGAGGCTAGCAGGAAGATCGCGGCGCTCAGCAGATGACCGGTGGCGCCCGGAAGGTAGAAGGCGACGATGAGCAGCGGAATGACCGCCAGGCGAAGCAGCGTCAACCGGTTCGACATCGTCCAGGTCATGATGCCCAAGTATGACGGCGGACAGGCTCGGGACAAGCGCGATCTCCAGGGGGTGGGAGGGGCTTTCCCGGGCCGGATCGGCGAAACCTTTTGCGTGCCAAGGACTTCCGCGATCGTTCCACATCTTCTGTGGAAAACCGTGTGGACAAAAGGGCCGGAAGTTTGAAGCCGCGCGCCCTTCAGCGGGCTCACCCATCTGTGCTCATTTTTTAGGCATGGAAGAAAATCAAGAAAAATCGATGAGTTGCAACTTATTTCCGAAGTAGTTTATCGCTTCGTCGGCGCAAGATGAAAAAAGATTCATCGAGCCCGCGCGTGGTGGATAAATCACATCAAGCGCGCGTGATTCAGCTGCCGGAGCGCCTCGTAAACCGCGACGGCCACGGCCGAGCTCAGGTTCAGCGAGCGGACCGGGGCATCGGCGCGCATCGGGATGCGCACGGGCGTGATCGGGGGCTCCTTCTCGCCCAGGATCTCGGGCGGAAGACCCTCCGTTTCCGGGCCGAAGATCAGCACGTCGTCCGGCCGGAACCGGATGTCCCACAGGCTCCGTTCGGCTTTCGTCGTGAACGCGTAGCGGCTGACACGCGGGAGGCGGCTGCTTGCCTGCGCCCAGTTTTCGTGCTCCTCGACGCGCAGGTAGGGCCAGTAGTCGAGTCCGGCCCTGCGAAGATGCCGGTCGTCGAGGGAAAAGCCCAAGGGGTGCACGAGGTGCAGCCGCGCGCCGGTGCAGGCGCAAAGGCGGGCGACGTTCCCCGTGTTGGGCGGAATCCGGGGGCTTACGAGCACGACGTGCAAGGCTGCCACGAGGCCCTCGATCCGCGACGGGCTCACGGCGCGCCTTCGATGCTCAGCAGCGGGGCAGGGTGGTCTCGCCCATCAGGTATTCATCGACCGCCGCCGCGCACCGCCGGCCTTCGCGGATGGCCCAGACCACAAGCGACTGGCCGCGGCGCATGTCGCCGGCCGCGAACACCTTGTCGATGCTCGTCCGGTAATCCTGTTCGTTCGCCGCGACGTTGCCGCGCGCATCCTTGGCCACGCCCAGTTCCTCGATCATGCCCTCATGCACCGGATGCACGAAGCCCATCGCCAGCAGCACGAGGTCGGCCTTCAGACGGAACGTGCTGCCTTCGACCTCGCGCATCTTCCACTGGCCGTTTTCCTGCTCCCACTCGACCTTGACGCATTCGAGCTCGCGCACATGGCCCTGGTCGTCGCCGATGAAGCGCTTCGTCGAGACCTGCCACATCCGCTCGCAGCCTTCCTCGTGCGAGGTCGAGGTCCGGAGCCGGTTGGGCCAGAACGGCCAGGTGACGAGCTTGTTCGGCTTCTCGGGCGGCTTCGGCAGGATCTCGAGCTGCGTGACCGAAAGCGCGCCGTGCCGGTTCGAGGTGCCGATGCAGTCCGCGCCGGTGTCGCCGCCGCCGATGACGACCACGTGCTTGCCCTCGGCCGAGATGAACTCCTCGTCCGGAATCTCGTCGCCGAGCACGCGCTTCGTGTTCAGGGTCAGAAACTCCATCGCGAAATGAATGCCGGCAAGCTCCCGGCCCGGAACCGGCAGGTCGCGCGGCTTTTCGGCGCCGCCCGCGAGCACGACGGCGTCGAACTCTTCGACGAGCTTGCGGGCGGGGATGTCCACGCCGATGTGCGTGTTGATCCGGAACTCGACGCCCTCGGCGCGCATCTGGGCGAGCCTGCGGTCGATGATGTGCTTTTCGAATTTGAAGTTCGGAATGCCGTAGCGCATCAGGCCGCCGATGCGGTCGTTTTTCTCGAACACGACGACGTCGTGGCCCACGCGCGCCAGCTGCTGGGCGCAGGCAAGGCCCGCCGGGCCCGAGCCGACGATGGCCACGCGCTTGCCGGTCCGGTGCTCGGGCACTTCCGGCACGATCCAGCCGTTCTCCCATCCCTTTTCGACGATCGCAAGCTCGATGTTCTTGATCGAGACCGGCTCGTCGATCAGGTTCACCGTGCACGCCTCCTCGCAGGGCGCGGGACAGATGCGGCCGGTGAACTCCGGAAAGTTGTTCGTCGAATGCAGGATATCGAGCGCCTCGCGCCAGCGGCCGCGATAGACGGCATCGTTCCAGTCCGGAATGATGTTGTTGATCGGACAGCCGTTGTGGCAGAAGGGGATGCCGCAGTCCATGCACCGCGCGCCCTGCGTGGACAGATCCTCCGGAAGCCGGGCGAACTCGTGAAAGTGCATGATCCGGTCGGCCACCGGCTCATAGCGCAGATTTTCCCGCTGGTATTCCTTGAATCCCGTCGGCTTACCCATGCAGATGCTCCTTGCCGGTCCTTGCCTTGGCCATCGCGGCCTTTTCGGCTTCGATTTCCTTCAGCGCGCGGCGGTATTCCACCGGCATGACCTTGACGAACCTCGGGAGGAACTCCTCCCAGTTCTCGAGGATGCGCCGGGCGACCTCGGAGTTCGTGTAGTGCAGATGCCGGCTGATCAGCGTGCGCAGGATGCGCTGGTCGTTCTGATCCAGCGAATGCCGGATGTCCACACGGCCGTGGGTTTCGAGATCCGGGCCCTGGTGGTCCAGTTCCTCGAGCGCGTCCGCCTCAGCCTCAATCGGCTCCAGCTCAACCTGGGCGAGGTTGCAGCGTGTTTCGAACGTGCCGTCCTCGTCGAGCACGTAGGCGATGCCGCCGCTCATGCCGGCCGCGAAGTTGCGCCCGGTAGGCCCGAGCACGACGACGGTGCCGCCGGTCATGTATTCGCAGCCGTGATCGCCGACACCCTCGACGACCGCGACGGCGCCGGAGTTGCGGACCGCGAAACGCTCGCCGCCCACGCCGCGGAAGTAGCATTCGCCGTCGATCGCGCCGAACAGCACCGTGTTGCCCACGATGATGTTCTCCTCGGGCACGATCTTCGATTCCTTCGGCGGATAGATCACGATGCGCCCGCCGGAAAGGCCCTTGCCGACGTAGTCGTTGCCTTCGCCTTCCAGCTCGATCGTGACACCGCGCGCCAGCCACGCGCCGAGCGACTGCCCGGCCGTGCCGCGCGCCTTGATCACGATCGTGTCCTCGGGAAGCCCCGCATGGCCGTAACGCTTGGCGACCTCGCCCGAAAGCATCGTGCCGAAGCTGCGGTCGGAGTTCCGGATCGGAGTCTCGATGACGACGGGGGTGCCGTCCTCGAGCGCGGGCCGTGCCTTCTCGATGAGCATGTTGTCGATCTGCTTGTCCAGACCGTGATCCTGGCGTTCGCAGTGCCGGACCGCGGCTCCCTTCGGGTCCACGCGGGTCAGAATCCGGCTCAGATCCAGGCCCATCGACTTCCAGTGCTTGATCGCGTCGTTCACGTCGAGCATGTCAACGCGCCCGATGAGCTCGTCGAAGGTGCGGAAACCAAGCTCGGCCATCAGCTCGCGCACTTCCTCGGCCACGAAGGTCATGTAGTTGACCACGTCCTCCGGCCTGCCCACGAACTTCGCGCGCAGCTCGGGATCCTGGGTGGCGACGCCGACCGGGCAGGTGTTCAGGTGGCACTTGCGCATCATGATGCAGCCGACGGCCACCAGGGCGATCGTGCCGAACGCCACCTCGTCGGCGCCGAGAAGGCCGGCGATGACCACGTCGCGGCCGGTGCGCATCTGCCCGTCCGCCTGCAGCCGCGCGCGGCCGCGCAGGCGGTTCAGCACCAGGGTCTGCTGGGTTTCCGCAAGCCCCAGCTCCCAGGGCGCGCCGGCATGCTTGATGCTGGTCAGGGGGCTGGCGCCGGTTCCGCCGTCGTGGCCGGCGATCACGACATGGTCGGCATGCGCCTTGACCACGCCGGCCGCGATCGTGCCCACGCCGATTTCCGCGACGAGCTTCACCGAAATGTCGGCGTCCGGGTTCGTGTTCTTCAGATCGAAGATCAGCTGCGCGAGATCCTCAATCGAATAGATGTCGTGGTGCGGCGGGGGAGAGATCAGGCCCACGCCCGGGGTGGAGTGGCGGACGCGGCCGATGCGCTTGTCCACCTTATGGCCGGGGAGCTGTCCGCCCTCGCCGGGCTTGGCGCCCTGCGCCATCTTGATCTGGATCTGGTCGGAGTTCACGAGGTATTCGGTGGTCACGCCGAACCGGCCGCTTGCGACCTGCTTGATCGCCGAGCGCGCCGAGTCCCCATTCGGCAGCGGCTTGAAGCGCTCGGGCTCCTCGCCGCCCTCGCCGGTGTTCGACTTGCCTCCGAGGCGGTTCATCGCGATCGCAAGCGTCGTGTGCGCCTCGTGCGAGATCGAGCCGAAGCTCATCGCGCCGGTCGCAAAGCGCTTGACGATCTCGCTGGCGGGCTCGACTTCCTCGAGCGGCACCGGCTCGGCCTTGCGGAAGCGGAACAGACCGCGCAGCGTCAGGAGCCGCCCGTTCTGTTCGTTGATGTGCCGGGCGTATTCCTTGTAGAGCGCGTAGTTGTTCGTCCGGATCGCATGCTGCAGTTTCGCGACGACCTCGGGCGTGAGCAGGTGCTCCTCGCCGCGCACGCGCCAGGCGTAATGTCCGCCCACATCCAGCGCATTGCGCAGCACCATCGCCTTGCCGAAGGCCAGACGATGCAGCCGGGCCGTCTCCTCGGCGATTTCCTTGAGCCCCGCGCCCTCGATCTGCGTGGGGGTGCCGGTGAAGTATTTTTCGACGAAGGCCGAGTTCAGGCCGACGGCCTCGAAGATCTGGGCGCCGCAGTAGGACTGATAGGTCGAAATGCCCATCTTCGACATCACCTTCAGGATGCCCTTGCCGATGGCCTTGATGTAGCGCTCCTTGATCTCCTCGAGGCTGAGCTCCTCGGGAAGGATGCCGGTGCGCTTCATGTCGTAGAGGGTTTCGAAGGCGAGGTAGGGGTTGATCGCCTCGGCGCCGTAGCCGGCCAGCGTGCAGAAATGGTGCACCTCGCGGGCATGGCCGGTTTCGACGACGAGCCCCGTCTCGGTGCGCAGGCCTTCGCGGATCAGGTGCTGATGCACCGCGCTCGTGGCCAGCAGCGCGGGGATCGCCATGTGATCGGCATCCACGCCCCGGTCGGAAAGGATGATGATGTTCGCATGCTCGCGCACGGCCTCCTCGGCCTCGCGGCACAGCCGCTCAAGCGCCGCTTCCATGCCCGCCGCGCCTTCCCGGGCCGGGTAGAGCATCGACAGGGTCCGGGTGCGGAAGCGGCCCTGGGTGAGGCGGTCGATGTTGCGGATGCGCTCCAGGTCGATGTTGTCCAGGATCGGCTGGCGGACCTCAAGCCGCATCAGCGGTTCCTCGTCGTCGAGCCCCAGAAGGTTGGGCCTGGGGCCGATGATCGAGGTCAGGCTCATCACCATTTCCTCGCGGATCGGATCGATCGGCGGGTTCGTCACCTGCGCGAACAGCTGACGGAAATACTCGCTGATGTGGCGCGGGCGATTCGAGAGCACGGCCAGCGGACTGTCGTTGCCCATCGAGCCGACCGCCTCCTGTCCGGACACCGCCATCGGAGTAATCAGGAACTTCAGGTCCTCCTGCGTGTAGCCGAAGGCCTGCTGCCGGTCGAGCAGCGTGGCGTGATCCGGCGCCATCGTCGGCACTTCCTCGGGCAGATCCTCGAGGTGGATCTGGGTCTCGGCCAGGATCTTCGCATACGGGCGGGCGCTGGCGAGCTCGTTCTTGAGTTCCTCATCGTCGATGATCCGGCCCTGTTCCAGATCGATCAGGAACATCTTGCCCGGCTGCAGGCGCCATTTCTTGACGATCTTTTCCTCGGGCACGTCGAGCACGCCCATCTCGGAGGCCATGATGACCAGATCGTCGTCGGTGATCAGGTAGCGGGCCGGGCGCAGGCCGTTCCGGTCGAGGGTCGCGCCGATCTGGCGGCCGTCGGTGAAGGCGACCGCGGCCGGCCCGTCCCAGGGCTCCATCAGCGCCGCATGGTGTTCGTAGAAGGCCCGGCGCTTTTCATCCATCAGCGGATTGCCCGCCCAGGCCTCGGGAATCATCAGCATCGCGGCGTGCGTCAGCGAATAGCCGCCCATGACCAGAAGCTCGAGCGCGTTGTCGAAGCAGGCGGTGTCGCTCTGGCCCTCGGTGATGACCGGCCAGATCTTGTGAATGTCCTCGCCCAGCAGACGGGACTTCATCGAGTGCCGGCGCGCGTTCATCCAGTTGATGTTGCCGCGCAGGGTGTTGATCTCGCCGTTGTGCGCGATCATCCGGAACGGATGCGCAAGCTCCCAGGCCGGGAACGTGTTCGTCGAGAAGCGCTGGTGCACGAGGGCAAGCGCGCTCTTCATGCGGGCGTCCCGCAAATCCTCGTAGTAGGCCGACACCTGGTGCGACAGGAACATGCCCTTGTAGACCAGCGTGCGGCTCGACATCGAGCAGATGTAGAACTTGGCCGGATCGTCAAACCCGAGCTCGGCCACGCGCCGGCTGATGACCTTGCGGGCAACGAACAGCTTGCGCTCGAAGGCATCCTGGTCGGCAATTTCGCCGCGCCCGATGAACACCTGCCGGATCACCGGCTCGCAGGCGACGACGCTTTCGGGAAGGTCCGCGCGGGTGGCATCGGTCGGCACATCGCGCCAGCCCAGGCAGGGCAGACCTTCCTCGGCGAGCGTGCGCTCGACGATCTCGATGCAGGCCGCACGGTGCGCCTCGTCCTTCGGGAAGAAGATCTGGCCGACCGCATATTCGCCGTATGCGGGCAGCTCGATGCCGAGATCCGCGCAGACCGCGCGCAGGAACTCGTCCGGAACCTGGATCAGGATGCCCGCGCCGTCGCCTTCGCGCGGGTCGGCGCCGGCGGCGCCCCGGTGCGTGAGGCGGATCAGGATTTCAAGGCCCTGTTCGATGATCTCGTGGCTCTTGCGGTTCTTGATATGGGCAACGAAGCCGACACCGCAGGCGTCGTGTTCGTGGCGGGGGTCGTAGAGCCCGATTCGTTCGGGGCGGTACGCCCGGGACCGCGCGCGCTGAGGCATCCTGATTCCGCTCATGTCGTTACCTCTCATCCAGCATCTAGCGAACCGCAGGCGGGCACCGCCGGAAACCGGGGGAGCCGCCAAAAAGGGTCGCGCAATCTAGCCGAAAAAGGCGCGCCGCTCCAGCCTCCGGCGGGGCCTCAGCGTGGGCGCAGATTTGCGGCGAGCAGCCTGAGCGCAAGTGGGCGCGGCACCAGGCGCTGGAGCGGGTGCAGCAGGCGGTGGCGAAAACCGGGGACGACGAAGCCGCCGCCCGCATCGAGCGCGGCAAGGGCCGCCCGGATGACGGTCTCGGACGGGGCCCGGAAGAAGGCGCCGTGCCCCGATTCGGGCATGCCCGAGACGTCGCGGAATCCGGTGGGCGAGGGCCCGGGTGCGAGCGTGACCACGCGCATCCTGCCGCGGAGCTCCTCGCGGATCGCTTCACTCCAGGCGGTCAGGCCCGCCTTTGCGGCCGAATAGGTGCTCATGTAGGGGAGCGGGGCTTCGCCCGCGAGCGAGGAAACGTTGATGATGAACGGGGTCTCGCCCCGTCTGCGGCGCTCAAGAAGCTGCGGCAGCAGCCGCGCCGTCAGCGCCACCGGCGCGCGCAAATCGGCATCGAGCACCGCACACTGGGCATCCGGATCGAGGCGCTCGAAGGCGCCCCAGAGCCCGAAGCCCGCATTGTTGACAAGACCCGCGAGCGGCAGCGCGGCCGCTTCGCGGGCGAGTGTTTCCACGCCTGCATCGCTTGCCAGGTCGGCCAGGACGACTCGCGTGGGAATCCCGGCGGGGAGCGAGGCGGCGAGCTGTTCGAGCCTGTCCCGGCGCCGCCCGTGAAGGAGAAGGGCATAGCCACGGAGGGCAAGCTGCTCGGCAAAGAGCCGGCCGAAGCCGCCCGAGGCACCGGTGATCAGAACCCAGGCGGGGTCGCTCCGTTCGTGGCTCATGCCGCGATCGGACGCATGCGGCGCCTGCGCGATTCGAACGTCGCGATTTCCCGGATGCCGCAGTCCAGAAGGAGCTCGGCGCAATCCCGCCACGCATGGCCCACTTCGCCGGGCGCATGCGCATCCGAGCCGAACGCGAAGGGGATGCCGAGGCGGGCGGCGCGCTCGACGATCTTCCGCGACGGGTAGATTTCGCCCACGGGCTTCCGCAGTCCGGCCGAGCTGATTTCCAGACAGCATCCGGCGCGTTTCACGGCTTCGAGCATCGCCTCGATCGCCCCGTCCACCCGCCGGCTGTCGTCGGGCGGGCGGTGGCCGAATTTCTTGATCAGATCCGGATGCCCGATGATGTCGAACATGCCGGATTGCGCCGATGCGGCGACGAGCTCGAAGTAGTCGCAGTAGGCCTGTTCGACCGAAACCCGATCCCACTGCTCGAGGTTGTCCGGATTGTCGAAGCCCCAGTCGCCGATGTAGTGCACCGAGCCGATCACATAGTCCCAGTCGTGGGCCTCGATCATTCGGGCGACCTCCGTCTCGGTGCCCGGATGAAAGTCCGCCTCAAGCCCCAGCCGAATGCGCAGTCTGCCGGCATAGTCGGCCTGGGCGCGGAGCACCTCGGCGCGGTAGTCCGCGAGCTCAGAAGCATCCATCCTCCATGCCGCATCGAAGCCCCCGGGCATCGGGGAGTGGTCGGACATGCCGATTTCGTCGAGTCCGGCGGCCAGGGCCGCCTCGGCGTAATCGCGCACCGTGCCCACCGCGTGATTGCAGCGTGGGGTGTGCATGTGGTAGTCGGGCAGGGGGGCAAGCTTCATGCCGCGATGCTAGCGGCGGGGAAGGCGGGCCGCGAGGTTGACAGCACCGGGCGCCTCGCCACACTTCGGGCGCCTCGGCGCCCATAGCTCAGTTGGTAGAGCAGCGGACTTTTAATCCGTGGGTCCTAGGTTCGAGTCCTAGTGGGCGCACCAGATCCGGTTGACGGCGCGGTCTTCGCGCCTAGGCTTCGCGCCCAACCGAAGACGTCCCCATCGTCTAGTCGGCCTAGGACACCGCCCTTTCACGGCGGCAACAGGGGTTCGAATCCCCTTGGGGACGCCACCTTAACCCCAGTTATGTGCGCATAACTGGGGTTTATTTTTAGATTGTCTCCATCAAGCTCGGCATGGCTGATGCAGGAGCGCAGCAGCCCTTTCTTCTTCTCGATATCTCCTTCCCTGAACTCGTTTCGGAATTTTTCCAGAAACGCGACGATGGCGGCATCGGACATATCGAGCAGGTCCGTCTTTTTCGGTCGAATGCTCTCCAGTTGATCGATCAGGGCTGCACGCTCTTCCTCGAGCTGATCAAGCCGAGCCAAGAGGGGACGCTGGTGCTTGACCTGCGGAAGGAGATTGACGATTTCATCTACCTGTTTATCAATCTCCGCAATCGCCTTCTTGAGGCGTTCGGATGCATCGACCTCGCCGGATTTTCTATGACGACCGATTTCGCTTCGGAGGGTTTCGCGCAGTTCCTTGATGGTTTCGGGCGACATGATTCTCTCAAACAGAACATCGATCACGGCTTTCTCGATGGTTTCCTGCTTGATGCCCCGGTTTCCGCAGCGTGCGTGACAACGATAGTAGCCGGCAGCTCCATCCATGTTGGCTCCGCAGCGGCAGCGCAGGATGCCGGACAAAAGGTATGGTGTGATGCGTTTGCGCTTTCTCGATGCACGCTCGGCTTCCCGACGAGCGATCAGTGTTTCCGCCTCTTCTTCCGTGATCATAGCTTCATGGGTATTACGCTGGATGACCCATTCCTTGCGGTCTCTATAGCGGGAGCCTCCGACATATCGGCCATCGATGCATTCGTTGTGGCGGTTCCATACCGTGTGGCCGGCATAGGTCAGGGCTGATTCCTCGACGTAGATCATCGTGGTTTCTGCGGCCTTGATCCCAAGCTCCCGAATCAGGTGTTTGCGCGCGACATTGTTGAGGCGTCCCCTTAGATAGGCCTGAATCTTGTCGAATGTCTTGGGATCGGGAACAAGTCGGCTCTTGGTGATGGGTTCGCCGTCGCGGGTGCCGACCACGACCTTTTCAAGCTTGTAGCCGATGGGCGCCCGGCCGCCGGCTCGCCAGCCTTGTTGGACATTTTCGCGCATGCCTCGAAGTCCGTCCATTTTCGACTTCTGGGAATGGAACTCGTCGAAGATTTCCATCAGCGATTCGAGCACCGAGTCCATCAGGG
>CAYNLY010000012.1:0-2886 GCA_964398225.1 uncultured Zetaproteobacteria bacterium
TCCTGGTAGGCGCCGGCAAGAAAGATGCCGAGCAGATAGGGTTCGCCGTCCCGGAGCCGGTGCAAAGGCAGCGTCGGTTCATGCCCGGCGGCAAGCGGAAAGCGCTGCATCTTGCCGTCGGAGTCGCAGGTGATGTCGACCAGAATCCCCTCCCGGTCCGGCTTCTCGTTCAGGCGATGAATCGGCACCACCGGAAACACCTGCCCGATCGCCCAGGCATCGGGCAGCGACTGGAAAACGGAGAAGTTGCAGAAGTAGCGATCCGCCATCTGGGCGCGGATTCCCGGCACGAGCTCCGCCATCGCCTCTTCGTCCAGCCTTGCGGAAAGCCGGTCGAGGATCTGCCAGTAGATCTCGTCGGCCAGGGCCCGGTCGGAAAGCCGCGCATGGCCGAGCGAAAACAGCTGGAGCACCGCTTCGCGCTGACTCACCGCGTCGTGCAGCGCCTCGCGGGGATCGGTTTCGTCCAGCTCCGCAAGCGTCGTCCACAGATCCCGGAGCTGCATCGGCGCATCTTCCGGCGGAGGCGCAAGCCGGTCGCGCAGCACGCGGCGGGTCACGCCGAGCACGTCCACGATCAGCACCGCATGGTGCGCCACCAGCGCGCGGCCGGATTCCGAAATGATGTGCGGGTGCTCTAGCCCCGCGTCGTCGCAGACGGTCTTCATCGTCCAGACGACGTCGTTCGCGTATTCCTGAAGCGAATAGTCCACGGAGGCATCGGAACCCGCGATCGAGCCGTCGTAGTTCACGCCGAGGCCGCCGCCGACGTCCATGAACTCGATCGGCGCGCCCAGCCGACGGATCTCCACATAGAACCGCGCCGCCTCGTTCATCGCCTGCTTGATTCTCCGGATGCGCGGCACCTGCGAGCCGATGTGGAAATGCAGCAGGCGCAGGCAGTCGAGCTTTCCGGCCGCATCGAGACGGTCGATCAGCGCCAGAATCTCCGCCGGCGCGAGCCCGAACTTCGAGGCGTCGCCGCCGGATTCGCTCCACTTGCCCTCGCCGCTCGCGGCAAGCCGGCAGCGCACGCCGATCAACGGCTCGACGCCGAAGCGCTCGGCCGCCTCCAGGATCAGATCGAGCTCACCGGGCTTTTCGACGACGACGAAGACCTGCTTGCCCAGCTTCCTCCCGATCATCGCAAGCTCGACGAACTCGCGGTCCTTGTAGCCGTTGCAGACGATCGGCCCGTCCACATCCTCGAGCATCGCGAGCACCGCATGCAGCTCGGGCTTCGAGCCGGCCTCAAGCCCCCAGTGGAATCCGGCGCCGAACTCGATGACTTCCTCGACGACCTGCCGCTGCTGATTGACCTTGACCGGATAGACGCCGTAGTAGCGGCCTTCGTAGTCCGCATCCTCGCGCGCGCGCTGGAAGCGATCGTAGATCTGGCGCATCCGGCGGCCGAGAATGTCGGAAAAACGCAGCAGCAGCGGCGGGTGCAGCCCCTGGCCGGCGAGCTCGTCGCACAGCCGCTTCAAATCGATCTCGGTGTGGCCGTCCGGAACCGCGGCCATGTGCCCGTCCGCGTTGATGCGGAAATAGCCGCGACCCCAGCCGTCCACCTGATACAGTTCCGATGCCGCCCGCAGGCTCCAGTCAGCTCGTGCGTTCACCGCCCCGCCGCTCCCTTTCCAGCATTTCCCGCCGCTTCCGGCTCCGAATCTCGGCCTGCTCGCGGCGCCAGCGTTCGATCTCGGCATGGTTGCCCGAGAGCAGCACCTCCGGCACGCGCTTGCCCTCGAACACCTCGGGTCGCGTGTAATGCGGCCAGTCGAGGATGCCGTCCTCGGTGAACGAATCAAGCACGGCCGACTCGGGACTGCCGAGCACGCCGGGCAGCAGCCGGATCACCGCATCGAGCACGCAGAGCGCCGCGGGCTCGCCTCCGGAAAGCACGAAATCGCCGAGCGAGAGCTGCTCGTCCACATAATCGCAGACGCGCTCGTCGAAACCCTCGTAGCGGCCGCAAAGCAGCGTGATGCCGGGACGGGCCGCATACTCCAGCGCGACCTTCTGGGAAAACGGGCGTCCGCCCGGGGTGAGCATCACGACACGCGTGTCCGGATCGCGGCGCCGGGCCTCGCGAATGGCGGCCACGACCGGCTCGGGCTTGAGCACCATGCCTGGTCCGCCGCCGTAGGGCGTATCGTCCACCGTCCGGTGCCGGTCGGTCGCGAAGTCGCGGATCTGAATGCAGTCCACGCGCGCAATCCCCGCCTCGATCGCCCGCTTCGGAATCGAGCAGGCAAGCGGCGAATCGAAAAACTCGGGAAACAGGGTCAGGATCTGGGCGTAAAACATGCGTCCAGCCCCTCGATCAGTTCGACGACGATGCGCCTTGCCTCCAGATCCACCTCGCGCACGACATCCTCGATGAACGGCAGCATCCAGACACCGGCCCGCTCTTCCGGCCCCGTGCCGCGCACACCCAGGATGTCCTGGGCTCCGAATGAGGACATCCCCTCCACACAACCCAGGCGACGGCCGGACAGGTCCACGACCTCGCAGCCGATCAGGTCGGCCCACAGATACTCGTCCTCGCCGACCTCCACCTGGTCGCGCGAAACGAGAATCGCCGCACCGCGCAGCGCCTCGGCCGCCTCGATCGTTTCCACGCCCGCAAGATGGGCGAGGATCCGGCGCCCGTGCTGCCGGCAGCGGACGACCCGAAGACGCCGCAGTTCGCCGGAAGAAAGCCTGAGGCACCAAAAAGAATACCCGGCAATGCCGATGGCAGGCCGGGTATGCGAACGGATCACGATGTCTCCCTTGAGCCCGTGCGGCCGAACGACGGCCCCGACCTCAAGCAGGGATTCAGGCGTCAGCCTTGTCCTCGCCGGTTTCGGCGGAAGCCGCTTCCTCGGCCTGAGCCTCCTC
>CAYNLY010000012.1:3131-34268 GCA_964398225.1 uncultured Zetaproteobacteria bacterium
GAGCCTCCTCAGCCTGAGCCTCCTCAGCCTGAGCCTCCTCAGCCTGAGCCTCCTCAGCCTGAGCCTCCTCGGCCGCAGCTTCCTCGACCGGGGCTTCCGCGGCCTCGGCCTTCTCGGCCTCCTGCGCGGCCCGGGCAGCCGCCCTGGCCTCGGCCTTGGCCCGGGCTTTGGCCTGAGCCTCGGGATCGCTTGCCAGGCGCACCAGCGAAGCCACGCGGGGCGACATCTTCGCGCCCTTGGCCGTCCAGTCCTTGACGCGATCGAGATCGATCTCGATCACTTCCGGCTCGCGGCAGGGATCGTAGTAGCCCAGCTTCTCGATGAACGCGCCGTCGCGACGCTTGCGCGAATCCAGCACGACGATCGAGTAGAAAGGACGCTTCTTGCGCCCGCCGCGCTGCAGGCGAATCACGGTTGCCATAGGTGGTTACCTCCGAAAAATCAGGCGCCGCACTATAGTGGCAGGATCGGTCAACGGCAAGGGACGAACGGCGCTAGCCGCGGGGCGTGCCCGGCGGCAGCCCGCCCCCGCCGAGTCCGCCGAAACGGCCGGCGAGCTGCGCCATCATCCGGCGCCCCTTCGCGCCCTTCATCTTCTTCATCATCTTCTGCATCTGCGCAAACTGCTTCAGCATCCGGTTGAGTTCCTGCACGCTGGTGCCGGAGCCTGCGGCGATGCGCCGCTTGCGGCTGCCGTTGATGATGCCGGGTCTGCGCCGTTCTTCCGGCGTCATCGACTGAATCATCGCCCGCATCCGCCGGATCGGCCGGTCGTCCATCTGCGCCAGCGCATGCTCGTCAAGCCGCACACCAGGGAGCATCTTGACCATCGAGCCGAGCCCTCCCATGCGCTCCATCTGTGCCAGCTGCTCGGCGAAATCCTCGAGATCGAAGGCGCCCTTGCGCGCCTTTTTCGCAAGCTTCTCGGCCTTTTCCCGGTCCACCTGCGCCTGGATCTTCTCGACAAGCCCGACGACGTCGCCCTGGCCGAGAATCCGGCCCGCCATCCGGACCGGATCGAACACCTCAAGCGCATCGAGCTTCTCGCCCACGCCCAGATAGCGGACGGGAACGCCCGTGGAGCGCGCGATCGAAAGCGCCGCGCCACCGCGCACGTCGGCATCGGCCTTGGTCAGAACGCAGCCGGTAAGCTCGACCCGGGCATGGAAGCGTTCGGCTACTTCCAGCGCGCTCTGTCCGGTCATCGCATCGAGCACGAGCAGTCGCTCGGTGGGGTCCACCGCCTCGCGCACCCGGGCGATCTCGTCCATCAGGGTTTCGTCCACCACCTGGCGCCCGGCGGTATCGAGGATCAGCACGTGGATGCCGTCCACACCCGCTTGCTTCAGCGCATCGCGCGCCTGCGCCTCAGCTGTTGCGCCGTGTCCGGCGAGATACGGCACCCCGACCTGGGAGGCCAGAACCTCGAGCTGTTTCTGGGCTGCGGGCCGGGTGGCATCAACGCTGGTCAGCGCCACCTTCCGACCCTGGGAAACAAGCATGCGCGCAAGCTTTCCGGCCGTCGTCGTCTTGCCCGCGCCCTGCAGGCCGCAAAGCAGAATCACGCTGGGGATGCGCCGCAGATCCAGTTCGCGGCGCTGCCCGCCGAGCACCTCGGCGAGCACGTCGTGCATGATCTTGACGATGACCTGGCCCGGATTCAGCGACCGCGCGACCTCCTGTCCGAGCGCGCGGTCGCGCACCTCCGCCATCAAGCCGCGCACGACCGGCAGCGCAACGTCCGCTTCCAGCAGCGCCAGCCGCATCTCGCGGAGCGTGGCGTCCAGATCCGCCTCGCTGACGCGGGCCATCCCGCGCAGCCGCTGCGTGATACCTCCGAGCTTGTCGGTCAGGCGGTCGAACATCCAGGCTCAGCTCTTGCCCGCGCCGTTCTTTCCGCCGGACGCCGGCGCCTTGCCCTCAATCCCGAGCAGCTCCACCTCGAAGATCAGGGCCTGGTTCGGGCCGATGCGGCCGCCCGCGCCCCGCTCGCCGTAGGCGAGTTCCGGCGGCAGATAGAGCTTGAACTTCGAACCCACCGGCATCAGCTGGAGCCCCTCGGTCCAGCCCTTGATGACCCCGTTGAGCGGGAACGTGGCCGGTTGCCCCCGCTTGTAGGAGGAATCGAACTCGGTGCCGTCGATCAGCGTGCCGCGGTAATGCACGGTGACCCGATCCGTCGCCTCGGGCTTCGGCCCCTTGCCCATCCTTACAACCTCATACTGAAGCCCGGACGGCGTCACCTTCACCCCCGGACGCTTGGCGTTTTCGGCCAAGAACTTCTTCGAGGCCTCAAGATTCGCTTTTGCCTGCTTGCTGCGCTCCTCGGCCTGGCGCTTGGCGCGGGCCTGGAAGAAGGTCTGCTTGATTTTCGCCGCTTCCTGCTCGGCGATGCGGGGTTGTCTCCCCTCCAGCCGGTCGCGCACGGCGGCGCTGAAGGCCGCGACGTCGATCTCGGCGTTCAGGTTTTTCAGCGAGCGCCCGACATCCAGGCCGATCGCATAGCTGAGCCTGGCTGACTCCGTCGAGAGATCCGGCCCCTGGGCCTGCTTTGCGGACTTGCCCGCCTCGCCGCCCCCCTGGCAGCCGGCCACAAGCAGCACGCCGGCGGCGGCGAGCACGATGATGTTTCGGTTCATGATTTGCTCCTTATTCCCATTCGATCGTCGCCGGCGGCTTGCCGGAGATGTCGTAGACCACGCGGTTGATGCCGCGCACCTCGTTGATGATACGGTTCGACACCCGTGCGAGCAAGGAATGCGGCAGTTCGGCCCAGTGCGCGGTCATGAAATCCACCGTCTCGACCGCCCGGAGCGCGACCACCCATTCGTAGGTGCGACCGTCCCCCATCACGCCGACGCTTTTGACCGGCAGGAACACGGCGAAGGCCTGGCTGGTCCGATCGTACCATCCCGAGGCCCGCAACTCCTCGATGAAAATCGCATCGGCGCGGCGGAGCAGGTCGGCGTATTCCTTTTTCACCTCGCCCAGAATCCGCACCCCGAGCCCCGGGCCCGGAAAGGGATGCCGGTAGACCATCTCGCGCGGAAGGCCCAGCGCAATCCCGAGCTCGCGAACCTCGTCCTTGAACAGCTCGCGCAGCGGCTCGAGAAGCTTCAGATGCAGCGTCTCGGGCAGACCGCCGACGTTGTGATGGCTCTTGATCGTGTGCGCCTTCTTCGTCTTCGCGCCCGCCGACTCAATCACGTCCGGATAGATCGTGCCCTGGGCAAGCCACCTAGCCCGGGGCATCTTCGCGGCCTCCTCCTGGAAGACGTGCACGAACTCCCGGCCGATGATCTTGCGCTTGGCCTCGGGGTCGGTGACGCCGGCCAGCGCCTGCATGAACCGGTCGGCCGCATCGACCATGTCCACCCGGACGCCGAGATGCTCGGCGAAGGTGGCCATGACCTGCTCGGCCTCGCCAAGCCGCAACAGGCCGTTGTCCACGAAGATGCAGGTCAGCTGATCGCCGATCGCCCGGTGCAGCAGGGCCGCGGCCACCGAGGAATCCACACCGCCGGAAAGCCCGAGGATCACCTCCTCATCGCCCACCTGCCGCCGGATCCGCTCCACCGATTCCTCGATGAACGCGGGCATCGTCCAGCTGTCGCCGCAGCCGCAGATCTCGTGCACGAAGCGCCCGAGGATCGCCCGGCCCTGCTTCGTGTGCGTGACCTCGGGATGGAACTGGAGCCCGTAGAAGCGGCGGGATTCGTCGGCCATGCCGGCGATCGGGCACACGTCGTTGGATGCGATCACATGAAACCCGTCCGGAAGCACGGAGACCTTGTCCCCGTGGCTCATCCAGACGTCGAGCTCCCCTTCGCCCGCGTCCGCAAGCCCGCGCAACAGCGGTGAATCGCCGCTGGTCAGCACCCGCGCATGCCCGAACTCGCGCACGGGCCCCGGCTCCACCCGGCCGCCAAGCTGCTCGGCCATCGTCTGCATGCCGTAGCAGATGCCGAGCACGGGAACCCCCAGCTTGAACACAATCTCCGGCGCGCGCGGACTATCAGGCTCGGTCACCGACTCGGGCCCGCCCGAGAGAATGATGCCGGCGGGACGGAAATCCCGGATCTCCTCCTCGCTCATGTCCCAGGGATGCAGCTCGGAATAGACCTTCAGCTCGCGCACCCGGCGCGCGATCAGCTGGGTGTACTGGGAGCCGAAGTCGAGGATCAGGATGCGTTCGGCGGTCACCGCTTAGAGATCCAGCCGGTAGTTCGGCGCTTCCTTCGTGATCGTCACGTCGTGCACGTGCGATTCGCGCAGGCCCGCGTTCGTGATGCGCACAAAGCGCGCGCGCGCGTGCATGTCCTCGATCGTGGCCGCGCCCACGTAGCCCATCGCCGCGCGCAGGCCGCCGATGAGCTGGTGCAGTATGTCGGACAATGGCCCCTTGTAGGCCACGCGGCCCTCGATGCCCTCGGGCACGAGCTTCATCGCCTCGTCCACGTCGCCCTGGAAATAGCGGTCCTTGCTTCCCTGCTGCATCGCGCCGATCGAGCCCATCCCGCGATAGGCCTTGTAGGTCCGGCCCTGATAGAGGATCTTCTCGCCCGGCGCCTCCTCAGTGCCGGCGAACATCGAGCCGAACATGCAGGTGTTCGCTCCGGCCGCGATCGCCTTGGCGAAATCGCCCGAAAACTTGATGCCCCCGTCGGCGATGATCGGCACGCCCGCATCGCGCCCGGCCTTCGAACACTCGAGGATCGCGCTCAGCTGCGGCACGCCGACACCGGCGACGATCCGGGTCGTGCAGATCGAGCCAGGCCCGATGCCAACCTTGACCGCGTCCGCCCCGGCATCCGCCAGCGCGCGCACCGCCTCGGCCGTGGCCACGTTGCCGCCGATCACCTGGATGTCGTCGCCGTGGGTTTTCTTGATGTGCCGGACCATTTCGATCACACCGCTGGAATGTCCGTGCGCGGTGTCCACGACGACCACATCCACGCCCGCCTCGATCAGCGCCCCCAGCCGGTCCAGCTCGCGCTCGCCGACCCCGATCGCGGCCGCAACCAGCAGCCGGCCGAGATCGTCGCGCACCGCGTTGGGAAAGGCGCGGGATTTTTCAATATCGCGCACCGTGACCAGTCCGCAGAGACGACCGTCGTCGTCCACCACCGGCAGCTTTTCGATCCGGTGTTCGCGGAACAGATCCTTGCAGGTTTCCAGATCCGTGCCCGGACGGACGGTCACCAGCCGCTCACGCGGGGTCATCATCTCCCGGACGCGGCGCTCGGGATTGCGCTCGAAACGCATGTCCCGATTGGTGATGATGCCGCACAGGCGTCCGTCGGCATCCAGCACCGGGAAACCGGAAAAGCCGTTTTCCTCCGCAAGCCGGAGCACGTCGGCGAGCTTGTCGTCGGCGCCCACGGTGAGCGGCTCCTGCACGACGCCGGCCTCATAGCGTTTGACCTTGCGCACCTCGGCTGCCTGGCGATGAGGCTCCAGGTTCTTGTGAATCACGCCGATGCCGCCTTCCTGAGCCAGCGCGATCGCGGTCGCCGACTCGGTCACCGTATCCATCGCAGCCGAAAGCACCGGAATGTTCAGGCGCAGCCGACGGGTGAACTGGGTTTCGAGGCTGACGGTTTTCGGCAACACGTTGCTGGCCTGAGGCACCAGCAGCACATCGTCGAAGGTCAGTCCCAGCTCAAAATCCGGCGAACTCATCGATTCCGTACCCCCATGTTCAAGGGCCGGGATACTAGCCCCGGGCGGCGTGCATAGAAAGAGAGCCCTGCTAGGTCGTGGTCGGGAGCGATGGACGCAGGTTTTCGGAGACTTCCAGACCGCAGGATGAAACACAGACCCGGTTCCGGCCGCCGCGCTTGGCCTCGTAGAGCGCATGATCGGCATCGGCCAGCAACTCCCGGGCCTGAAACCCCCGCCTGCCCTCGGTCCCGGTGACCCCGAGCGACAGCGTGCACCGGATTCGGCCGGCATCGGTGTCCACGGGGTGGCCGGCGACATGCTCCCGAATGCGCTCGGCCAGAAGCCGGGCACCGTCCACGGGGGTGTGCGGGAGAAGAAGCACGAACTCCTCCCCGCCGTAGCGGCCAGCCGGTCGGAGGTCCGGATGAGGCCGCTGACCATTCGCGCCACCTCGACCAGGCAGACGTCGCCGGCCTGATGGCCGAAGGTGTCGTTGATCCGCTTGAAATGGTCGATGTCCATCAGGATCACGGACAGCGGCAGATCGTAGCGCCGGCTGCGCAGAACCTCGTCCTCGAAGGCCCTGTCGAAGGCCCGCCGGTTCAGCACGCCGGTCAGGCCGTCACGCATGGCCAGGGCCTGAAGCTCGTCGGTTGTCGGCGGGACGGCGCGATCCAGCGCCTTCTTGAGCTGGACGGACGCATCGGCCGGATGCTCGATGCGGCACGGAAGCGGCTGGAACAGCGCCCTGCCCTCAGCAGTCGAGCGCCATACAAGCGGTGGAACCAGCCCGACCCCCGCCTCACCCTCGGGAACGAAATGGACGGCCAGCCCATCGTGCTCGAGAAGCAGGCTTGCCTTGCCGCCACCGTGAGACTCCCAGCGGCATCTAGCCATCTCGGCCGCCAGACTGGCGAAGCGGGCGGCCTCGATCTCGTTCACGCCCAGCTCCCAGGCGAGAAACAGAAGCCGCTGGCGCAGCGCCGCCATGCTGGACGGCGCGATCAGCTCCACCCGCGTGACCACCGGCATCAGCGGATCCCCGCCACCAGAACACCCGCGTCATCCGTGGGCTTCGAGCACCGGGAAAGCATCCGCTCCGCGATCGTCGAAGCGCTTGCCCCCTCGAACTCGCGCACCCGGTCGGCCACCGCGCGCGAGGAAATGCCGTCGGTGTGCATCAGCAGGGTGGCACCGGGCATCAGCATCCGTTCGATCTGCGGGGGATGCACGATTCGGTAGCCCACGACCCCGTCCCGGTTGACGAACTGTTCGGCGCCGGGCCCGATCAGGCGCGCGGTGATGTTGCCGATCCCGCCGTAGCGCAGGCGCCGGGCCGCGGCATCGATCA
This sequence comes from uncultured Zetaproteobacteria bacterium, assembly GCA_964398225.1. GTDB lineage: Bacteria > Pseudomonadota > Zetaproteobacteria > Mariprofundales > Mariprofundaceae > CAYNLY01. The sequence continues at coordinate 10,147 of CAYNLY010000012.1, forward strand.
CGGCAACGCTCGCCACGCAGCCGCGCGAGCCTCGGATCGCCCGGTCCAGGGCCTCGATCGTCGCTTCGGGCTCCATCACCGGCTGCGACTCCAGCCAGGCGAAAATCTCCGCCGCCAGCTTTCCCGCCGGGGCACCATGCCCCAGCACATCCACCAGCACGATCCAGGCGAGATCGTCCATCACCCGTACATAGGAGAGATCGCCGCAGGCCAGTTGCCCCGGCAGCGGACGGATCGCTGAGGCCCAGTCGATCCGGGTCATCGCAGCCACTTCCGGACCCGGATGCGCACGCCCCGACCGGGTGCGGTATCCAGATCGACCTCGTCCATGATGCGCCGCACCGCAGGCAATCCGATGCCGAGCGTGCCCCGGGTGCTGAAATGCTCGCTGAACGCAGCCTCGACATCGGGAATCCCGGGCCCCTGATCGGCCACCTCCATCTCGACCCCCGGCCGGGGCTCGAAAAACCGTCGTCCCGAAAACCAGCCGCCCCCGCCATGGCAGATCGCGTTGCGCGCAAGCTCGGAGACGGCCGTCACGACGAGCATTGCCCGATCCGGCCGGAAGCCGGCCTCCAGACAAAGGCGACGACTCGCTCGCAGGGCCTGCTGGACGTCCTGACTGGTCGCAAGCCTGAGCCCGTGAACCTCCCAGTCCTCCACGATCACCCGATCCGCCTGCATGATTCCCCTCCGACAAGTTTCCGACGGCAATCGTCAAGACCGACCCCGGCCGGGAACCCCAGCTCGGTCAGCCCGAGCGCAACCAGGGCCGAGGCAAGTCCCGCACGGATGCCGCTGACGCCGACCGGCGCTCCCAGTGCCCGCACCGCCCTTCCCAGCTCGATCAGACGGGTCATCAGCCGGGAATCCAGCGCATGGACACCGGAAAAATCGAGCACGAACGCGCGTATGTCCTCCGCGCGAACGCGCGCCAGGGCAATCTCGCGCAGCTCGTCCACAGTCCGCTCGTCGACATCGGCCGGGATGCCAAGCATCGCCATGCCGTCCACGACGCGGATCCATCCGTGGCGGTCGAGCGCGTCCACGGCCCGCTCAGCGCTCCACTTTCCGGATCTCGTACCCCAGCTCGGCAAAGGCCAGCTTCAGCGCATCGCGAACGCGTGCGCAGGAAATGATGTCCCCCAGGTCGATGCCGAGATGCACCAGCGACTGGGCGACCGACGGCGTGATGCCCGAAAAGATCGTCATGGCGCCCATCATCTTCGTCGCCTTCGTAATCTTGACCAGATGATTGGACACCGCGCTGTCCACGGCCGGCACGCCGCGGATGTCCAGAATCACGAATCTCGCATCGGTCCGCTCGAGCTTTTCGAGAATCACGTCCATGATGTCCTGGGCGCGCTTGGAATCGACCATGCCGATCACCGGCAGAAAGAGAATGCCCTCCCAGAGGACCGCGATCGGATTCTCCTCGTATTTCTCGACGACGGACGCAGCCTCGATGACGTTTTCCTGCATGCTTCACCTCCAGCAATCCGGGCGCGTGACCCTTGCGGAGGCAAAGCAAGAAACGGGCCAGTCAGCCCGTCATCCGACCGGGCTCCTTCCCTTCCGCCTGCAGGCGGCCGACCACCGCCGCGCCCACCGAATCGCCGAACACATTGACCGTGGTCCGGCAGCGGTCGAGAAACCAGTCGATCGCGAGCAGCAATCCGATGCCCTCGACCGGCAGCCCGACGGCCTCGAGCACGATCACCATCGTCACCAGCCCCGCCTCGGGAATCCCGGCCGCGCCGATCGCGGCCATCGTCGCGGTCAGAAGCACGACCAACTGCTGCCCCAGGGTCAGATCCACGCCGTAGGCCTGGGCGATGAACATCACCGCCACCGCTTCGTAGAGCGCCGTCCCATCCATGTTGATCGTCGCCCCGAGCGGAAGCACAAAGCGGCGCGCGCGCTCGTCCACACCGGCCAGCCGCACGCCCTCCATCGTCAGCGGCAGCGTGGCGCTGCTCGATGCCGTCGAGAATGCGGTCATCAGCGCGGCGGCGACATGGCGCAAGTAAGCCGTCACCGAACGACGCGCCAGCAGCCACAGAAGCAGGGCCAGCACACAGGCATGGACGACAAGACCCGTGAGGACCGTGGCCGCATACCGGCCCAGGCCAAGCAGCTGCTCCAGGAACGCCTCGCCCCCGCCGGCCTGGCCCAGACGGGAAGCGATCAGCGCAAACACGCCCACCGGCGCAAGCCACATCAGCCACTCGACCAGCTTCATCATCGCCTCGTTCAGACCCTCGAAAAAATCGGCCACCGGCCGCCCGCGCTCGCCCACGATGCCGAGCGCGGCCCCGAAGGCGATGCAGAAAACGATGATCGGCAACAGCTTCATCTCGGCGGCAGCGCCCACGATGTTCGGGTGCACGAGCGACAGGACGAGGTCGGTGATGCCCACCTCCCCGGCCGCAGGCTTGGGCGCCTGCGCCGATGCCCGCCAGTCCACACCCACACCGGGCGCGTACAGGTTGGCCATGACCAGCCCGATCGAAACCGCAATCAGGGTCGTGCTCAGGTAGTAGGCGAACGACCAGGCGCCCAGCCGGCCCAGCCGGCGCAGATCGCCAAGCCCGGTGATGCCCGTAATCACGCTCGCCGCGACCAGCGGAACGATCAGCATCTTCAGCGCGGTGAGAAAGAACTCGCCGATCCAGGCCACGGCCTGCATCGCCTCTCCCCAGATGAAACCGGCAACCCCTCCGGCGAGAATGCCTGCCAGCATCATCCCGAGCATCCGACGCTCACCCGACATCCAACCCTCCTTCACTCCAGCGTGCCCGGAACAGATCCCGGGGCCGCCCCAGATCATGCCAGACGCCGAGGTGCACAACCCCCCGCGCCCGGCCTTCCCCGATCAGCGTGCGGATCGGGCCGGTGAGCGGAAACGGCGTGCGCACCGGCCAGCGGGACATCGAGCCCGCCCCCCATACCGAAACCCCGGCGTAGGTCCAGCGCGGACTTCCCTCGCAGGCAAGCCTTCCGCCATGGAGCGCGAAGTCCCCGCCCGGATGATGCGCGGGATTGGCCACCAGCGCCAGCACTGCACCGCCGGGCTCAAGCGGTCGTGCAAGAGCACGGAAGTCGATGTCGGCCAGCACGTCGGCGTTGTGCACGACAAACGGAGCCTCCGGATCAAGCAGCTCGAGCGCGGTGCGCACGCCGCCGCCGGAATCGAGCAGCTCGGGCTCCAGGCTGTAGCGGATCTCGACCCCGAGCCTGCGTCCGTCCCCGAGCGCATCGAACAGCGCCTCGGCCCGGTAATGCGCGTTCACCGCGATCCGGCGCACGCCGGCCCGGGCCAGCGAAAGAATCACCTGTTCAATCAGCGTACGGCGACCCAGGCGCATCAGCGCCTTCGGCCGGTCGCGGGTCAGCCACTTCAAACGCGTGCCGAGCCCCGCGGCGAGCACGACGGCCTGATCGGGCATCACAGCAGCACCTCCACGCGCGGCCGCGCATCCTTCGCATCCTCGCGCCGATTGCGGCACAGCGTAAGCCGGTTGCGATCCACGCCCCGTTGGGCGAGCGCCTCGATCACCCGCTGCACACGCTCGGAGGCCAGCTTCTCTGCATTCCCGGGCGGAGCCTCCGAAACCGTCGTTACCGCGCAGATCGCCACGCTCGGCTCGCGATGGCGTTCCAGAAATCCGGCGAGCTTTTCCAGCGATTTCAGCCCCTCGGAGTCCGGTTCGGCCGTTCCCGGCGCGAAAAACACCGGCGAAAGCCGGAACCGCCTGCTCTGTTCTCCGATCCAGAGCAGCGCATCCACGGCCATGCCGTAGGGCTGGAACGCGTTTTTCAGATAGCCGAGCGCAGCCTTGCCCAGCGCGGAAATCAGCGCTTTGCCGTAAACCGCGGACAGATCCGCCGCCACACCCGCACCCCCCTGAGCGAGATCGGCCTCGATCGGCACGTCGAGCTCGATGTTGCCGTTTGCGTCGCGAAGCAGATCGAGCGCAAGGTCGGGCGAAAGTCCCAGATGTTCGCTCAGCCGCTCAAGCGCCGCGGGATTGGCGCGCGCAATCTGAAGACGCTTCAACTGTAGGTGGGTATTGGCGCGGATCCGGGATCCCCGAAGGAAAACCGAGCCCTCGACGATCGCCCGCCCGCTGGTCGGCCGGATCCCGAGCCAGCGCTCGGCAAGCGCGGAGAGCGGCACCGCTTCCTGCGCAAGTTTCACGCGCCCCGCAAGCTCGATGGGACTCGCGGGTACGAAGCGCCCTTCGAACTCGATGCCGCCGATCCGGGGCCGGGCGCCGAGCGCGATCGCGATGCGCAGCGGTGCGGGTTCGCGAGAGGGAAACTTAAGCGCGCCGAGTTCGAACGCCTCGATGCCGAGATGCGCGAACGGAACCTCCGGCCAGTTCACGGCAACGGAGATCGGAGTCTCGGGCGCAAACCGCGCAAGCTCGATCGAGGCTTCCGCCCCGGGGCGGAACGCCGCCTTGAGATGCACGGCGAAGCGATCCACGTCGATGCGTCCGGATGCAAGCTCGGCCTCGGCGCCGGAAAGGGTCAATGTGCCTTCCGCGCCTGCCGCGCCGTCCGGATGCAAATCAAGCCGGCCCCGCCAGTCGAGGCGTGCCGAGCCCTGGGCGTGGGGCAGGCGCAAGCCGACTCTGTCCGCGCGAATCTGGCCCTGCCATTCGGACACATCCGGGCTGAGCGTTCCGGAAAGCTGGATGCCGGAAGCCTCACCCCGGCTCATCTTGAGATCCGCCCTTGCCTGCACGCGGAAGCCGCCGCTTCCAGCTTCGGCATGCAGCCAGGGCAGCTGGAGCGCTAGGCCTCCGGCACCGGTTTCCACCTCGATCACCGAAGAGCTGATCTCGATGCGACCGACGGGAATCCCGGCTGCGGACGGCACCGTGCCCGACGAGCCCTCGACGATGGTCCGAATGCGGGACAGGGCCCGAGCCGGCAAACGCAGCGCCTCGATCCGGATCCCGCCGATCCTCGGACGGTCCAGCCGGGCCCAGTCCAAGTCGACCGCCACGCGGTGGATCCGGGCGCCCTCGGGAAGGTCCAGATCGAGCAGCTCCAGATGCCCGTGCCAGATGTCGGTGCGAAGCGTCCTGATACGAACCGGCAGCCCGAAGTCTGCGCTTTTTCGTTCGATCAGCGGCGCAATAAGTTTCGGAAGCCAGGCGTCCGCCTGCCCGAGCGCAAGCATCAGCGCGCCCGCGAAGAAAGCAGCCGCCCGCAGCCACGGACGCCGGGAAACGGAAACCTTCGCGTTCATCGGCGCATGCTGCGCGTTTTCCGCCTCCGGGTCAGCCCGGCCGCCGGAGTGCGCGCGCAAGCCCCCAGGCGTTGATCGCAATCCAGGCGAGCTCCAGCAGGATCAGCCCGAGGTTGCGGTAGATCAGCGCCACAACAAGCAGCAGCACGCCGCCGGCCAGGCTGATCGAACAATACAGCCGCCTGCGCTCCGGGAAACGGACGGTGATCGCGTAGGCGATCAGGATCAGCAGACTCCCGAGGAGACTCAGCCACTGCTCGGGGGCGGCCGGATCGAAGCCGCTCACCGGCGCCGGATCCGCGCAAGCAGTTCGGGCATGGCCTCGAGCGCCGCCTCCCGGCCGCGCTGGATTTCCTGTTCGGGCCGGGAGAAATCGTGCCACTGGGTAAAGCCGACCAGGGGCTCGATCAGCACGTCCGCCTGCTGCTTTTCGTAGCGCCGAAGGTACATCGACTTGATCTGCGAGGCCCAGTCCAGCATGCCGTACACCGAGTCGGGGCGCACATCGGGCCTCGGGCGCGCGCCGACGTTGACGGCCACGATGGATTCGCCTTCCCTGGCCACCATTCGCGCCTCGCGCGCCGGAAGCTCGGAGGCCAGCCCTCCGTCCACGTACAGATCGCCATCGACCGCAACCGGATCGAACACGCCGGGAATCGCCATGCTGGCCGCAATCGCATCGGCCAGCGGCAGGCGATCCTCGCGCGAAAACAGCCGGCATTCCCCGCTCGGAAACTTCACCGCGGTGACAAAGACCGGGATTTTCGTATCGGAAAAACTTTTGCCCTTTGTGTACATCGCCACCAGCGCGCGCAGCGCGTCGGTGTCGGCCACGGCGATGTCGGTCGCGGCCTTCGTGAACAGCGCCGTCTTCTTCGCCGCGTTCACGATCCGGGCAAGCCAGCTCCAGTCGCCGGTTTCGGTCTCGTCGAGCACCGGCAGGTCCAGATCCTCGAACGTATCCGACTCGATCATCGCCATCGCCTGCCGCCGGAGGTTCGCCGCATCGGGCCTAAGTGCATACAGCACGCCGAACAGCGCCCCGATGCTCGTACCGACGATCGCATTGGGCATCAGCTCGTGCTGCTCGAGCACTTCGAGCACCCCGACATGCGCCAGCCCCCGCCCGCCGCCGCCGCCGAGCGCCAGCACGAAGCCGCTTTTGCGAACCGGCCGGAACGGCCAGGGAAGTCGCCATTTCATGCCGCATCCTCCTCGTCGCCGGGAAGGCGGGCCGCCTCGGCAAGCCTTTCGCACAGGCGGCGGACAGCCTCGTCGGGAAGCGCATGCCCGTCCGGCCCGCTCAGAAAAAACACATCGACCGCGCGCTCGCCAAAGGTCGAAACGCTGGCGCCGAAGATCTCGGCCCCTTCCTCGCCGATCACGGCGGCAAGCCGGGCCAGAAGCCCCGGCTGATCCGCGCACGAAACCTCGATCGCCGTGCCACGGAAGCTCGCCTTCGGAAGCACGCGCACGCGCACCGGAACCCGGCGCATCAACAGATGCACCTTGAACTTCCGGCGCCCGGGCCGGAACGGACCCTCCTCGGCGGCGGCCCGTTCGAGCCCACGCTTCAGTCGTTCCAGATCTTCCGGCTCGGCGACGGCCCGGCCCGCCGGCTCCTGAAGATGGAAAACGTCCAGCACGCGCCCGTCCTCCAGACGGTAGGCCTGAGCGGCGACGATCGAGGCCACGCCCCGGCTTGCCGCATGGGCCAGACGGGCGAACAGGCGAGGACGATCCGGCGCGACGACGATGGCCAGCGTCTCGTCGCGCAGCTCGTCCACCCACAGGCGAACGCCGACGCCTTCGGACGCATCGAGCAGCAACGCCGCCAGCTGGGCCAGCTGCCGGGGCGGAAAGTGCATGACCAGCGCATGCGGCAGCCCCTCCAGAAGCCGGGCGGCCTCCGCTCCTTGATCGCCCATCAGCTCGCGCACCGCATCGATCCGGACCTCAAGCCGCCGCGCGGCCGCCTCGCCGAACCCTCCGCCGCCCTCGAGGCAGGCCGCGGCCCGCTCGTACAACTCGCGGAGCAGCGCGCCCTTCCAGTCGTTCCAGATATTGGGGCCGACCGCGGCGATGTCCGCAACCGTGAGCAGCAGCAGATAGTTCAGGCGCTCGAGATCCCCGACGCGTTCGGCGAAGGACTCGATGACCTCGGGATCGGAAAGATCGAAACGCTGGCTCTTGACCGCCATCAGAAGGTGTTCGCGCACCAGCCAGCTGACGAGCTCGACCGCGTCGCGGTCCAGGCCCGCGCGCTCGCAGAATGCGCGCGCCATCACGGCGCCGTTTTCCGAGTGATCGCCCGGCCGTCCCTTCGCGATGTCGTGAAAGATCAGCGCGAGAAACAGCAGTTCGGGGCGCTTGATGCGGTGGCATATTTCGCTTGCAAGCTCAAGCCGGATCGCGCGCTGCCGGTGCCAGAAGTTCCTCGCCTCGCCCACCGCCCGAATCGTGTGCTCGTCCACGGTGTAGGCATGGTAGCGGTTGAACTGCGCCAGCCCCACGACCTCGCGAAACTCGGGAATGAACCGTCCGAGCACGCCGGTGTCGTTCATCTCCTTCAGCGCCCAGCGCACGTTGCGCCGGGAGCGGAGAATGGACATGAAGATTTCGTAAGCCTCGGGATTTTCGCGGTATGCATCGTCGATCAATTCGACATCGGCCCGGATCCGGCGGAGGGCTTCACTGGACAGAAAGCGGCGCCCCTGCTGACCCACGTGAAAGATGCGCAGAAGCCGCAGCGGATCCTCGCGGAACACGTGCTCGTCCCGGATCCCGACGCGGTTGCCGGCGAGCGTGAACCCGTCGCCGATGCTGTGGCTGACGGCGAAGCGATCCGGATGCAGCGCCTCCCGGAAATGCATGAACAGCAGGCCCGTCACCCTGCTGATGCGGCCCGCATGGCGAAAATAGTCCTTCATGAACCATTCCACCGCCGGCCGCTCGTCCTTGTCCCGATAGCCCATCCAGCGGGCCAGATGCTCCTGCTTTTCGAAACCGAGCCGGTCGCCGGGTCTGCGCGAGGCCAGGTGCAGACCGGTGCGGACCCGGAGCAGGAAATCGCGGGCCCCGCTCAGATGCTCGTATTCGCGTACCGTGATGATGCCGCGCTCGATCAGGTCGGAGACCTGGCGCGCGCCGTACCACGCCTTGCCGATCCAGAACGCGGCCTGCACGTCCCGGAGTCCGCCCTGCCCCTGCTTGACGTCCGGCTCCATCAGAAACGCGGTGCCGCCCGCCTTCGCATGCCGGGCCTCAAGCTCGATAAGCTTGGCCTCGACGAACGCGCGCTTCCTGCGCCGGAAGAAGCCTTCGAGCTTCCGGGACAGCGCTTCGAAGGGTCCACCGCCGCCCGCAAGCAGGCGCGCCTCGAGTGCCGCGGTCGCCGTGTCCCAGTCTTCGCGCACGAGCTGCATCGTCTCGGACACGCTGCGCACCGCCTGGCCGATCCGGGCGCCGGTGTCCCAGAGTTCGTGCAGAAAGCGCTCGATCTGCTCCCGCTGCTCGGCCGTGGGTGGCTCCATGCCGAGGATCCAGAGGTCCCAGTCCGAAAAGGGCGCAAGCTCCCCGCGTCCATAACCGCCGACGGCAAGCAGATCGAAGCTTCGGGCGCAGTCCGGCGCCTGCCGGCGCCAGGCGTCCATAATCAGCGCATCGACTTCGCGCGCAAGCCCCGTGGCGAGCTCCCACCCGCCCAGGCCCGCCTCGAAATCCCGCTTCAGCGCATCGAGGATGCGCGCAAGCTTCCGCCGCGGGCTCGCGGCCGCCTCAATCGTCGTCTTCAAGCCGCTGCCTCAGTTCCGCGAGAAGCATCAGCGCGTCGATCGGCCGCATCCGGTCCGGGTCCGCTTCCCTGAGCCTGCGCGCAACCTCCCTAAGCAGGCTCAGCTCCTGCTCCTGGCGCCGCTGCTCGGCGAGCGCAAACAGCCCCAACTGCTGGCGCGAGTCGGCCTGCTTGCGCTCGGCCTCGACCTCCGAGCCGTGTTCGAGCCGGAACAGATGTTCGCGCGCCCGCCGGATCACCTCGCGGGGAAGCCCGGCAAGCTGCGCGACCGCGATCCCGTAGGACTGGTCGGCGGCATCCTCGACGACGCGATGCAGAAACACGACCGACCCGTTCCATTCGCGCACGGTCACCGAGGCGTTGAACGCCTCCGGATGCGCATCGGGAAGCTCGGTCAGCTCGTGGTAGTGGGTCGCAAACAGCGTCAGGACATCGGGCGACTGAATCAGCCGCTCGGCGACCGCCCAGGCGATCGCCAGTCCGTCCCAGGTGCTCGTCCCCCGCCCGATCTCGTCGATGATCACGAGCGATCGGGGTTCGAGCTGATTCAGGATCGTCGCCGTTTCGGTCATCTCGACCATGAAGGTCGAGCGGCCGCTGGCAAGCTCGTCGGAGGCACCGATGCGCGTAAAGATGCGCGAGATGCGCGGAACCTCGGCGCGGTCGGCCGGCACGAAGCAGCCCGTGTGGGCAAGCCAGACGATCCAGGCCACCTGCCGCATGTAGGTGGACTTTCCGCCCATGTTCGGGCCGGTGATCAGCATGAAGCGGCGCCGCTTCATGTCCATGCGGGTGTCGTTGGCGACAAACGGGGAATCGCCGCAATGCCGTTCGACGACCGGATGCCGCCCGCCCTCGATGACCAGGCGCGCGCCCTCGTGGACCTCGGGCCGGACGTAGCGGTAGGTCCGGGCCAGGTGGGCGAAGCAGGCGAGCACATCGAGCGTGGCCACCGCGCGCGCCGCTTGCTGAATGGCCGCGGCCCGGGCCGTGATCCGCGCGACCAGCTCGGCGACGATCGCCTCTTCCTGCGCCTGCGCCTGTTCGCGCGCGCCCAGCACTTCCGTTTCGAAGCGGTGCAGTTCATCGGTGATGAAACGCTCGGCGTTGACCAGCGTCTGCTTGCGCACGTATTCCGGCGGGGCCTCGCGCGCCTGGGCGCGGGGCAGCTCGATGAAGTAGCCGAACACCTTGTTGTATTTCACGCGCAGCTTGGAAAGCCCGGTGCGCTCGCGCTCCCGGGCCTCATACTCGGCCAGCCAGCCGTCGGCGTCGCTCGACAGGCGCCTCAATCGATCGAGTTCGGCATCGAAGCCCTCGCGGATCATGCCCCCGTCGCGGAGAAAGGCCGGCGGCTGCTCAACGATGGCCGCATCAAGAAGCTCGGCAAGCTCCTCGAGCCCCGACAACGCCTCGATAAGCCCGGAAAACAGTCCAGCACGGCCCTCGATGTGCGTTCGCAGCGCCGGCAGCTGAAGCAGGCTGTCGGCCAGCCCCCGAAAGTCCCGCGGGAGCGCCCGCCCGAGCACGATCCGGGACAGCATCCGCTCGATGTCGCGCACACCCCCAAGCTCGCGCCGGATCGCATCGAGCGCGTCCGCATCGTCCAGAAGGCTTGCGACCGCATCCTGCCGCCGCCGGATCTCGTCGAGATCGCCCAGCGGCGCATCGATCCATTCCCGGAGCAGGCGCGCGCCCATTGGCGTGCGTGTCTCGTCGAGCACGGCGATCAGTCCGCCCGCCGGATCGCCGTTCAGCGAGCAATAGAGTTCGAGGTTGCGGCGCGAGCGGGCGTCGATCGAAAGCCCGGACCCGCGCTCGCGGAACACCGGCAGCTCCAGATGGGCAAGACCCCGCTTCTGGGTCTGCTCAAGATACACGAGCGCCGCCCCAACACAGGCTGCGGCCAGCGGATGCCCCTCAAGGCCCAGCGCCCGCCAGTCCGCGACGCCGAAATGGCGCTCGATCTGCTCGCGCGCAACCTCTTCCGAAAACGCCCAGTCTCCGGGCCGGGAGACGGGCGCGGCAAGCGAACCGGGCAGACTTTCCTCCTGAGGCAGCAGCACCTCCGCCGGATGCAGCCTGCCCAGCCGCTCCTCAAAACTCAGCGCCCCCTGCCCCTCGTCGAGCCGCCAGCGTCCGCAGGCCAGGTCCACTGCGGCCAGCCCCCATCGCTCCCCACGGCGAACGGCGGCCACCAAAGGGGCCGCGCTCGACTGATCGAGCAGCTCCGATTCGGTGATCGTGCCGGGGGTGACGATGCGCACGACCTCGCGACGCACCGGCCCCTTCGAGCGTCCGGGCGGCTCCATCTGTTCGCAGATCGCCACCTTTATGCCGGCCGCCACCAGCCGGGCCAGGTAGGACTCGGCCTGATGCCAGGGCACCCCGGCCATCGGAATCTCCTTGCCGGCCGATTTCCCCCGGCGGGTCAGCGCGATGTCAAGCAGCCGGGAGGCCTTTTCGGCATCTTCGTAGAACATCTCGTAGAAGTCGCCCATCCGGTAGAACAGCAGGCAGTCCGGATGCTCGGCCTTGATGCGCAGATACTGCTGCATCATCGGCGTGTGGGCGGAAAGGCTGTCCGCCTCCTCTTCCGGACGGGCGTTCTCCCGCAGGGCCTTCTCGCTCATGGCGCGACTGTAGCATGCACGCCGTGCCCGATGAAGAAACCACGAAGAAGAAAACAAGGAAAGGGGCCTGCCAACGCAGACCCCACGGAAACCTTGGCCCGGGCGCCATGCTTTTCGGGGAGGGAGGGGAGGAAGGAGCCGCATGGCCGCCCGGGCACGACGCTTGTTGGTCGTCGCTTTCAGGCTTTTCTATCGCCGATCCGCATCCGAACTTTAGTCCGGAGGGCCGGCACTTTGTTTATGGAGTCGGGCGCTCCCGCGTTCAACCCCCCGGGGATGCATTGAGAAGCCTGCGCACCGGCGCGAAGCTTTTTCGGTGGATGGGGCTTACGCCCAGCCGGATCAGGGCCTCCTTATGGGCGCGCGTTCCGTAGCCCTTGTGGGCCGCGAATCCGTAGCCCGGAAGCCGCGCGTCCCAGAGCGCCATCAGCCGGTCGCGCACCACCTTGGCCACGATGGAGGCCGCCGCGATCTCGGGCACCAAATCGTCGCCTCCGACCACGGCCTCGACGGGCACGGACAGGCGCGGCGCTCGGTTGCCGTCCACCCGCACCCGCGCGGGCGGAGACTCAAGCGCTTCGACCGCCCGCCGCATCGCAAGCATCGTGGCTTCGAGGATGTTCAACCCGTCGATTTCCTCGACCGTGGCCTGCGCGACCGCGCAGGCGCGCGCCGAGCGCCTCAGATGCCGGTAGAGCTTCAGACGGCGTGCCGGACTCAGCTTCTTCGAGTCGCGATAGGCATCGCGGAGCGGATCGCCGGGTGCGAGAATGACGGCCGCAGCCACCACCGGGCCCGCCCAGGGCCCGCGGCCCACCTCGTCGACACCGGCGACGGGACCGCCCAAATCAGGCACGGAGCGTGGCGCCGAAACGCTTGCCGATTTCGGCCACGACGCGCTCGGCCACGGCATCCACCTCCTGCTGCGCAAGCGTCCGGTCTGGCGCCTGCAGAACCAGCCGGAGGCCGAGGCTCAGCTTGCCTTCGGGGATGCCCTGCCCGGAATAGCGGTCGAAAACGCGGACCTGAACCGCAAGGCTTCCCGCCGCCCGCGCCGCCGCCCGGACGACGGCTTCGGACTCGATCCCGCGGTCGATCAGGAAGACAAGATCGCGCTGGCTTGCCGGATGCTCGGGCAGGGGCGCAAACCGCGGAGGACGCCCGGCGCCGACGGCATCGAGCCGGATCGAGGCGACAAAGGCGGGCGCCTCGATCTCGAAGGCCCGGGCAACCTTCGTGGAAATCCGTCCGATCACCCCGCCCTCGCGCTTGCCGGCCACGATCCGGGCGCTCTGACCGGGCTGAAGGCCGCGCAGATTGTCATCGGCCACGAAGCGCGCGCTGATGCGCCGGGCGGCCAGCCAGCGCTCGACCGCGCCTTTCAGGTCGAAGAAGTCCACCGGCCGCGCCGGCGCATACCATTCGTCGTCGTGCGCGTTGCCCGCCATCAGCCAGGCCAGCACCTCGATTTCCTCGGGACCTTCGCGGCCCGCCTGGTAGATGCGGCCCTGCTCCACCAGGGATACGCCCGATGCCTGCCGGTTCAGGTTGTGGCGGGCGGCCGCAAGCAGACCCGGAAACAGGCTGCGGCGCATCACCGCCATCTGCTCGGAGATCGGATTGGAAAGCCTGAGATCGCGCCCGTCGTCCGGCACGAACAGGCGCTGCTGGCCCTCGCCGATGAACGCGTAGGTAATCACCTGCACCGCCCCGGAACGCACCGCGTCGCACACGGCCGCCTCGCTCCTGCGCGGTGGCAGAGCCACAGGCTTCGGATCCTCCGCCTCGATCGCATCGAAGCCGATGATGCGCGCGTATTCCTCCGAGATGTCCTCCCAGCGCTCGATGTCGTGGCGGAAACGCGGCACCTCGATGCTCAGGCGTCCGGCATCCCGGCGGACGGAAAAGCCCATGGCCTCAAGCACCCGGTCGGCCTTTTCGGTCAGCTTCAGGCCCAGCCGGGATTCGATCCGTGCCGCCTCGCAATCAATGCGACGGGGCTCGATTCCCGCATCGGCCCGCCCGGCCCTTGCGACCGCGCCGGCCTTGCCGCCGAAATGCTCGAGAATGAGCTCGGTTGCCCGCTCCATCGCCCGATGCACGAGGTCGGGATCGACGCCACGCTCGAAACGCATCGAGGCCTCGGACACGATTGCATGCGCCCGGCGGGTCAGGCTGATCCGGGCGGGGCGGAAAAAGGCCGATTCGAGCACGATCGAGGTTGTCCCGTCCTTCACGCCGCTTTCTTCCGAACCCATGATGCCGGCAAGCGCCAGAACGGAGGCATCGTCCGCGATCACCAGATCGCCGGCATTCAGCCGATGGCTTCGGCCGTCGAGCGCCGCAAAGCGCTCCCCGTCGCTGGCGGCACGGATGCGGATCGTTCCCCGGATCGCCTCGGCGTCAAAGGCATGCATCGGCTGGCCGAGCTCGAGCATCAGATAGTTCAGGATGTCGACCACGCCGTTCACCGGCCGCTGGCCCGCGAGCACGAGCCTGCGCCGGATCCACTCCGGCGCGGGCCCCAGCGTCAGGCCCTCGATGCGCCGTGCCAGATACAGCGGGCAATCCTCGGCAGCCTCAAGCGCGACCTCGGGCACGGACACGGATGTATCGGCGGGTGCGGGGCGTTCATCGAGGGCGGTCAGTTCAAGGCCTCTGTCGGCGGCGATCTCGCGGGCGATGCCGCGCACGCTCATGCAGTCGCCGCGATTCGGGGTGATCGAAAGATCGAAGACGGCTTCCTCAAGGCCGAGATACTCGCCCACCTCCAAGCCGACCGGCGCATCCTCCGGAAGGATCATCAGGCCGTCGGCATCCTCGGCAAGACCCAGCTCGGCCTCGGAGCAGCACATGCCTTCGCTCGTTTCGCCGCGGATCTTTCCCTTCCGGATGGTCATCCCGTTGGGAAGGCGGGTGCCGATCGTGGCCACGGGCACCCGGTCGCCAGGCTTCATGTTCGTGGCGCCGCATACGATCGCAAGGGGCCGCTCGCCGCCCACGTCCACCTTCAGGAGCTTCAGGCGATCGGCGTTCGGGTGCGGATTCATTTCCAGGATCCGGCCGACACGAACCCCGGAAACCGCCCGGCGGGGGCACTCGATGCCCTCGACCTCGTGCCCCAGCCGGATCAAGTCGTCCGCAAGGGCTTCGGCCGGCGCGTCGACCGCCACATGCTCCTTGAGCCAGGAATAGGGAAGCTTCATCCGCCCATCCTCCTCAGAAACCGCAGGTCGCTCTCGAAGAAGAGCCTGAGGTCGGGAATCCCGTGCTTGAGCATCACGAGCCGCTCCACCCCGAGCCCGAAGGCATAGCCGCTGTAGGCTTCGGGATCGATGCCGGAAGCCTTAAGCACGTTGGGATGGATCATCCCCGAGCCGAGCACCTCGAGCCAGCCGCTGCCCTTGCAGATCCGGCAGCCGGCGCCATCGCAGAACACGCAGCCGATGTCGACCTCGGCGCTCGGCTCGGTGAACGGAAAGTAGTGCGGCCTGAGCCGCATCGGCACCTCGCGCTCGAAGTAGGCGCTCAGAAAATGCCGGAGCACGCCCTTGAGCTCGGCCATCGAGGCCTGCCGGTCGACTTTGAATACCTCAACCTGATGGAACATCGGCGAGTGGGTCTGGTCGTAGTCGCAGCGATAGACGCGCCCGGGGGCCACGACGGCCAGAGGCGGCCGCGCGCCCTCGGCAAGCCAGCGCCGCATCGCCCGGATCTGAACCGGCGAGGTATGCGTTCTCAGCAGCCTGCCATCAGGAAAGAAGAACGTGTCGTGCATCGCGCGCGCCGGATGCTCCGGCGGAATGTTCAGCGCATCGAAGTTGTGAAACTCGTCCTCGATCTCGGGGCCTTCGGCGATCTCGAAGCCCAGATCCGCGAAAATCGCGGTCATCGCATCAAGGCCCGCCTGCACCGGATGCAGCGCGCCCCGGGGCAGCGCCCGGCCGGGCAGCGTCACGTCGATGCGCTCACGCTCGATGCGCTCCTGTTCGGCGGCCTGTTCGAGCTCGCCGCGCCGCGCTTCGATTTGTTCGCCGAGCTGCTGCTTCAGCCGATTGACGGCCGCGCCGACCTTCGGACGCTCCGCGGCATCGAGGCCGCCCAGCCCCTTCAGCACCTCGGTCAGGCGCCCCTTGCGGCCCAGCCAGCGAACGCGGAACTCCTCCAGCGCCCGGAGGTCCGCCACCGACGCCAGCTCCTTGAGCGCCTCCGCGCCCAGGGCCTCGATCCGATCGGCCATCATGCTGCCCCCCATCTCGACTCCTCCTGCAGGCACCCGCCCGAAACAAGCGAAGGCAGGACTGGCGACAGCCCTGCCTTCGTCATCCGTTCTCCGGACCGGCGTTCCCGGCCGCTTCCTGTTCAGATGTGCGCGCGGGCTGCCTCAACAAGCTTCGCGAACGCTTCCGCATCGCGCACCGCGATGTCGGCCAGCACCTTGCGGTCCAGTTCGATGCCGGCCTTGCTCAGCCCGTTCATGAACCGGGAATAGCTCAGGCCGTTCTGACGCGCGGCCGCGTTGATCCGGGCGATCCACAGCCGGCGGAACTCCCGCTTGCGCACCTTGCGGTCGCGATAGGCATACTGGCGGGCCTTGTCGACCGCCTGTGTAGCGATCCGGAAGCAGTTCTTGCGGCGGCCGCGATAACCCTTGGCCGCGCGAACGACCTTCTTGTGGCGGGCATGCGCCTGTACGCCGGACTTCACTCGAGGCATGGCTACTTCTCCTCTGGCTTACTTGTAGGGCATCAGCCGATCGAGCGCGCGCGTATCGGCCTTGGCGACGAGCGCGCCGTGGCGGTAGTTGCGCTTCCGCTTCGGCGACTTCTTGGTGAGGATATGATTCGCGAAGGCGCGGTTGCGCTTCCACTTGCCGCTGCCGGTCCTGGAAAAGCGCTTGGCCGCGCCACGATTCGTCTTCATCTTCGGCATAGGGTCACCTTCCTTTCGATCGCCTCAGCGCTTGAGCGGGGCGATCACCATGATCATCTGACGGCCCTCGAGGTTCGGCATCTTCTCCACCTTGCCGCAATCCTCGACCTCGCTGGCCACCAGCTTCAGCTGGGCGGCGCCGCGATCGACATGCGCCATCTCGCGGCCGCGGAAGCGAAGGCTCACCTTCACCTTGTGCCCGTCCTCGAGGAACTTGCGGATCCGCCGGAGCTTCACCTCGAGGTCGTGGCGGTCGGTGTTTGCGCCGACCTTCACTTCCTTGATCTGCATCACATGCTGGCGCTTGCGCGCCTGGCTTGCCTTCTTGGACTGCTCGTACTTGTACTTGCCGTAATCCATGATCTTGCAGACGGGCGGGTTCGCATTGGCCGCCACCTGCACGAGATCGAGGCCCTTTTCCTCGGCCCGGGCCACCGCCTCGGCCAGAGGCATGATGCCGAGCTGCTTTCCCTGTTCGTCAACAACGCGGACGCGATCGGCCTCGATCGCCATGTTGACCGGCAAGTCCTTGCTGATACAAGCCCCCTTCTTCAAGCCACAAGGCATCCCGGACCGGGACGCCCTGCACGCGTTATTCGTAGCGCTCGCGCATCTCCGTCATGCGGGTGATCCAGCCTTCAATCGTGAAGCTGCCGAGGTTCTCCCCCGCGCGGGAGCGCACGCTGAGCGTCTCGTTCTCGCGCTCCCGCTCGCCGGCCACCAGAATGAACGGCACCCGCGCAAGCGTGTGGGCGCGCACTTTATAGCCGACCTTTTCGTTGCGCAAGTCCGCATCGACCCGGAATCCCGCCTCCCGCATCCGCGCGACAGCGCTGCGGACGTAGTCGGCCTGGGCGTCGGTGATGTTGCAGACCACGGCCTGAACCGGCGCAAGCCAGAACGGGAACTTGCCCTCGTAATGCTCGATCAGAATCCCGATAAACCGCTCCATCGAACCGAGGATGGCCCGGTGGAGCATGACCGGCGTCTTTCTGCTGCCGTCCTCGGCCACGTACTCGGCCCCCAGACGCTGCGGCATCGAGAAATCGACCTGAATCGTGCCGCACTGCCAGACCCGGCCGAGGCAGTCGCGCAGCGAAAACTCGATCTTCGGGCCGTAGAACGCGCCCTCGCCGGGGTTCAGTCCGTATTCCAGGCCCTTTGCGCGCAGCGCCTCGTGCAGCGCGGCCTCGGCCCGGTCCCATTGCTCGTCCGTTCCCACGCGCTGCTCGGGGCGGTCCGAGAGGTAGATGATCACCTCGTCGAACCCGAAGCGGCGATAGACCTCGAACAGCAGATCGATGAACGCGCCCACCTCGTCCTGGATCTGCGCCTCGGTGCAGAAGATGTGGGCATCGTCCTGAACGAAGTTGCGCAGCCGCATCAGCCCGTGCAGCGTGCCCGAAGGCTCGTTCCGGTGGCAGGAGCCGAACTCGGCCAGCCGCAGCGGAAGCTCGCGATAGGAATGCAGATGCTGGTTGAAGATCTGCACGTGGCAGGGGCAGTTCATCGGCTTGATCGCGTAGTCCCGGTTTTCCGTGCTCGTCGTGAACATGTCGTCGCGGAACTTTTCCCAGTGCCCGGAACGCTCCCAGAGCTTGCGGTCCACGACCTGCGGCGTGCGCACCTCGAGATAGCCATGTTCGCGCATCACGGCGCGCATCTCGCCCTCGATCACCTGCCAGAGCGCCCAGCCCTTCGGGTGCCAGAACACCATGCCCGGCGCCTCTTCCTGAAGGTGGAACAGATCGAGCTGACGCCCGAGCCGGCGATGATCCCGCCGCTCGGCCTCTTCCAGGCGATGCAGATAGGCCTTCAGGTCTTCCTTCGTCGCCCAGGCGGTTCCGTAGATGCGCTGGAGCTGCTCGTTCTCGGCCTTGCCTTCCCAGTAGGCGCCGGCCACCTTCATCAGCTTGAAATGCTTCAGCTTGCCGGTGTTCGGCACATGCGGCCCCCGGCAAAGATCGCACCAGTCGCCCTGCCGGTAGATGCTGATGACCTCGCCCTCGGGAATGCGCTCGATCAGCCGCGCCTTGTAGTGCTCGCCGATGCCTTCGAAAAAGCGGATCGCTTCGTCGCGATCCCATTCCTCGCGCCGGATCGGAAGCCTGCGCCCGGCGATCTCCTTCATTTTCGCCTCGATCCGTTCCAGATCCTCGGGCGTGAACGGGCGCTCGAACGCGAAGTCGTAGTAGAAGCCGTCCTCGATCACCGGACCGATCGTGACCTGCGCCTGCGGGAACAGCTCCTTGACCGCCATCGCCAGCAGATGCGCGCTCGAATGGCGGATCACCTCGAGCCCGTCCTCGCTGCGGTCGGTGACGATCTCGACGAGATCGCCGTCGGCAAGCTCTGTGGCCAGATCCCTCAGTTCGCCATTGATGCGCGCGGCGACCGCAGCGCGGGCCAGGCCCGGCCCGATCTCGTTTGCGAGATCCTCGGCGGTGGCATGATCGGGGAGCGCGCGGACCGAACCATCGGGCAGTCGAACCTCGATCACGTCAGCACTCCCGGGAAGAAATGGTTGGCGCGGGCGGGATTGAACCGCCGACCCCCACCGTGTCAAGGTGGTGCTCTCCCACTGAGCTACGCGCCATCAGCCTGAAACAGAACGCCCCGCCCCGCGCATGCCGCGCGGCGGGCGCGCGAATCGTAGGGATGCGGCCGGATACGGTCAAGCCGAACCGGCCCGGGCCGCGCGCGGACCGAGAAGCCCGCCCAGCCCCTCGACGAGCCGCTCGCCGACATCGAGCATCAGGGCTTCGTCGTCGGCTTCGACCATGACCCGGAGCTTGGGTTCGGTGCCGGACATGCGCACGTTCACCCGCCCGCGTCCTTCAAGCGCGCGCTCGGCGTCCCGGATCAGGGCCTGCACCCGGGCGTCGCCGTCGAGATCCACGCGTTCGGCAAGCTCGATGTTCCACAGCTTCTGCGGATAGAGCTCCATGTCGCCCGCCATCTCGGACAGGGGCACGCCCTGCTCGCGCATCGCGCACAGCAGCTGAAGCGCGGTCATCAGACCGTCGCCGGTCGTGTTGTAGTCGAGCAGAATCATGTGACCGGACTGCTCCCCGCCGACGTTGCAGCCGGTTTCGCGCATCCGCTCGAGCACGTAGCGGTCGCCGACCGGCGCGCGATGAAGCGTAAGCCCCAGCCGCTCGAGGTAGCGGGCAAGGCCGAGGTTGCTCATCACCGTACCCACCACGCCGTCGCCATGCAGGCGCCCGTGCGCGCGCGCATGCTCGGCCAGGATCGCAAGCACCCGGTCGCCATCGACGATTTCGCCGCGCTCGTTGCAGGCGATCAGGCGGTCCGCATCCCCGTCCAGCGCAAGCCCCAGGTCCGCACCGGATTCGACCACGCGACGGACCATCGCCTCCGGCGCGGTCGATCCGCAGCCGGCGTTGATGTTGTAGCCGTCCGGCTTGTCGTTCATCGCGATCACTTCGCATCCGAGCTCGGCAAGGAGGGCTGGCGCCACCGAATAGGCCGCGCCGTTCGCGCAGTCCACGACCACCTTCAGCCCGTCGAGCCTGAGCCCGCGCGGCAGGCTCGCCTTCAGGAACTCGATGTAGCGGCCGCGGGCATCGTCGACGCGGACGGCCTTGCCGACCTTCAGCGCCTCGGGCAGCGCCGGCGGGTTGTCGATGGCCGCCTCGATCGCGAGTTCGACCTCATCGGGCAGCTTGTAGCCGTCCGCGGCGAAGAACTTGATGCCGTTGTCTCCCGCCGGATTGTGTGACGCGGAAAGCATCACGCCCGCATCGGCGCGCAGACTCCGGGTCAGATACGCCACCGCCGGCGTCGGCACGGGGCCGACGAGCATCACGTTCATGCCCTGCGCGGTCAGCCCCGCGCAGAGCGCGCATTCGAGCATGTAGCCGGAAAGCCGCGTGTCCTTGCCGATCAGGATGTGCGGCTGATGACTGAGGTGCCGGGTCAGAACGTGGCCCGCCGCGCGCCCGAGCCGGAGCGCGAACTCGGCCGTCATCGGCTCGCTGTTGACCTTGCCGCGCACGCCATCGGTGCCGAAATAGCGCCTCATTCACCCCCTCCTTCCAGTGCTTTCGTTTGCTCCTGAACCGGCCCGAGCTTCCCCTGCACACGAACGCGCAGGTTCGCCTCGACCAGCCGGATGCCCTTGCCGCTCGGGCTTTCGACGCCAACGCTCACATCGAAGTCGCCGGCCTTCAGCTCGGGACGGACGGGCTCGGTCGCGACTTCCTTGAGCGCATCCAGCCAGACTTCCGGCCCCTCGAGGAAGACATGATCGGGAACCACGTGGACCTTATCGGCGCGCCAGCCTTCGGGCAGCTCGATCCGGGCCACGACCGGCACCGCTCTTCGCACAAACCGGTCGATCTGCAGCTGCAGCCGGTCGGGCTGGATGCGCTCCACCCGGATGCCCGCGGGCAGCCGGATCGCCTCAGGCTGAATCGCGCGCTCGAGCACGCCGGGGCGCTCGATGTCGGACGCATCGAGCACGGCGACGACATCCTCGTCGCGCAGCTCGCGCAGACGCGAGCGAAGCCCGCGGACCGTCACCCGCACGCGATCGGGCAGGTCGTTGATGATAACCATGCCCTCCGGCAGTCCCACCACCTGGAGCTGCGCGTCCACGCCGAGCGAGCCCTGCCCCTGGCCGTTCACCTGGAACCACAGGGCCACGGCGATCAGCAGCGCGGCAAGCTGGAGTCCGAAACGTTCCGCCAGATTCATCCCGCAGCCCCCGGCAGCGCCTCGGGCGCGAGTTCCTCGGCCAGTCTTGCCCTGAGTTCCGAGCTTCCGAGCGGATCGCCCAGCCGACCCTCGACGACCAGATGCACCTCGCCCGTCTCCTCGGAGACAACGATGACCAGCGCATCGGACTCCTCGGTCAGCCCCACCGCCGCGCGATGGCGGGTGCCGTAGCCGCCGGGCAGCGCGTTGGCCTGGGCAAGCGGCAGCAGCACGCGGGCCGCGACGATGCGCGCACCCGTTTCCTGACGGCGGATGATCACCGCGCCGTCGTGCATCGGCGCTTCCGGACAGAACAGCGCCTGGATCACGTCGGGTCGCAGCGGCGCGTCGAGCTCGACGCCGGATTCGAACAGATGCTTGAGCCCCGTGTCGCGCTCGAGGACCAAAAGCCCGCCCCAGCCCCGGTGCACGAGGCCGAACGCGGATTCGACCAGAATGTCGAGCATCGCCTCGGTGGGGCTTGCGCCCGCGCCCAGCGGATTGACCGCCACATGCATCAGCGCGCGGCGGATCTCCTGCTGGAAGAGCACGACCAGGATGATGATGAACACCGAGAAGAACTGCCCGAACAGCCATTCCACGGTGAACAGGCCGAACGCCCGGGCCGCCTCGTAGAGCGCGTACACCACGGCCAGACCGATCAGCATCTGCACCGCCCGGGTACCCCGGATCAGGCGCAGGAAAAAGTAGACGACCACCGCCACGACGGCGATGTCCAATAGGTCCGTCCAGCCGAAATGCAGCTCCATTGCGCGCCTGAGCCTAGGCGGAGGCGCGCGCTTCGGCAAAGCCCGCGGGGCGGTGATCGGCCAGCGCCGAGGCCACCCGCACCGCCCGCGCCTGCAGGCGGACGTCGTGCACGCGCACGATGTCCGCGCCCTGCCAGATGCCGATCGCATCGGCCACGGCCGTCTCCAGCTCGCGATCGGCGACGGGCCGCCCCGTAAGCTCCCCGATGAACGACTTGCGCGACAGCCCCAGGAGCACCGGCAGCCCCAGCCGGCGGCGGATCACGTCAAGCCCGGCGATCAGCCGGAGGTTGTGCTCGAGCTTCTTGCCGAAGCCGATGCCCGGATCGACGACGATCCGCTCCTCGCCGATGCCGCGCGCCACGCATGCGGCGACGCGCGCTTCGAGATGGGCGCACACCTCGTCGAGCACGTCCCGGTACTCGGCCATCGACTGCATCGTCTCGGGCGTTCCGCGCATGTGCATCAGGCAGACGTCCGCGTCCGAGTCCGCCACGACCTCGAGGCTTTCCGGATCGAACGACAACGCCGAGACGTCGTTGACCATCCGCGCGCCCGCACCGAGGGCGGCGCGCATCACGGACGCCTTGCGGGTATCGACCGAAACGTAGAGGCCGTGCGCGGCAAGCCGCTCGATCACCGGAACGACGCGCGCGGCCTCCTCGTCTTCGGGCACGGGCGCCGCCCCCGGGCGCGTGGACTCCCCGCCCACGTCGATGATCGCGGCGCCCTCCCGGGCCATCTCGAGGCCGTGCCGGACGGCGTCCTCGAAGCCCTGATGCCTGCCTCCGTCCGAAAACGAATCGGGCGTGCAGTTGAGCACGCCCATGATCCATGCGTCGCCGCCCCGGGGCCTGCGCCAGCGCCCTGCCATCAGCCCGCCTGCTCGGCGCCCTTGCCCGCGTGCCCCGCGCCGTCCGGCTCGGCGGCCGCGTCCAGATCGGGGCCTTCCGCGGCCTCCTCCGTTCCGGCCGCGGCCTTCGGCGCCTCGCGCACGATCTCGCGGCCTTCGAGCACCGCATCGATCTCCGGACCCTCGAGCGTTTCGTACTTCATCAGGGCCTCGGCCAGCGCGTGCAGCTGATCGATATGGTCCTCGAGGATACGGCGCGCCCGCGCGTAGTTATCCTCGATCAGCTTGCGAACCTCGGCGTCGATCTTGCGCGCCGTTTCCTCGGACAGGTTCGTCTGCCGGGTGATCTCACGCCCCAGGAACGGCTCGTGCTCCCGCTCGCCGTAGACCATCGGGCCCAGCGCTTCGGACATGCCCCACTGGGTCACCATGTTCCGCGCAAGCTGCGTGGCGCGCTCGAAGTCGTTCGAGGCGCCGGTCGTCTTCTGGCCGAGCACGAGCTCCTCGCCAAGCCGGCCGCCCATCATGATCGCGATCTGATCCTTCAGGTATTCGGCGTCGTGGTTGAACTTGTCCTCTTCCGGCAGCTGCATCGTGACGCCCAGCGCCTGCCCGCGGGGAATGATGCTGACCTTGTGCACCGGATCGGCGTGCTTCAGATACTTCGCCACCAGTGTATGCCCCGCCTCGTGGTAGGCGGTGGTCCGCTTCTGTTCCTCGGAGATCAGCATCGAGCGGCGCTCGGTGCCCATCATGACCTTGTCCTTCGCCGCCTCGAAATCGGCGCGGGTGACCCGGTCCCGATTGTGGCGGGCGGCGTTCAGCGCAGCCTCGTTGACCAGGTTCGCAAGATCGGCGCCCGAAAAGCCCGGCGTGCCGCGCGCAAGCTCCTTCGGATCGACGTCCGGCGCGAGCGGCACCTTGCGCATGTGCACGCGCAGGATCTGTTCCCGCCCCAGCAGGTCGGGACGCGGCACGACGACCTGACGGTCGAAACGCCCGGGCCGGAGCAGCGCCGGATCGAGCACGTCCGGCCGGTTCGTTGCGGCCACCAGGATCACGCCCTCGTTGGTCTCAAAGCCGTCCATCTCGACGAGCAGCTGGTTCAGCGTCTGCTCGCGCTCGTCGTTGCCGCCGCCGATGCCGGCGCCGCGATGCC
>CAYNLY010000013.1:0-32676 GCA_964398225.1 uncultured Zetaproteobacteria bacterium
ATCAGACTACGAATCTGAGGGTCGGGCGTTCGAATCGCTCCGGGTGCGCCATTTCCAGGGCCGGCGGGCAAGCCGGCCCTTTCTTTTTGACCGCTTGCTGTCGCCACGGAATCCGTTCTTCAAAGCGGGCGGCTGGGGTTGCCCGACTGCCAACGGATGGCTCATTCGCTCCATCCGAAGGGTAAACGCATCGCCTGCTATACTGGGGATGCAGGAGGCGTGATGCGGATCGGCGTGCCGAGGGAAATCAAGAACCGGGAGCATCGGGTGGCGCTCACGCCCGAGGGCGCGGCCCGGCTTGTCGCCGGCGGTCATCGGGTGATCGTCCAGCAGTCGGCCGGAGCCGACGCAGGCTTCCCCGACGATGCCTACCGCCGGGCCGGCGCGGACGTCGTTGAGGATGCGGCCGATGCCTGGAGCGCCGATCTGGTCGTCAAGGTCAAGGAACCGCTGCCTTCGGAATACGCGTTTCTCAGGCCGGGGCTGGTGCTGTTCACCTATCTGCATCTTGCTGCCGTGCCCGAGCTTGCCGGTGAGCTCAGGCGCAGGAAGGTCCTGGCCATCGGCTACGAAACCGTGCAACTGGACGACGGCCGACTGCCTCTGCTGGCCCCGATGAGCCGGATCGCCGGGCGCCTGGCCACTCAGCTCGGTGCCCAGTTTTTGCAGGCCGAAAACCGGACCGAACATCCCGGTCCCGGTCGCCTGCTCGGCGGAATCGAGGGCGTGCCGCCCGCGCTGGTGCTCATCGTCGGTGCCGGCAACGTCGGCCAGCATGCAGCGGCGACCGCCAGCGGCCTGGGCGCGCGGGTGGTGATGCTCGAGAAGGATCCCGCGCGGATCGAGGCGCTTTCCCCGGTCTGGGCCGGGCGGGCGGAGATCCGGCCGGCCAGCGAATCGCTGCTGGCGCACCTGCTGCCCGAGGCCTCTTTGCTCGTGGGGGCGGCGCTCGTGCCCGGAGAGCATGCGCCCCGGCTGCTTGCGCGCAAAGATCTGGCCCGGATGCAGCCCCGGTCGGTGTTCGTCGACGTGGCGATCGATCAGGGTGGCATCAGCGAAACCTCGCGGCCCACCACCTGGGACGAACCGGTCTATGTCGAGGAGGGGGTGCTTCACTGCGCGCTGCCCAACATGCCCGCGGCCGTCCCGGAATCGGCGACCCGGGCGCTGACGCACGCGACCTTTCCCTACATCGCGGCGCTCGCCGACAGGGGAGTGGAGCGGGCGATCGAAGAGGATCCCGCGCTTGCGCGCGGCGTCAACGTCCGAGACGGAGCGATCGTCCATCCGGGGGTTGCGCGGGCGCTTGCTCAGTCGTCCGGGTAGGGAAGCGGATCGCTGGCGCCGGCTTCCGCGAATCCCTGCCGGCGGAAGCGGCAGGAGTCGCAGCGGCCGCAGGGCATGCCGTCCGGTAGCGGATCGTAGCAGGAGCGGGTGAGTCCGTAGTCCAGCCCCAGCCGGAGTCCGAGCCGGATGATTTCGGCCTTCCCCAGATGGAGCAGCGGAGCCTCGATCGCGAAGGAGCGCCCTTCGGCGCCCGCCCGGGTGCCGAGCCGGGCGGTTTCGGCGAACGCGCGCAGGAACTCGGGCCGGCAGTCGGGGTAGCCCGAGTAATCCACGACGTTGGCGCCGATGACGATGCGGCCCGCATCCACGGCCTCGGCCAGAGCCGTGGCCAGCGACAGGAAGATGAGGTTTCGGGCCGGCACGTAGGTGATGGGGATCGTATCGCGCTCGGGGCCGGATTTCGGCACCTCGATCTCGTCGGTCAGCGCCGAGGCTCCGATTGCGCGCAGGTCCACCCGGATCACGCGATGGTCCGTTACCCCCAGCGACTGCGCCACCCTGCGGGACGCCTCCAGTTCGATCCGGTGTCGCTGACCGTAGTCGAAGGCCACGCTGTGGCACGCCCAGCCCTTTTCGCGTACCGCCCAGGCAAGCGCCGTGCTGGAATCGAGCCCGCCCGAGAGCAGAACGACCGCGCGCGTATCGCGTGCGTCAGACATGCCGGTGCTCCGCGCCCCAGATCAGCTTGTGCACCTGCATCTGCAGCCGGACGGGGGCCCGGTCCTCGAGAATCCATCGCGCAAGATCACGGGCATCAAGCCTGCCCCAGGCGGGCGAGAACAACAGCGGGATGCCGAGCGCTTCCAGGGCATGGTCGAGAATGAAGCGCAGGGCCCACTCGTAATCCGCGCGGGAGGTGAGCACGAACTTGATCTCGTCGCCGTGCCTGAGCTCGGTCAGGTTTTCCAGGCGGTTGCGCTCGTGCTCGCCGCTGCCCGGAGTCTTGACGTCGAGAATCCGGCGCACGGCGAGCGGGAGTCCAGCGATCGGCAGCGCCCCCGAGGTTTCCAGCTGCACGAGGCGCGAGCCGTCGCTCAGGGCTTCGAGCAGCGGGCGCGTGCCGCGCTGGGCGAGCGGTTCCCCTCCGGTGACGAGGACCAGTGGCCGGGCGCGTTCGTTGACCTGTGCGACGAGCTCGTCCACCGGCATCCAGTCCCCGCTGTCGAACGGAATCGCCTCCGGCGTGTCGCAGTAGGTGCAGTTCAGCGGGCAGCCGGCAAGCCGGATGAGCGTGCACGGCATGCCTGCGAGCGTGCTTTCGCCCTGGATCGTGTCGTAGATCGCGTTCACCCGGACCTGGCGCATCGGATCGTCGTGATTTATGGCTTTGCCTCCCGTGCCTGTTCGAGCGCGCGCAGCGCCGATCGGGCCTGATCCGCGGCCGGCGTGTCCGGGTGCTCCCGGATCAGGCGCTCATAGTAGCGGCGCGCTTCGCGGTTGCGGCCCCGAAGCTGGAGGATCTGCCCGAGCCGGAGCAGCGCCGCCGGATGCTTGACGCTGTCCGGATGCTTTTCGGCGACGGTGCGGAAATCCCGAATCGCCTTTTCGACCTGTTTCTCGGCATAATGGCTTTCGCCGAGCCAGAACCAGGCCTGATCGGCGTATTCGCCGTCGGGGAAGGCCTGAAGGAAGGCCTCGAAGCCCTGGATCGCCTCGGCGTACTTGCCGCTTTTCAGGGCCAGATAGGCCTTCGTGTAGGCGTCCTTCTCACCGCTATCGACCCGCTGCTCCGGCATCGGGCCTTGCGTGGAAGAAACGGAAGCCGGCTCCGCCGTCGGGGAAGGGACGGAAACGGCGACGGGCTTTCCGGGATGGCGTTCCGGGCCTGATCGAGAGGAATGCTCCCGCCGGCGCTCGAGCGCATCGGAAAGCCCCGCAAGCTGGGCCTGCTGGAGCGAGAGCGTCCGTTCGATCTTTTCGAGCCTCGCTCGAAGTTCGCCGTTCCGCGAACGCACAGCTTTCAGGTCGCGCTCGACAAGAGCAAGGCGCTGTTCGAGTGCCGCCAGCTGTTCCGCTTCAGGCGAGGACTGTTTCCCCGGGGGCTCGTGCGTGGCGCATCCCGAGGCCCCGAGCAGCACGAAAACGACGGCCACCGGAAAAACCGATGGCCGTCGCTTCGGGTTTCGTGGCCTGAAATCAGCCGCCGACAATGTCCGCGCGGCGGTTCTGCGCCCAGCAGGCCTCGCCGGTGCCGGTGCAGACCGGACGCTCCTCACCGAACGAAACCGTGTCGATCCGGCTGGCGCTCACGCCCTGAGAGGCGAGATAGTCACGAACGGCATCGGCACGGCGCTGACCGAGCGCAAGGTTGTATTCGCGGCTTCCCCGCTCGTCGCAGTTGCCCTCGACCTTGATGCGCACGTCCGGATTGGCGTTGAGCCAGGCTGCCCATGCATCGAGCGTGGCGCGCGCCGAGGCATCGAGCTCGGAGCTGTCGAAGGCAAAGTACACCGAGTTGGCTGCAGGCTTGGCCACCGTGGGCTCGGCCGGCTGGCTGACCGTGGGCTGCGGCTCGGGGGCCGGAGCGGGCTCCACAGGCTCCTTCTTCGCGCAACCGGCAAAGAACAGGCCGGCCGCGGCCAGGGCCGCCATCGTCAATCGGATTGAACGTTGCGTATTCATCGCTTCCTCCCTTGAGTGTGGTTCAGACGCAGTCCGTTGAACTGTCTGACGATTTCTAGACCAAGATTCGCCGTGTTGCAAATCTTTTCGCAAGTTGTGACCTGCGTCACCGGCCGGGTGGCTGGCGCGACCAGGCGGGATCGGAGGCGTCGATCGTGGGTTCGGTGATCGGTTCGGCGCGTCCGCCCCAGCTGGGTACGCGGTAGAGCCTGCGGATCCTGTTCTCTTCGGCGGAAAAGAGAATCATCTGGCCGTTGGGCGACCAGCATGGGGATTCCACGCGCCGTCCCGTGGCGAGGTAGCGGATGTCGCTGCCGTCCACGCGCACGGTCGCGACCGCATATTCCCATGCCTTCTGGGAGATCATCGCGATGCGATCGCCCAGCGGCGACCACGCGGGCGAGGTGTTGTAGGGCCCTTGGGTGCTCACAAGCACCGCCGGGCCCCCGGCAACCGGTTTGCGGTAAACCTGCGGATGCCCGGTGCGGTTGCTGACAAAGGCGATTTGCTTGCCGTCGGGCGACCAGGTCGGGGTCGTCTCGATGGCCGGATGGCGGGTAAACCGCGACCAGCGCCTCTGTTTCAGATCGTAGATGTAGATGTCGATGTTGCCGGTATGGGACAGCGTGGCGGCGACAAAGCGGCCGTCGGGCGAGAACTCCGGCGTGCTGTTCAGTCCCTTGAAGTCGCCGAAGACCTCGCGGCGGCCGGTTGCGAGATCGAAGAACTCAAGCCTCGGGTGGTTGCCGACGTAGGTGTTCAGAGCGACGCGCCGGCCGTCTGGCGACCAGTCGGGCGAGAGCAGAAGCGTGAAGTTGCGGCCAACGACCTGGCGGTTGGCGCCGTCCTGGTCCATATAGATCAGATCCGAGAACTCGCCCCGTTTCGCGACGAACAGAATGTGGCTCGTGAAATAGCCGGGAATGCCAAGGGCGGCCTCGTAGATGCGGTCGGCCACGCGGTGGGCGAGCAGCCGCGGGCGATGGTCCGGAGCTTCGACTTCGCGTTCGGCGATTCGCTCGCCGCGGAACGGATCGTGCACGGTCAGCCGGGCGCGAAGCCGGCGGCCCGATTCGTCGCGTGCCAGCTCCACGAAGGCGAGCACGTCGGTGCCGATCAGGCGCCAGTCACCGTAGTCGATGCCCTGCCATGCCTGCCCGGGCGAGACCAGATAGGCCATCGGATCGATCGCCGAAAACGACTGGCTCGATTCGAGATCGTTGCGCACGATGCGGTCCACCCGCTCGGCCAGATGCTCGGGATCGTCCGCCATGCGCACGAGAAGTGCCAGCTGCAGGGGCTTGAAGTCGGACTGGTAGATGTCGAACTCGGCCGCCGGGGCGGGAAGGGCGAGCAGGCAGGCGGCGACAACGGCCCAGATGCTTTTCATGCCGCGGTTTCTAATGCGCCCGACGCCTTCTTACAAGCGGCCGCGATTAGCGGAGGGGATGGAAGCGGAGCCGATTGACGCGGAAGAACGCATAGTGTTCGATCGGTATGTCGAAGGGAGCCGCAGCACGGATCGCGCGCACGAGCGAATCGTCCAGGGCCCGGTTGCCGCTGCTTTCGAGAATCCGGA
The DNA here is from genome assembly GCA_964398225.1 of uncultured Zetaproteobacteria bacterium. Classification (GTDB taxonomy): domain Bacteria; phylum Pseudomonadota; class Zetaproteobacteria; order Mariprofundales; family Mariprofundaceae; genus CAYNLY01. The sequence goes on from CAYNLY010000013.1 coordinate 5,549, forward strand.
TCGAAGTTACCTCGCCGCGGGGCGACAGACGCATCTCGACGAGAGGGTCGCGCACCGTTTCGCGCAGCACCGGAACCTTCCATTGCGCCTGAACCCTGGCCTGGATGCGCGCGATGATGCGCTCAAGCTCGCTGCTCGTGATCTGCTTGCCGATCATCTCGACGAGCTCCCGGTTGGGTGCGGCTTCCTTCCGTGCGGTCGTCGGGGACGTTTTCGAGACGAGCGGCGCGAACGGGTCGAAGTTCGTGTCCTCGGCTTGTTTCCGGTGCCGGGCCGGCTTCGGGGGAGTGGGGGCCGGTTTCGCCTTTGGCCGGGCCGCAGGTCTAGGTTTCGGTCTGGAGGGGGTCTGCCGGTGCTGCATCTTCGCCAGTTCCGCGGCCGAGATCATCTGCACCTGAATGCGCCGGACCGGCTCGGGCCGGTGCTGCCGTTCCCAGTACATCGCGGCGAGCACAAGGGTTGCGGCAAGCAGGTGGAACAGGAGGGCGGCAAGCAGGTCGATCCAGCCGAGGCCGTCCTCGTCGTCCCGGTACCGGCCGGCATCAGCGCTCGCGGACGGGTTCCGTGACAAGGCCCACCTGGCGGATGCCGGCGATTTCGAGCGCGCTCATCACCTGCGCGATGCGTTCGTAGGGCGTTCGGGCGTCCCCGCGAATGAAGACCGGAAGCCTGGGCTTGACCTTGCGCATCGCCTGAATGCGCGGGGCAAGCTGCCTGAGTTCGATCCGGTGCTTCTGCATGTAGATCCGGCCGTCGGCGCGCACCGTGACGACGAGCGGCTCGATGTTCTGCTGCATCGGGGGCGCATCGGCATCGGGAAGATCCACATTGACGCCCTGGCTGAGCAGGGGCGCGGTGACCATGAAGATGATCAAGAGCACGAGCATCACGTCCACGAGCGGCGTGACGTTGATCTCGCCCATTGGCTCGATGTCCTTGTCCCACTTGCTGCTGCCGGCCCACATGCGCGTTGCCTCAGTGCTTGATGTGCCGGGCGAGGATGTTCAGGAACTCGGAGGAGAACTGCTCCATGTTCGCGGCCATGCGCTTGAGGTCGGCCGTGAACTTGTTGTAGGCGACCACGGCGGGAATCGCGGCCACGAGCCCGAAGGCGGTCGCGATCAGCGCCTCGGCGATGCCCGGAGCCACGGCGGCAAGCGAGGTGTTGTGCGTAAGCCCGATTTCCTGAAAGGCGTTCATGATGCCCCATACGGTGCCGAACAGGCCGATGAAGGGCGAGGTCGAACCGACCGTGGCCAGAAACGGAAGATGCCGGCCCAGCCGCTCGATCTCCCTGGAAAAAGCGGCATCGAGTGCGCGCCGGATGCCGTCCAGGCCGCCGCCGGCGATGATGCTGCGGACGGCTTGGGTGTCGGTCGTGTCCCGCTTCTGGCGCAGAAACTCCCGGTAACCCGCGGCGAAGATGTTGGGCAGCGGGCTGTTCGGATACTGCTGGGGGATGCCCGCAAGCACCGTGTCCATGTCGGTGCCGCCCCAGAAGGTCTTCGAAAAGGCCTCGGCTTCGCGCCGGGCGCGCCGGTACAGCCGCCACTTGGCGAAGATCACCGCCCAGGAAAGCACCGACAGAAGCGCAAGCAGGACGAGCACGGCCTGAACGACGACGCTCGCGTTCAGGATCAGATCGACGAAGGACAACTGGTCGCTCATGAATGCGGCTCCCGGTTGAGGCTCACGGCGGGTTTCAGCCGGTTCCGGATTTCGGGCGGGATGCGCCGGACCCGCCCGGAGCGGTCCACGCAGGCCAGCCGGATCTCGCCGCGGACAAGGTCGGCTTCCGACTCGGCAAGGCGCACATGCTGATGGAAGACGAGGCTGGCCGCGCCGAGCTGCATCAGGCGCGTCTCGACCTCGAGCAGATCGTTGAAGCGCGCGGGCTTCCGGTAGTACACGTGCGCCTCCGTGACCGTGAACATCAGTCCATGGTCCCGTTCGATTGCGTCGAGTTCAAGCCCCTGGGCGCGAAGCAGTTCCGTGCGCCCGCGCTCCATGTATTTCAGATAGTTGGCGTAATAGACGACGCCGCCGTGGTCGGTGTCCTCGTAGTAGACACGGACGGGCATGCAGTGGATCAACTGGCTCACAGCAGCGACTCCTGGCGCCCGTTGCCGGGCATTTCACGCTTCATGTGCGCATAGGCGAGCGGCGTGGCCGTCCGCCCCCGGGGGGTGCGCGCGATCAGGCCTTCCTGGAGCAGGTAGGGCTCGATCACATCCTCGATCGTGTCCGGCTGCTCGGAAATGGAGGCGGCCAGTGTGTCCAGGCCGACGGGCCCGCCGCGGTACTTGTCGATGAGCACGGCGAGAAGCTTGCGATCCATCTCGTCCAGACCCAGCGCGTCCACCGCCAGCGCGCGCAGCGAGGCATCGGCCACTTCGCGGTCGATGACGCCCCGATGCCGGACCTCGGCGAAATCGCGCACGCGCCGGAGCAGGCGGTTGGCGATGCGCGGCGTGCCACGCGATCGGCGGGCGATTTCCATCGCGCCGTCCGGCGTGGTCTCGATGCCCAGAAGCCGCGCCGACCGGGCCACGATCGCGGCCAGCTCCTCGTGGGAATAGAACTCCAGGCGCTCGATGACGCCGAAGCGGTCCCGGAGCGGGTTGGTGAGCAGCCCCGCCCGGGTCGTCGCGCCGATCAGCGTGAAGCGCGGGATGTCCATCTTGATCGAGCGCGCCGCCGGCCCCTGGCCGATGACGATGTCGAGCTGGAAGTCTTCCATGGCCGGGTAGAGGATTTCCTCAACCTGGGGATTCAGCCGGTGGATCTCATCGATGAACAGGACGTCGCCGGGCTCGATGTTCGTAAGCATTGCGGCCAGATCGCCGGCGCGTTCGATGACCGGGCCGGAGGTGGCGCGAAAGTTCACGCCCATTTCGTTGGCGATGATCCCGGCCAGCGTGGTCTTGCCCAGGCCCGGTGGGCCGTAGAGAAGGACATGGTCGAGCGGCTCGCCCCGGCTCCGCGCCGCCTGGATGTAGACCTCGAGATTGGCGCGGATCTTGGCCTGGCCGATGTATTCGTTGAGCCTGCGCGGACGCAGCGCGGCGTCCCAGGCCTCCGGGCCGTCCGATTCGGGGTCGATGAGCCGTTGTTCGTCCATCGGACTATCCCGCCAGCGCCTTCAGCGCGGCCTTGAGCATCGTTTCGAAGTCGGCCGGTTCGATCGCGGCCAGGGCCCGGTCGATCTGGGCCGGCTTGTAGCCGAGGTTTTCCAGCGCGGAGCGCACATCGGCGACGGCGCCGCCGCCCGCGGCCGCAGCCTGCGGGCTTGTCAGCTTGCCGCGCAGTTCGAGGATGACGCGCTGGGCGGTCTTGCGGCCGATGCCCGGAGTGCGCGCAAGCAGCGCATCGTCGCCGTTTTCAATGGCCCGGAGAAGCTGCTCGGTGGGCATGCCGCTCATCAGGTTCAGCGCCATGCGCGCGCCGATTCCCGAAACCGAAAGCAGCCGGCGGAACAGCGCCCGTTCGCCGGAGTCGGAAAAGCCGTAGAGCGTGATCTGGTCTTCGCGCACATGGGTGTGGATGCTCAGGCTCGCCTTTTCGCCCGCCTGCAGCCGGCACAGGGTCTGAAGGCTGACGAGCACCTCATAGCCCACGCCGCCGGTGTCGAGCACCACCGAACCCTCCGGGTCCAGTTCGACGACGGTTCCGGTGATCCGACCGATCATGGACGCTCTTCCTGCAACCGCATCGGGGTATGATGCGCGTGGCAGATGGCCACGGCAAGCGCATCGGCCGCATCCTCGGCCAGTGTTCCGGGTGGCTTGAGCAGCAGCTGCACCATGTGCTTCACCTGCGCCTTGTCCGCGCGTCCCGTTCCGACGACGGCCTGCTTGACAAGCGCGGGCGAATAGGGGGTGACGGCTAGCCCCAAGCCTGCACAGGCGGTCAGGAGCGCGCCGCGCGCCTGCCCCAGCTTCAGCGCGGAAGCGGCATTGCGGGCGAGGAACACGTCCTCCATCGCGGCGGCATCGGGCCGGAACTTCCGAATAATCTCCTGAAGGCGCGCAAACAGCGCGAACAGCCGCGCGGCCAGTTCGCCGGCCGGAGGGCGGATGACTTCGTGGTGAACGTGAATGAGCCGGCTGCCGCGGACGTCGATCAGGCCCACGCCCGTCTTCAGCGAGCCGGGATCCACGCCCAGGATGCGGCGGCCGGAGTTCACGGCGCTCAGCCCAGCCGCTCCAGCTCCTTTTCGTCGATGTCGTAGTTCGCATAGACGTTCTGCACGTCGTCCAGGTCCTCGAGCCGTTCGATGAGCCGGATCAGCTTTTCCGCGGTTTCGCCCTCGACATGCACGGTGTTCTGCGGCAGCCAGGTGATTTCGGCCATCTGCGGTTTCAGGCCCGCATCCTCGAAGGCCTGCTGGACGTCGTTGAACACGGAAGGATCGCAGAGCACCTCGATGCAGCCTTCATCCGGCTTGTCCTGAACGTCGTCGGCGCCCGCCTCGAGCGCTACCTCGATGATGCGTTCCTCGTCGGCCGAGTTCCGGTCGAAGAGGAACTGTCCCTTCTGCTGGAACATCCAGGACACGCAGCCGGTTTCGCCCAGGTTTCCGCCGCCTTTGTTGAAGGTCGAGCGCACGTCGCTGACCGTGCGGTTGCGGTTGTCGGTCATGCAGTCGACGAGGATGGCCACGCCGCCGGGTCCGTAGCCCTCGTAGCGCACTTCCTCGATGTTGGCCGCATCCCCGCCGCCGGCACCGCGCTGGATCGCGCGCTCGATGTTGTCCTTCGGCATGTTCACGCTCTTGGCCGCGGTGATGGCCGCGCGCAGGCGCGGATTGGCCTCCGGGTCGGGCCCGCCCAGCCGGGCCGCGACCGTGATCTCGCGGATGTAGCGCGTAAAAAGTTTCGCGCGTTTCGCATCCTGCGCGCTCTTGCGATGCTGGATGTTCGCCCATTTGCTGTGTCCTGCCATTGTCGGTTCCGGCTCCTTGCTCTGATTGGTCGGCGGCAGGCTAGCAGTCGACCCGGAATCCGTCATCGGCCCGGCCCGAGGGTTACGGTGTGTCATCACGACACAGCAGGCGCCGGAATGTGTCCGCCGTCACGGGCCGCATGCGCGAATCCGGGCAGGCTGCAATCAACCTGTCCGTGAGGAGGTGCATCATGGAGCAGCATGTCGAACGCGTGATCCGGGAATATCTGGACGCGGTGGAAGCGGCCCACGGAAGGGAATACCGGGATCGGTGCGAGGTTCGCTACACGGGAGGCAGCCACATTCTCGTGCGCCATCCCGACGACGAGGAAGGCGAGCTTCTGCCGATCGGCCATGTGGAGGAAATGACCGCGCATCTGAGGCGCAACGGGGCCATGCCGAAGGCGGCCTGAATCCGTCCCGAGTCCGGCGACGGGGGCCCGGAGCCATCCGGGCCCCCGTCCTGCATCGGGCTAGATGCGCTCGGCGACTGTGGTCATAATCTTCGCGGTCATGCGCATCAGGCGCCGGACCGGTTCCGGAAACTCGGCCGCGCCCAGCTCGTGGGCAAGGTCCGCATGCCCCTGTTCGTCCACCTTCATCTGCTCGACAATCGCGCGGCTTCGGGCGTCGCGCGACGGAAGCCGGTTCAGATGACTTTCGAGGTGGCGCACGACCTGCTTCTCGGTCTCTTCGAGAAATCCAAGATTCCAGCGGTCGCCGGCCAGTCCCGCCGCCATGCCGATGGCCAGCGAGCCGAGATACCACGCGGGGTCGAGCAGGGACGGCCGGTCGCGCAGCTCCTCAAGGCGCCTGCGGCACCAGTTCAGGTGATCGGCTTCCTCGATCGAGGCCTGCATCAGCCGCTCGGCGATCGCGGGATCGCGCGCGGTCAGGCTCTGGCCCTGGTAGAGCGCTTGTGCGCACATTTCGCCGGCGTGATTGACCCGCATCAGCCCGGCCGACAGCCGCCGCTCGGACTCCGACAGCTCGTTCTCGGGCGCATCCTCCGCCGGGTAGGGACGCGAGCTCGTCTGCGGGCAGAAGATGTTGTTCAGCGCCCGGTCGATTTCGATCAGCAGCCGGTCCACAGGATTCAGGCGACGGAACGATTCCATGCACACGAGACTAGGATCGGCGCAGCATCCGCGTCAACGGCATGAGCTGTTCACGCGGAAGTCCTTGCCGTGCAAGCGGTTGCGGCAGGCTTCCACAGCATCTGTGGAAAAATGTGTGGAAAAGAAGGTTCAAACGCCGACGACCCAAAGCGCAAAGCCCGGCGGAGCTTGTGTGCACATTTTTTGTGCACAGTGAAACAGGCAGTATTTTTGAAGACTTATGAGGCATTGTTCATTTTCCGCCTTTGTTTTGACATTGAGGCGGGTGCGCGTTCGTGCGCGCATCGGCTGAGGTGAATAACTTCGCAATAGTGGCCCTTTTCAGCCCACTTTCATGCCCTGCTGGATCCGGCGCTCCAGGCCGATGCTGCGCCGGGCGGCGGTTTCAAGGGTTGCGGGAAGATCGCCGGGGGCCACGTCTTCGCCGATGTCGATCACGTGAGGGGGAAGCACGGGGCTGCGCGCTGCGTTCTCCGCAAGCACGGTGGCGTGCTTCATCCAGATCCGCCGGTGGTGCCAGGGCTGAGGTGTTCGCGGTAGCCCAAGCATCCGGGCAAGCTCCGCGAGCGCGGTTTTCTCCGGATCTTCGGGAAGCCTGCGGGCGTCGCTGATTACCGCGGCAATGTGCGTGAGTCCTTCGGGCGCCGACTGGTGCATGGCATCGACACGGATGAACCATTGCACCCAGGTTCCAAGCCCGCCGATCAGCGGCGTATCCGAAGGCCAGGGCAGCGGTTCCCGGAACCAGAAGTGGAGGTTGGCGATGCCCCGCCAGCGCCGCTGCGATTCGGGGCGCGTTCGTCCCAGCAAGCGTTCGCGGGATGGGGCGGGCAGCGCGAGCACGACCCGCGCGCATCGTTTGCCGCCGATCCGTGGGGATTCGAGCCAGGCGCGGTCGACGCGCCGGCGGCAGTGGAAGCGGACGCCAAGCCGCTCCGCGTATTGCGCGAGCGGCTGAATCAGAGCCTTCCTGAGCGGGGCGCGGAACCAGCCGAGACGGGCGCTGGCGTGGCTAGAGAACGCCTCGTCGAGCACGGCCGCAAAACTCGCCGCGTTCGCCTCGGCAAGGCTTGCGTTCATCGTGGCTAGGCACAGCGGCTCGATCAGTTCGCGCGTCAGCGTCTCGGGCGGGCGGATCCGGTCGAGCCAGCGACGCACGGGCTCCGTGCGCGGAGCCGCGCCGAGGCACCGCCGCAGCCGGATCAACGCCGCCACCGAGCCCAATCCGTGGCCCGGAAGCCGAAGCAGCGACAGTGCTAGCGCCGGGCCGATTGGAAGCACGGGCGAGGGCGCCAGGCTCCGGAGGCCTCCGGACTCCGACCAGAAGTCCAGTTTCAGGGACTGCTGCCAGTGGATCTGGTCGGCGGCGCCGCTTTTTTCAAGCAGGCGGGAAAGCTCCCGGTAGGCGCCGATCAGCAGGTGCGGGCCGTGATCGACCCATCCGCCGATTCGGGCGTCGAAGAACGAGCCCGCGCGCCCGCCGGGGAATGGCGCCGCCTCAAACACGTGCACTTCGCATCCCGCCTCGGCCAGCCGGATGGCGGCGGCAAGTCCGGTCACGCCGGCGCCGACGACGGCGATCCGCACCCTTTCGCCTTCCTCAGACGAGCGAGGGGGGCTGCTCCGGATGCTGCCGGCAGCTTTTCGCCTCGCGTCGCCAGGTGCGCCAGGCGATCCAGATTTTGGTTGCGGGAAGCAGACGGACCGGATGCCTCCAGACGTCGTAATCCACGTTCCTCAGGCGCCTCAGGTAGGCGTGATAGATCGCGGCCATCACCAGCGAAGGCCTGAGGCTTTCGCGGTCGGTTGCGGGAAGCTCCTCCAGCGCCTGGTCGTAGAGCGCGAAGGCCTGCCGTCCGTAGTCCCGCAGCAGCAGCCGCATGCCGTCGTTCATCGTGCCGTCGATGAAATCCTGGTCGGTGAGCCGGTGGCGGACGAGGTCCTCGCGGGCCAGATAGATGCGGCCGCGGCGCGCATCCACGGCCAGGTCCCGGAGGATGTTGGTCAGCTGCAGGGCTTCGCCCAGCGTGGTCGCAAACCGGCGCGCGGCGCGGTCCCGGTAGCCGAAGATCTCGATGCTGAGCAGTCCGACCACGCCGGCGACGCGGTAGGCATAGAGCGACAGGTCCGAACGCTTGAGCACCGGCTGCCGCTGGATGTCCATCCGCATGCCGTCAAGCAGTTCGACGAGAAGCTCCCGGTCGATCGGATAATGCGTTCGCACCCAGTCGAGCTCCCGTCCCACCGGATGGGTGGGACGGCCCGAAAAGGTGCGTTCGAGCTCTTCGTGCCAGAAGCCGAGTTTCTGCATTGCCACCTGCGGGTCGCGGACCTCGTCGGCGATGTCGTCCACTTCCCGGCAGAACGCGTACAGAGCCATCATCGCGCGGCGTTTTTCCTCGGGCAGAAACAGAAAGGCATAGAAAAACGACGAGCCGGCGCCACGCGCCTTCGCTTCGCAGTACTGCTGCGGCGTCATGCGCGCGCCTCGACCGCCCCCCGCCGGCTCCGGAGGCAGGCGGGCATCGTAAGGGAAAGCCAGGTCCAGTCCCAGGCGGTCAGGCTCGGGCGCTTTGCAAGCGGCTCGGGGCTTTTCTCGATGCGGGCAAGCAGCCGATAAGCGGCGCGAAGGGTCAGGCCCGCCTGCAGGCGAAGGCGCAGCGGAAGCAGGGAAGGGAGGTCGGCAGCGGCCGCAAGCAGAGGGCGCGTCCGGTTGCACGCGTCGGCAACGATCGCGCGCTGTTTTGCCGGCGCAATCTCTTGAAGCGCGATCAGCGCATCGGGCTTCAGCCCGTGAGGTTCAAGCCATTCGGCCGGCAGGTAGCAGCGGCCGCGGGCGAGATCCGGTCCCAGATCCTGCCAGAAGTTGATCCATTGCAGCGCGGTGCACAGCGCATCGGACGCGGCGACGGCCTCGGGATCGTTCACGCCGTGAAGAGCGAGCAGGATGCGGCCGATCGGATTGGCCGAGTGGCGGCAGTAAAAGCGGAGCTCCTCCTCGCTTGCGTAGGCATGAACTTCGAGGTCCATCCGGAATGCGACCAGCAGTTCGTGCAGGGGTTCGGGCGGAAGTCCGAGGTTCCGGAAGGCGTGATCCAGGGCCACGAAGACGGGGTGATCGGGCACCCGACCCGCCTCGGTGCGCGCAAGCAGGGTTTCCCAGGCATCGAGCTGCTTGCGTCGGACTTCGGCGGGCGCTTCGCCCTCGTCGGCGATGTCGTCCGCCGTCCGGGCAAACGCATAGACCGCCGCGACCGCTGGACGCAAATGCGGGGCGATGAGCCGCGATGCGGTGGGAAAGTTTTCCCGATGCCGCCGTGCGATTCCAAGACAGTGCTGGTATGCTTGGGCTACCGGCCCGGGCAGGGAGTGCATGACGCGGCATGGTGAACCGTTTGACATGCTGCGGCAAGTCCGGTCCGGAACAGAGGAGGTCGGGCATGGCAGGCACGCGCGCTTCGGGGACCAGGGTGCTGATCGTCGGCGGCGGCATCATCGGCTGCCTCTGCGCGCTGCGTCTGAAGGAGATGGGTGCGGAGCCCGTCATTCTCGAGCGCGGCGAGTTGGGCCATGAGGCCTCCTGGGCTGGTGCGGGCATCCTCTGCCCGATCGAGCCCTGGCTGTATCCCGACGCCTTCACCGAGCTGGTCAACGCAAGCCTGAAGCTGTATCCGGATCTGGCGCGGGAACTCGAAACGGAAACCGGGCAGTCGATCGAGTGGCGGCGCACGGGCCTGATGATTCCGTTTCTGCAGGGGGAGGACGACCGGGCCTTCGACCTGGCCCTGGACTGGTCCCGGCGTTTCGGCTGGCGCGTCGAGGCGCTGGATGCGGCCGAGGCCCGCCAAAGGGAGCCGGTGCTGACCGACAGTCTAGAGAAGGCCGTTCTCTGGCCGGAGGTTGCCCAGGTGCGCAATCCGCGGCTGCTCCGGGCCGTGCGGCTCCGGCTCCGGCAGCTTGGGGTGGAGATGCGCGAACATCACCCGGTGGCCCGGGTCCGGACCCGGGCTGACGGCAGGGTGGACGGCGTGGTGCTTGCCGATGCGAGCGAGATTCCCGGCGATGCCGTGCTGCTTGCCGCCGGCAGCTGGACCGGGGAGCTGATGCGTGCGCTCGGTCTCGAGCTGCCGATCGAGCCCGTCAAGGGTCAGATCGCGTTGATCCGGACCGAACCGGGCACCGTCCGGCACATCATCAAGCATCCCGAGGTGTATTTCGTGCCGCGCGCGGACGGACGCGTGCTGATCGGCGCGACGATGGAACGCGTCGGCTTCCGCAGGGGAACGACGCGCGCGGAAATCGAGCGCCTTCTGGCCTCGATGCGGCGGGTGGCGCCCGGGCTTGCCCAGGCGCCGATCGAGCGGCAGTGGATGGGCTTTCGGCCTGGCACGCCGGACGGCCTTCCCTGCCTGGGACCGGTGCGCGGAGTTCCGGGGCTGTGGGTTGCGAGCGGACATTACCGGAACGGGGTGGTGCTTGCGCCGGTCACGGCCGAGGTCATGGCCGGATGGATCCTTGGCCGGGCGCCGGCGCTCGACATGCGGCCGTTCGATCCCGGACGCACGTTTGTTGAGCATCCGGCCATCGGCTTGCCCGAGGCCCGGACGGGGGGTTGATTTTCCTCCGCCCGCCCCTATGATTCGCCATGCTTGAAAAAGTGAGCTGCGGCTCGCTTTTTTTGTTTTTTTGACCCAGGGAGATGGCGTGCCCGGAGAGACGGAAGGCCCGGTGATCGAGCGCATCCGCGCGCTGCTTGAGCCGATCGCCCGCGAATACGAGGTCGAGGTGCTCCGCATTACGCTGGGCACCGGCGGTGCGACCAGCCTGCTGCGCGTACTCGTGGACCGGCGGGGCGGCGTGGATGCCGACGATCTGGAAGGGATCAGCCGGGCGCTGTCGCTCCAGCTCGATGCCGAGGACCCGATTCCGGGAAGCTACCGGCTCGAGGTGAGCTCGCCCGGCCTGGACTGGCCGATTTCGACCGAAGCCGATTTCGCCCGCTATCGGGGCGAATGGGTCAAGGCGGATTTTCCGGACGGGCGCTCGCTGGAAGGTGAGCTGGTCACGTTCGTGCCGGACGGCGGCGACATCCGCTTCCGTATCCGGGACGAGCGGGAACGGGAGCACGAGCTGAATCTGGCCGACACGGTGAGGCTGGTGCGCGCCATCAACTGGAAGCGACTGAACAAGGACCGGGATGCCCCGAAACGGGGCGGCCGGAGAACTAGGCGGAAGGTGGGAAGAAGCAAATGAACGTGGAACTGCTGCATGTGGCCGACGCCGTAGCGCGGGAAAAGTCGCTGGATCGCGAGGTGGTCATCGAGGCCATGGAACAGGCCATCCGGACGGCGGCGCGGCGCCATTATCCCGGCAAGCACGTCGAGGCGAAGATGAACCGCGAGACCGGAGAGATCACCCTCTATCACGTGCGCACGGTCGTCGAGGAAGTCGAGGATCCGGAAAACGAGCTGACGCTCGAGGAAGCCCGGAAGCTCGATCCGAATGCGGAGATCGGAAGCGAGTTCCGGGAGGAGCTGCCCCCGATCGAGCTGGGCCGGATTGCGGCGCAGACCGCCAAGCAGGTCATCAATCAGAAGATCCGCGAGGCCGAGCGCCAGCGGGTGGTCGAAGAATACGCGCCGCGCGTGGGCGAGCTGATCACCGGCATCGTCAAGCGTGTCGAGCGCGGCAATGTCTATGTGGATCTGGGCCGAGGCGAGGCGGTGATGTATCGCGAGGACTGCCTGCCCCGCGAAACCTTCCGCCAGGGCGACCGCGTCCGCGCCTATCTGCGCGAGGTTCGCAACCAGCCGAAGGGTCCGCTCGTGTTTCTGTCCCGCGCGGACGCCGGCATGGTTCTGAAGCTGTTCGAGCAGGAGGTTCCGGAGATTCAGGACGGGATCGTCACGATCCAGGCCATCGCCCGGGATCCCGGCTCGCGCAGCAAGATCGCGGTCGTTTCCAGCGATCCGGCCGTCGATCCGGTGGGGGCCTGCGTCGGCATGCGCGGCGCCCGGGTGCAGGCGGTGGTCAACGAGCTTCACGGCGAGAAGATCGACATCATCGAATGGACCGACGATCCGGCCGTGTTCGTCGTCAACGCGCTTGCGCCCGCCGAGATCGAGCGGGTCGTCGTGGACGAGGCGCGCAATACCATCGAGGTCGCGGTCAAGGAGGACAACCTCGCGATCGCGATCGGCCGCCGCGGCCAGAATGTGCGGCTGGCCAGCGAGCTGACCGGCTGGAACATCGAAATCATGAGCACGGGCGAGGAGCAGGAGCGCCGAGCCGAGGAGATGGCCCGGGCGAAGGCCCTGTTCCAGGAGGCGCTGGACATCGACGAGGCATTCGCCGAACTGCTGGCCAGCGAGGGCTTTCTCGTGCTGGAAGACCTGGCCTATTGTCCGCTCGAGGAAATCGTCGCCGTGGTCGGCGAGGAGGAAACCGCCCAGGAGCTTCAGAAGCGGGCCCGCAACGCGCTGCTCGATCAGGCTCTGAAGCAGGCCGAGGAGGCGGGCGAGGAGACCGTGCCTCTGCTCGACGTAAACGGCATGACCCGCGAGGTGGCCGAACAGCTCGTCGAGCTGGGAATCGCCAATGCGAACATGCTCGCCGATGCGTCGATCGACGATCTGGCCGGCATCGAGGGCGTGGATCGGGAGACGCTCGAGCAGCTGATCATCGCCGCCCGCGAGGCCTGCGGCTGGTTTGACTGATCCGGGCAAGGCCGGGCCCGTCCGGCGCTGCATCGCCTGCCGGCAGCCGTACCCCAAGGGGGATCTGCTCCGGCTGGTCGCCGACGATTCGGGCGCGGTCTGGCCCGATCTGAAGCAGCAGGCGCAGGGGCGGGGGGCCTATCTGTGCCTGCGTCCCGAGTGCCTCAGCCGGATCACCGATCGCCGCCTGGGCGGGCTGGTGAAGTCGCTGGGGGCGCGGCAGGTGCGCTGGAACGAGCTGCGCGCGCGCATTCTCGAGCGGCTCGATGAGGCGATCGCCCGCCATCTGAGGCGATGGCGCACAGCCGTCCGCCCCGGCAGGGATGCGGTCATGCGCCGGATATGGAATAATGCGCCGCTGGTGATCCTGCTCGCGACGGATGCGGGCGAGGCGCTGAAAAGGCAGGTGCGCGAGGCTCTGGATCGGCGCGCTGCGGAGAATGCGGCCTGGGAGCTGATCGAGCTGCCATCCGGCCAGGATCTGGCGCGGTGGCTGGAGCGGGAAAAGCTTTCCGTTCTCGCGCTCGATGACGGGCCGGAGCATTCTCGGCTGAAACGATACTGCATCTGGTATGGATGCATAAAAGGGACCGGGTGATACGGATTTATGGCGAAACGGATTCTTGATCTGGCGAAGGAACTTGGGGTCGAGGTGGCGCTCGTCGAGCAGGTCGCGCAGGAGTGCAACATCGTCGTCCAGGGGCCGACCAGCGTGCTGGAGGCGGACGATCAGGAGCGGGTGCGTTCGGCCGTGCTCGAGGCCAAGGCGAAGGGCCGGACTCCGGGCAAGAAGCTGACGCTGGGCAAGCCGATGGTCGCCGGCCAGACGAGGGCCGGGGCGGCCGGCGGCGGACGCAACGTCGAGGTCGTGCGCCGGCGCCGCAGGGTTGTCACCCCGGGCAAGCCCGGAGCGGCCGCGGCGACTACCCAGACCGCCCGAACGACGCCTGCCGCCCAGGCCGCGGCCAAGCTGGAAGCGAAGAAGGCCGAGGCGGCGAGCAGCGCGAAAAAGCCCGTAAGCACGCGCACGATCGGTACGAAACCCGAAGCGTCCCGTCCGGCGCCTGCGCGCACGGCGCAGGCGGCGCGCCCACAGGCGAAGCCCGCGCCTCAGCGCGGCCCGCGAACCACGTTGCGCAGGGAGCTTACCCCGGCACAGATCGCGGCGGCCAAAGCCCCGAGCTCGTCGCTGAAGGAGATCGAGAAACAGATTTCCGAGGAAAGAAAACAGCGTCGCAGCCGTCCCTCGGGGGCGGCGAGGCCTGCCCGTGCGCCCGGTCGCGCGCCGTCGGTGGCGGTGGCGCCGATGCCCGAGGCGCCGTCCGGCGGAAAGCGCAAGGGTGGCGCCGCGCGTCCGCAGCGCCGCTTGTCGCCGGCCGAAAAGGCCGCCCGCCGCGCCTATGCGGAGAAACGGCATGAACTGCTGACCGACGAGGAGGTCGAGCGCATGTCCCGGCTTGCCAAGGGCATGCGTCGCAAGAAGAAGACGACGATCACCAAGGACGACGCCGAGTTCGTCGTGCGCGATGTGGAGATCACCGATCCGATTCTGGTCTCGGAGCTGGCCAACCGTATGGCCGTGAAAAGCGGCGAGGTCGTGAAGAAGCTGTTCGAGATGGGCATGCCGACCACGGCCAACTCGACGATTGACGCCGATACCGCGGTCCTGATCGTCGAGGAATTCGGGCACCGGCCGAAGGTCATCAACGAGGCTGCGGTCGAGGACGTGCTGATCGAGGACGTCGAGGACCGGGAGGAGGATCTCGAGCCCCGGCCGCCGGTCGTCGTCGTCATGGGCCATGTGGACCATGGCAAGACCTCGATTCTCGATGCGCTGCGCCGCGCGAACGTCGCCGAGGGCGAAGCGGGCGGCATCACGCAGCACATCGGCGCCTACATGGTCAAGCTGGAAAGCGGCGATCGCGTCGTGTTCATCGATACGCCCGGCCACGAGGCCTTTACGAGCCTGCGGGCGCGAGGCGCCGCGCTGACCGATGTGGCCGTGCTCGTCGTGGCCGCCGACGACGGCGTGATGCCTCAGACCATCGAAGCGATCAACCATGCCAAGGCTGCCGACGTGCCGATCATCGTCGCGATCAACAAGATGGACAAGGAAGGCGCGAATCCGGACATGGTGATGCGCCAGCTGTCCGAGCACGGTCTGATCCCCGAGGAGTGGGGCGGCGACACGATCTTCGTCAAGTGCTCGGCCAAGACCGGCGAGGGGCTGGACGAGCTGCTCGAGATGCTGGCCCTGCAGACCGAGATCCTGGAGCTCAAGGCCAACCCGAAACGGCGGGGCCGCGGGATCATCATCGAGTCCAAGCTCGATCGCGGTCGCGGACCGGTGGCGACCGTGCTGGTCAAGAACGGCACGTTCCACAAGGGCGACATCGTCGTCACCGGCACGACGATGGGACGCATCCGTGCGATCGTGGACGAAAACGGCGTGCAGCACCGGACGGCGGGCCCCTCGATTCCGTTCGAGTTGCTTGGGCTTGAGGAAGTGCCCGAGGCCGGTCAGGAGATCCATGTGGTCGAGAACGAGCGCCAGGCCCGGGACATCGTCAGCTATCGAAAGGAGCGCGAACGCCAGATCGGCGCCACGGTCCAGAAGCGCGCGAGCCTGGACGAGCTCTTTGCCCACCTGCAGAGCGGGATCAAGGAGGTTCCGGTCATCATCAAGGGCGACGTGACGGGCTCCGTCGAGGCGCTGGCCGATTCGCTGGCCAAGGCGGGCACGGACGAGGTCAAGGTCAAGGTGGTGCACAAGGGCATCGGCGGCATCACGGAATCGGACGTGATGCTGGCGGCGGCGTCCAATGCGATCATCATCGGCTTCAACGTCCGGCCCGAGGCCAAGGCGAAAAAGCTGGCCGAGCAGGAAGGCGTCGACATCCGCTTCTACAAGGTGATTTACGACGCCATCGAGGACATGAAGGCCGCGATGGCCGGCATGCTTGCGCCGGAGAAGGTGGAGAAGGTGATCGGTTCCGCCGAGGTGCGCGAGGTGTTCCAGGTGCCGAAGGTGGGCGCGGTCGCCGGTTGCTACGTCACCGACGGCGTCGTGACCCGGGGCGCGCATGTGCGCGTGCTCCGCGAGGGCGTGCTGGTCTACGACGGGAAGCTCGCCTCGCTCAAGCGCTTCAAGGACGACGTCCGTGAAGTGCGCGCGGGCTACGAGTGCGGCATCGGCATCGAGAAGTTCAACGACATCAAGGTGGGCGATACCTTCGAGTTCTACGTCATCGAGGAAGTGGCGGCCAAGCTGTAGCCATGGAACGCGGATCTGCCAGTTGGCGCCGGCTGCTGAAGGACATCCAGCGACTGCTGGGCATCCTTCTGTATCGGGATGTGGCCGATCCGCGCCTGGAAGGTCTTTCCATCACCCGTGTCGAAGGGGCGGGGCGCCATCAGGTCACCGTCTGGGTGCACAAGCCGGGCAAGGATTTCGATCCCGAGGTCTGCCTCGAGGTGCTCGAACGGCTGAGGCCTCATTTCGAACACGAGCTTCGGCGGGCGATTCCCCGGCGCAGGCTGCCCGCGCTCGAATTCCGCTGGGATGAGGCGTTCGATCGCAGCAGCGAAGTGCTAGATTTGCTCAGGCAACTGGAGCGTTCCGGATGAACCGGCCTCTGTTTGCCGATGTGGACTGGACGCCGGTCATCGAAGCCATCGAGAATGCCGGGAATATCCTGCTGACCACGCACTGCAATCCGGACGGAGACGGCATCGGCTCGCAGATTGCGCTCTACGATGTGCTGCTTGGGCGTGGGCGGCCGGTCCGGATGCACAACCGCGACGGCGTGCCGAGGATCTATCGTTTTCTTCCTCATGCCGGGGAGGTCGGCCGGGGCGAATGGAAGGGCGCGCCGCCCGACGTCGTCATCAGCCTCGATGCCGGAGAACGCGCACGTCTGGGTTTTGACGATGCCCTGTTCGCCGGCGGCTGTCTGGTCAACATCGATCATCACGCCAGCAACCGGCGTTTCGGCGACGTGAATCTGGTCGATCCCCGCTACTGCGCGACGGGGGCGATGGTTCATGACCTGCTTCTCGCCATGGGGGCGGAGCTGTCCGAGACCGTGGCCACGGCGCTGTACACCGCGATTCTCACCGATACGGCGAGCTTCCGGCTCGATTCGGCGAGCGCCGAGGTCTATCGGCTGGCGGCCCGGCTCATCGATGCGGGCGCCGATCCCTGGACGATCAGCCAGGCGGTGTACGAATCCCGTTCGAAGGCCTCCCTCCGGCTGCTGACGCTGTGCCTGAACACGCTCGAACTTCGCGACGGAGGCCGCTCGGCCTGGGTCCATGTCACCCGGGACATGTATCGGGAGAGCGGCGCGGACGTCGAGGACACCGAAGGGCTGATCGACTACGCCCGCTCCATCGACGGCGTCGAAGTGGCCGTGTTTCTCCGCAACGACGATCGGGACAATGTCTGGAAGGTCAGCTTCCGGGGCAAGAACGACGCCGACGTCGGCGCGCTCGCCACCCGCCTCGGCGGCGGCGGGCACCGGCATGCGGCTGGCTGCCAGCTCGAGGGCACGCTGGACGAGGTCCGGGCGATTTTGCGTCCTCTGGTGAGTGAACTGGTCGGTGCCTGATTCCGGGCGGGTTTCCGGCGTGGTTTTTCTCGACAAGCCCCGGGGCTGGACGTCCCGGAAGGCGGTCAATGAGGTCGTCCGGCTGCTGGGAGGCGGACGACGGATCAAGGCGGGTCATACCGGCACGCTGGATCCGCTTGCGACCGGGATGCTCCCGATTCTGCTCGGCGAGGCCACGCGCTTCGCGGATCTCGGACTGAGCGCGGAGAAGCTCTACCGGACCGTCATCGATCTCTCCCGCCAGACCGACACCCTCGACGACGACGGGCGCGTGACGTTTGAGGCGCAGCCTGCATCCCCGCCGACCGAAACCGAGGTCGACCGGGTGCTCCAGGGCTTTGTCGGGAGCATCGAGCAGGTCCCGCCGGCATTCTCGGCCGTCCGCCTGAAGGGGAAGCGCGCGCATGAACTGGCGCGCAACGGCGCACGTCCGAGGCTCAAGCCCCGGCCGGTCGAGATCCATGAGATCCGGCGCATGGCCTACGACTGGCCGTTTCTGACCCTGGAGGTCCGGTGCGGCAAGGGCACCTACATCCGCGCGCTTGCCCGCGACATCGGACTTGCGCTCGGAACAGGCGGGTGCGTGGTCGAGCTGCGGCGCCTGAGCACGGGGGGATGGCCCGCGGACTGCATGGTGACGATCGAGGAACTGGCCCGCCGGAAGTCGGAATGCGTGCTGCCGCTTCGTACCTGGCTGCGCGATCTTGACCCGGTGTTCCTGGACGATTCCCGCGCGCGGCGTTTCGTGCTCGGCCAGCGTCTCCGCCTGACCGGAACAGTGGGGGAGCGCACGATCCGGGTTGTGGTGCTTCCGGAACGCGATCCGGAAGACGTGCTGGGCACGGCGAGGATTCAGCCGCTTGCCACCGGCGGCTTCCGCCTGGAGCCCGAGCGGGTGCTTCCGTCCGCCCAGCAACGCTGGGGAAAACGGAGCGGATGAAGCCAGGCCCCGGCTGTGACGCATACCCTTGACAACCCCCGGGCTGCGTCAACAATCAAGCGTATGCGATGCGCATCCTGCGGGGTTGAGAGCACCAGCAAGGACGGCTTCTGCAGCAACTGCGGAGCCGCGATGCTGGCGCCGGGCAAGGCGGCAAGGCTCGGCCATTACGTTCTCGATGAAAAGATCGGCGAAGGCGGGATGGGCATCGTCTATCGCGCCCACGATGAGAAGCTCGGGCGCGAGGTTGCGATCAAGGTTCTGCATCCGCACCTGCTCAAGCATGAAAATCTGAAGGAGCGATTCCGCCGCGAGGCGCGGATGCATGCCAAGCTCATCCATCCGAACATCGTCACGCTGCTGGCGCTGTACGAGGACGACGAGCATATGGCGCTCGTGATGGAGATGGTCCACGGCGTGAACCTCCGCCAGTACATGCGCGAGCATCCCCGGATGGATCTGCTTGATATCATCCGCATCTCCGAGGCGGTGCTCGCGGGGCTCGATGCCGCGCACAAGATGGGTATCGTGCACCGCGATCTGAAACCCGCCAACGTCCTCCTGTCCGAGGACGGCGGCGTGAAGCTGATGGACTTCGGTCTGGCCAAGCCCACGGGCGGCGACGAAGACCTCACGCAGAGCGGCGCGACCGTCGGCTCGTTCCGCTACATGGCGCCCGAGCAGATCCTGAATCAGCCGGTGGATGCGCGCACCGATCTCTACTCGTTCGGCATCCTGCTCTATCAGATGTGCACGGGAAAACTTCCGTTCGACGCCACCGGCAACGGCGCGGGCGAGTTCGAGATCATGGAAAAGCAGATCCGGCAGGATCCGGTGCCGCCGATCAAGCTCAATCCCGGCCTGCCGAAGATGATGTCCAATCTGATCCTCGATCTTCTGGCAAAGAATCCCTCGGACCGGCCGCCGAACTGCGAAACCGTACACAAGATGCTGATGCAGGTGGCGGCGAGCATTCGCGGCGATCTCGGCAAGCATGCGGATGCGACGCGCGAGGTCGTGCTGCCTCCGCCCAGCGAGCGGATGTCGAATCTGGAGATCGCCAAGGGGCTGGTCCGCGCGTTGCTCCATCGCCTGGGGTTCCGGCGCAAGCCGCCGGAGCTGGTCAGCAAGAAGGGGCTGCCGGCGCGGTCCAGGCGGACATGGCGGACGCCGGCGGTCTGGGGCGTGGCGTTTCTGCTGCTGCTTGGCGTGGGCTTGGGGCTGTGGTCCGTGCTGCACATGGCCGAATCGCAGCGGCAGGGCGCAACAGCGACCGGGCCCGTAGCCGGCAAGGAAAGCTCCAAGGAAGCCGGACCGGAAGCATCGAAGCCGGAAGAGGCAAAGCCCGTGGCGGCTGCGAAAACCGCGGGCAAGCCCGCATCGAAGGCCCCGACAGCCTCATCCGGAACGGCGAAATCGGCGCGGGCTGCGAAAGCGCCAAAAGCGCAGAGCCCGCGCAAGGTGCGGGTGAGGTCTGCGCGGAAGCACACGACGCGATCCCGGCCGGTGGTTCGTCCGGTCACGGATCGCGTCGGCCACAAACTCGTCCGAAGCGATGGCACGCACGCAGGCATCCGGGAGCGGCACGAGTTCCGCGGAGGCTCCCGGCTCTATTTCGAAAGCCTCCGCAACTACCGTTGGAAGGATAAGTTCCGGACCTACAAGAAGGCCCAGCTCCGTCTGTTCCTCGATCGGCCGGTCGAGGTGCGTCGGGTCGTGATTCACAAGGCCTCGGTCGGAAAGGCGGACTTTACGGGCGGCGAAATCGAGCTTCAGCTTCAGGATGCGAGGGGCAAATGGCATCAGATTCTGAAGCTGAACGATCGGGACATCGACCGCCCGCTGAGCATTTCCGTTCGGCGGATGGGCAAGGTCAAGGGCGCGCGCTTCCGGTTCCGGTCGCCGGAGCCGATCACGGTCGGTCCGATCGACCTGCTTCCCTGATCCCGCGGTTCCGATGCCCGCATCCCGGACGGCGGAAGCACCGTCCATCTCCACCGAACAGGACATCCGGACCGGCCGCGTCTTTGAGCTGATTCCCGGCGGCTGGGGAGCCGTGCGCGATCGGGACGAGGTCGTGCTGGTGCCGGATGTACTGCCGGGCGAACTCGTCCGGTTCCGGCGTGAGCGCCGGCGGCGGGGTGCCTGGCATGGGCGCTGCGTGGAGATCCTCGAGGCTTCGCCCGATCGCTGCCCGCCGCCCTGTCCGGCTGCGGGCCAGTGCGGCGGCTGCATGCTTCAGCATCTGAGTCGCAACGCCCAGGCTGAATGCAAGTCCGGATGGGTGAAGACCGCCTTCCGCGAGCTGATGGGCAAGGACTGCCTCTGGCTGCCCGCGGATTCTCCGCTTGCAAAAAGCAGGCGCAGGGTGCGCTGGCATGTCCGGAACGAAGGCGGCCGGGCCGTGCTCGGCTTTCGTGCCCGATTTTCCCACCGGGTTGTTGCATCTCCGGAATGTCCGGTGCTCGATCCGGCGCTCGAGGAGCTTGCGCGGGCGCTTCCCGGATGGTTGTCGCTCACATCCGTCGCATCCGTGCAGGCTGTGCGGCTCGCCGACGGGATTCACTTGGTTCTGGAAGCCCCTTGCCGGCCCGAAGCGGAGCGAGCGCTTCCCAGGTCGATCCACGGACTGTGGATCAACTGGTGGTGGCGCAGGGAACAGCAAAGCAGGCCGCTGGATACCCGCAGGTTCCCGATCCGCACGCTGCACGACGAAATCCGGATCGAGGATGAAGGCGGCGAAACCCGGCTCATGCTCGAAGTCGGCCCCGACGATTTCGTGCAGGGCCAGGAGGCCGGGAACCGGGCGCTTGTCTCCCTGCTCGCACGCTGGGCCGGCAGACCTTCCCGAATCGTGGATCTGTTCTGCGGGATCGGAAACCTGGGGATTCCGCTCGCCGCCCGGTTCGGGGCCGCTCTGGTCGGCGCCGAGCTGCATGCGGCAAGCGTGCAACGGGCGCGCCGCAACGCCGGGGCCTGCAGCGTTGCGGGCGAGTTCCACGCGCTCGATCTGTTCCGGCCGTTCAATGCCGAACCTTTCGCCGGCGCGGATCTGCTGATTCTGGATCCGCCTCGCCGGGGTGCGCGCCTGGTCTGCTCGCAGATGGCGCGCATGCTGCCCTCACGCATCCTGATGGTGTCCTGCGATCCAGCCAGCGGCGCGCGCGATGGCGCGTTGCTGCGCGCCGCCGGTTACCGCCTTACGGGGCTTGCCGCGCTGGATCTGTTTCCGTGGGCGGGGCATGTCGAGGCCGTGAGCCGCTGGGAGCTTGGATGATGCGGTGTTCCTGGATTCGGCAGGGATTGCGCATGCTCGCGCTGGCCTGCCTTGCTCTTGCCGGCGGCTGTGCGCGGCCCGATCCGGGCGCCGATGCGATCCGGGTCGGCATGGCGCATCTGCCGATCACGCTCGATCCGCGCTATGCAACCGATGCGGCCAGCCAGCGGGTTCAGGAGTTTCTGCACCGGGGGCTCGTCCGGCTCGACGAACGCTTTATGCCCGTGGGCGATCTAGCCGAGAGCTGGAGTCACCCGGATGCGCTGCACTACCGGTTCCGGCTTCGCGCCGACGCCCGCTTTCATGACGGCTCCAGGGTCTCGGCCGACGACGTTGTGGCCACGCTTGCTTCGGTGATGGATGCCGCGCATGCGAGTCCTTTGCGCGCTGGGCTTGCCGCCGTCAAGGCCGTGCGGGCCCTGAATGCGCGCGAGGTCGAGGTCGAGCTGACGAGGCCCGATGCCTCGCTGCTGACGCGGCTGTCGCTCGGGGTGTTGCCTGCGCGACAGGCCCAAAAAGGGCAGATCCGCAGTCTGGACAACGGCTGCGGGTCCTATCGCCTGGTGTTCTGGAAGGGCGGTCGTCTGAGAATCGCGCCGGTGAACGGCAAAGGGCCGGCGCTTGAGTTCGTCGAGGTCCGCGATCCGGTCACGCGGGTGCTGAAGCTGGTCCGCGGGGAGCTCGATTTCACCCAGAACGATCTGCCGCCCCACCTTTACGGATGGCTCCGGCGCCAGGAAAACCTTGCGCTTGCAACTCGCCCGTCGACGACCTTCTCCTACATCGGCCTCAACCTCCAGGATGCGCGCCTGAAGGACGTCCGGGTCCGCCGTGCGCTCGCGCTGGCGCTCGACCGGGAAAGGCTCAAGCGCGCGCTGCTGGGCGATCTGCCGGTGCTGGCCGAGACGGTGCTCGTGCCCGATCACTGGGCGGCTGCGCGCCTAGCGCCCACGCCGTTCGACCCGGAACAGGCCGAGCGCCTGCTCGATGCCGCGGGCTTTCCTAGGCATGCGGATGGCGTCCGATTTCAGCTGACCTACCGGACGAGCACCGATCCCACCCGTCTGAGGCTTGCCACCGCGATTGCCGCGATGTGGGAGCGGATCGGGGTTCGCACCCGCATCGAATCGCTGGAGTGGGGGGGCTTCTACGCACGGATCAAGCGCGGGGATTTCCAGGTGTTTTCCCTGTCCTGGGTCGGCATTACCGATCCGGACATCTACCGCTGGATCCTGCATTCCTCGATGTGGCCGCCGGCCGGCGCCAATCGCGGGCGGTTCCGCGACCCCGAGGTTGATGCCTGGCTCGATGCGGCCGCGGCAAGCGAGGATCCCGCGCGGCGCAAGGCGCTGTATGCGAAGGTCCAGCGGCGGATGCATGAGCAGATGGTCTACATCCCGCTGTGGTACGAGCCGGTCGTGGCGGTCAGCGGGCCGCGCATCCGGGGATTCCGCCCCGCGGCGGACGGTAGCCTTCTGGGGCTTTCCCGTGTCCGGTTTCAGTCCGACGGCGTGCCGCCGAGGTAGACGCCCCGGGCCACCCAGGCCACCGGACCTTCCAGGACGACGTTCTCGAACGTGCCGGACACCCGCACTTCGCCTCCGGGCATGACGATGCTCAGAGGGCGGATCTCCCGTTCCAGATGCCAGACCGCCGCGGCCGCAGCACACGCGCCCGAGCCGCAGGCCAGGGTCCGGCCCGCGCCGCGTTCGATGATGTCGATGTAGACCCGATCGGCGATCTGCCCGGTGACGATTTCGACGTTGCGATCTTCGGGAAAGCTCTCGGTCGCTTCGAAAAACACGCGATGTTCGTTGCCGATTTCGACATCCACATGCGCGCCGGTCGCCTCGAGGATCCTGGCCTCGCCCATGCCGATGCGGATGCCGGGGGGGGAATGCGCGCCCTCGACGGTCCGGTCGCCCACGGCGATCCGGACCTCGTTTGTTCCGTGGCCCCGCATCCAGAAATCTGCCACGCAGCGAAGCCCGTTGCCGCAGTTGGCGGCCTCGGAGCCATCGTTGTTGAAGATCCGCAGCCTGAAATCCGCCCTGTCGTCCGGCTCCATAACCAGCAGCTGATCGCAGCCGATTCCGAATCGCCGGTCGCAGATGTTGCGGACGAACGCCGCATCGAGCCCGGGAAGCTCGTGTTCGGTCGCATCGAGGATCACGAAGTCGTTGCCCTGGGCCTGCATCTTCAGAAACGGCAGGCCCGGATTGCGCCCCGTCACTTGCGGTGCTCGACTTCGACGGTCGTGTAGATGCCGCCGCGGACGTTGAACACCGCGGTCACCTTCAGATAGCGGGGATCCAGAGCGGCGATCAGGTCGTCGGCGATCCGGTTGGTCACATCCTCGTGGAAGTGCCCCTCGTTGCGGAAGCTCCAGTAGTAGAGCTTCAGCGACTTCAGCTCCACGCAGAGCTTGTCCGGCACATAGTCGAGCCGGATTTCGGCAAAGTCCGGCTGGCCCGTCTTCGGACACAGACAGGTGAACTCCGGACAGTCGATGCGGACGTGGTAATCCCGGTCCGGATGCGGATTCGGGAAGGTTTCAAGCGTTTTGCTGGGCCGGTTGCGCCGGGCTCCAAGGGGTTCGTTCATGCGTGCACCTCGAAGTTGGCGATGATGTCGGCATAGATCTCGGTGAGCCGGTCGAGTTCGTCGACGGCCACGCATTCCCCGACCTGATGGATCGTCGAGTTGGTCAGCCCCAGCTCGGCAAGCGGCACACCCGCCGCCGAAAGGAAACGTCCGTCGGAGGTGCCGCCCCCGGTGTCGCGCCGGCAGGTGATGCCCGCAATGCGCTGGATGCTGGCCTCGACGAGGTCGAGGAAGGCGCAGGGCGGGGTGACGAATGCCTCCGCCTGGTGCTGAATGTCCAGCACGGCCTGAACGCCATCGAAGGCCTCGAAAAGCCGCGCCTGAATGGCTTCGAAGTCGATGCCGGGATTGTAGCGGATGTCCACCGAAAACGAGCAGCTTCCCGGCACGACGTTCAATGCGCCGGTGCCGGCCGAAAGGTTCGTGATCTGGCAGGTTGTCGGCGGAAATCCTTCGGCGGGCCTGCCCCAGTCGATCGCGATCAGCCGGGCAAGCGCCGGAATCGCGCGATGGACGGCGTTGTCGGCATCCTCGGGGTAGGCGGAATGGCCCTGTTTGCCCTCGATCAGGCCGCTGACCTGGACGACGCCACGGCGTCCGACGCGGATCACGTCGCCCACCTGAAGGCTTGAGGAGGGCTCGCCGACGATCGCGGCATCGGGCAGCCGGTCTTCGGACCGCATACGCTCCACGAGCCGGATCGTTCCGTCCACCGATTCGCCTTCCTCGTCCGAGGTGATGAGCAGCTGGATCGTGGGAAGCTCCACGCCTTCGCGAAGCAGATGCTTGACGGCCGCAAGCCAGCAGGCGATCGCCCCCTTCATGTCCTGGGCGCCGCGGCCGTGCAGGATGCCGTTTTCGACTTGGGCCGCAAACGGCGGATGCGGCCAGCCGCTTAAAGGCCCCGGCGGCACGACGTCGGTATGGCCGACGAAGGCAAGCCGGCCCGGGCGCGTTCCCGCCCGCTCAAAGAGGCTGTTGGTCACGCCGTTGACGTCGACGCGCGTGCGCACGAAGCCTTCGGGCTTAAGCAGGGACTCGATCCAGTCCTGGCAGCCGCCGTCCTCGGGCGTGACGGATTCGCGTCCGATCAGCTCCCGAGCGTATTCCAGTGCCTGCTCGTGTTTCATGCGGGCAAGACTAGATCAGCGGGCCTGCCTGCGCACGCACGCG
Organism: uncultured Zetaproteobacteria bacterium; assembly: GCA_964398225.1. GTDB lineage: Bacteria > Pseudomonadota > Zetaproteobacteria > Mariprofundales > Mariprofundaceae > CAYNLY01. The sequence continues at coordinate 30,931 of CAYNLY010000013.1, forward strand.
GAAGTTTATGGCCTGCAGGGGCCGATCAGACGGACGTCCGCACCGTTTTCAAGCCGAAGCGAAGGCGCGGGTTCGGTTTCCGCAACGGCGATCGGCAGGCTTGCGATGCCGTAGATCGCGCCCTCGTGGTCCATTGCGGCGCTTTTCAGCTCGCCGATCGGCTGGGTCGAAAGGATTCGGGCAGGCATCGAGTCGGGCGGGGCGGCCAGCTGCACCTGATAAAGCCGCCGCCGGATGCCGCCGCGCCAGCGCATCCGGCTGGTCACCTCCTGGCCCACGTAGCAGCCCTTGTCGAACGATACGCCGTCGAACTCGATCAGGTTCGCATTCAGCGGATGCGTGCGCTCGTCCCATTCCACGCCGAAGCGGGGCAGCCCCCGAAGGATGCGCATCGCTTCAAGTTCCTCGGCGGCGATCTCCGTCCCGGCAAGGCGCGCGGCCCAGTCCCGGGCCGGCCCAATGGCCCAGAAGCCGCGCGGAGAGGCCGGCATCACGAGCGCCATGCCCTCGGGGCCCGTGCTCAGGGATAGCCAGGAGCTGCCGGGCTCCGGAAGTCCGAGCCTGGCAAGCCCGCTTCCCGCATGCGCCCCCTGGATCGAGAACACGGCAAGCTGGGAGGCTGGCTCGAAATCCAGCGCATAGCCCAGCATGAAGCGCTTCAGGCGCGCCTGAGCCGCTTCGAGTGCCGCGCTCGGAACGAGCAGCCAGCATTCACTCGCATCGCGCTGGAGAAGATAGAGCTCGGCAACCGGCTTGCCCTGCGGCGTGAGCAGACAGGCATGGATCGCCTGCTCGGGCGAAAGTCTGCGGACATCCTGCGTGATTTGGCCCTGCAGGTAATCGAGCAGACGATCGCCGCGGGCGATAAGCACCGACCAGGCGGGGTGCCTCGCCGAAACATAACCGCCGAGCAGGCGTTCGGCGGTGGATTCGCCGAGTCGCGGAAGCGGGAAAGCCGTCATGCGCGCAAGCCTATACCCGAGCGTTGCACTCGGGTATAGTCTCGCCGCGTACGCACCCTAGGAATCAGGAGGATGAACCGATGGCATCGATGGACCGAGCGCAGGAACCGGGCAAGACCACGGAGGCACCCATCGAGCTTTCCCCGGAGATGCGCCGTCCGTTTCCGAACTCCCGCAAGGTCTACATCGAAGGCTCCCGGCCGGACATCCGCGTGCCGATGCGCGAAATCCGCCAGTCGCCGACGCCGACCCGCGACGGATTCGAGGAAAATCCTCCGGTCCTGGTCTACGACACCTCCGGCCCCTACACCGATCCCGAGGTCGCGATCGATCTGACGAAGGGGCTGCCGGCCGTTCGCGAGCGCTGGATCGAGGAACGGGGCGACACCGAGGAACTGGACGAGTTTTCCTCCCGCTATGCGCGGCTGCGCGCGCGCGACGCCGATGCCGGGGATCTCCGTTTTCCGCATCGGCGCAAGCCCCGGCGTGCGAAGCCCGGCCGCAACGTCACGCAGATGCATTACGCGCGCCAGGGCATCATCACCCCGGAGATGGAGTTCGTCGCGATCCGCGAAAACCAGCGGCGGGAGCGACTGCGCGAAATCACGAAGCAGCATCCGGGCGAAAGCTTCGGCGCCAGCATCCCGCCGGTCATCACGCCCGAATTCGTCCGCGACGAGGTCGCGCGCGGACGCGCGATCATTCCGGCGAACATCAACCACCCGGAACTGGAGCCGATGATCATCGGCCGCAACTTCCTCGTGAAGATCAACGCCAACATCGG